>NZ_JBDMHA010000047.1:0-18734 GCF_039752985.1 Collinsella aerofaciens
TCTGGGCAAGCATAGAGGGGTAAGCGCAGACGCGATCGTCGTGGCCATAGCCCAGAATCATGGAGCGGTCCAGGCCCATGTCACGGGCGGGACCGGCGGGCACGACCTCGATCTCGGCGGAGAGGAAGTCCTCCTCCTCGACGTCGAACTGCTCCTTGAGGATGTCCAAGAACATCTGCTTGACGGGCTCCTTGGGGGCGTCCTTGTCGTCCTCATCGAACTTGACGGGACGGCCGCCTACGATCACGTCGAGGATCTCGGCGTCGACGGCGTCCTTGGCGGGCTTGGCCATCTGCTCGCTCGAGAGGTGGATCAGCAAGTCGGAGATGGTAAAGACCGGATCGTCGGCCTTGTCGCCGATGTTGATGTCGACGGTGGTGCCGTCCTTTTTGCAGATGACGCCCACGAGTGCAAGCGGGGAGGCCACCCAGTGGTAGCTCTTGACGCCACCGTAGTAGTGCGTGTCGAGGTAGGCCATGTCGCCGGCTTCGAAGGCGGGGTTCTGTTTAAGGTCCAGGCGCGGCGAGTCCACGTGGGCGCCCAGGATGTTAAAGCCCTGCTCGAGCGGGGCGGTGCCCAGGTTGACGAGCATGAGGTCCTTGCCGTGATTGGCGGCGTACACCTTGTCGCCGGCCTTGAGCGCGCGGCCCTCGGCGATCACGGTCTCCAGATTGACGTAGCCCGCCTCCTCGGCCATCTTGATGCCGGTCTTGACGCACAGGCGCTCGGTCTTGTTCTCGCTCAAAAACTGCTTATAGCCGCGGCAAAGCTCCTCGAGCTCCTCGATTTGCTGTGGCGTGTACTTTTTCCATGCGCAGGGACGCTCCATGACGCAGGCTCCTTTCGGATCGATCGTGCTGGTTGATGTACCGTGAGCCATCGTATCACGCACGGGCGTGAGATGGCGGCGGAGCTTGATGTGCGGTGGCCGCGGGGCGGGGAGCGTGTAAACTGGGGTGAGCAAACCGTGCCCAGCCCAAAGCGAGGTATTCAATATGTCTGATAAGCGCCGCACCTTTGCCGTTATCGACGGCAACTCGCTCATGCACCGTGCCTTCCACGCCGTGCCGCCGACCATGAACGCGCCGGACGGTCGCCCCACCAACGCGATCTTTGGCTTTCTGAACATGTTTCTCAAGATGATCGATGCCTTTAACCCCGACGGCGTGGTCGTGGCGTTTGATAAGGGCAAGCCGCGCGTGCGCATGGAGATGCTGCCGCAGTATAAGGCACAGCGTCCGCCCATGGACCCCGATCTGCACGCACAGTTTCCGATGATCAAGGAGCTGCTCGGCGCGCTCAACGTGCCGATTCTGCAGTCTGAGGGCTGGGAAGGTGACGATATCCTGGGAACCATGGCGCGCCTGGGTGAGGAGGCCGGCTGCGACATGTTGCTGGTGACCGGCGACCGCGACATGTATCAGCTCGTGACCGAGCACGTCAACGTGGTCTCGACTCGCAAGGGCCTGTCCGACGTGGCGATCATGACACCCGAGAGCGTGGACGACCTGTATCACGGCATTACGCCGGCCCTCGTACCCGATTTTTACGGTCTGAAGGGCGATACGTCGGACAACATTCCCGGCGTACCGGGCATCGGCCCCAAAAAGGCGAGTGCGCTCATCGCGCAGTACGGTAGCCTGGACGAAGTCATCGCGCATGCCGACGAGGTCAAGGGCAAGATGGGCGAGAACCTGCGTGCACATATCGACGATGCGCTGCTGAGCCGCA
Organism: Collinsella aerofaciens; assembly: GCF_039752985.1. Taxonomy (GTDB): domain Bacteria; phylum Actinomycetota; class Coriobacteriia; order Coriobacteriales; family Coriobacteriaceae; genus Collinsella; species Collinsella aerofaciens_BT. Next base: position 1,732 of record NZ_JBDMHA010000047.1, read on the forward strand.
AGGTCGCAACCATTCGCACCGATGCGCCTGTCGAGCTCGACTTTGAGGCGACGTCCTTCCCGGCGTTTTCTGCCGACGAGGTCTCCGCGGCGCTCGGCACGCTCGGCATTACGGCCATGCAGAACCGCTTCCTGGCGCTGATTGGCGGCGAGGGCGGGGTCGTGCCCGCTGCCAGCACGCTTGAGATTCCCTCCGTTTTGCGTGCCGCCGCAGGCGATGCGGAGGCACTTGCTGCCGTGGCGTCCGAGGTCGCCCGCGCGATTGATGCGGGCGAGTGGGTTGCCGCCGTGGTGGACGATGACAAGGAGGAGGGTGCGCTCTTTGGCCTGACGCGTACGCTGTGGCTGGCGACGTCCAAGGGGCTCTTTGCGCTCGAGGAAGCCGATGGCGGCGCGCCTGCCGCTGTCGAGGGCTTCAATTTTGCCCACGGCGTGATCGCTGGTGTGCTCGCGCGCCTGTTTATGGAAGGCCGCGTGACGAGCCCGGATATGAAGGCGCTGTTGCACGAGCTTTCGCCCATCGATTCCTCTGAGCCCGAGCTCATGGATCCGCTCGCTGCCGATTCCACGCGTATCTTCGATACCGTGGTTGCCGCCTACCTGCTGGATTCCGACCGCTCCGAGTTTGATGAGGCGTATCTGGCTGATACCTATCTGCAGATGTCGCTGCCCGCGGCATGCGGCGCAGAGGGTGCCGGCGAGGACGCTCCTGCGCCCGCCGCTCGCACGGCTGCCTTGACGCTGACGCTGGTCGCGCCGCTGCGCGATCGCATGGCCCGTGAGAACGCCGCCAACGTGTTCGACGGCATCGAGATGCCGCTTGTGCCGGTGCTCGCCAAGATGGAGCGCGCGGGCATGCTCGTGGATCCCGATCGACTGCGCAGCCTGTCCGAGGGCCTGGCGACCCAGATCACCGAAGTTGAGCGAAGCATTCGCAACATTGCCGGTGACGAGACCTTTAATATTGGCAGCCCCATGCAGCTTTCGCATGTGCTCTTTGATGTGATGGGCCTTCCGACCAAGGGTCTCAAAAAGACCAAGCGCGGTTACTATTCGACCAATGCCAAGGTGTTGAGCGATCTTGCCCGCGACCACGAGATCGTGCGCCTGATTTTGGACTGGCGTGAGAAGTCCAAGATCAAGTCAACCTATCTGGACACGTTGGGACCGTTGCGTCGAGGCGACGGCCGCGTGCACACCACGTATAACCAAACCATTACCGCAACGGGACGTCTGTCCTCGAGTGATCCGAACCTGCAGAACATTCCGACGCGCTCTGAGCTGGGTCGTACCGTCAAGACGGCGTTTTCGGCAGGCGAGGGCAGCGTCTTTTTGGCGGTGGACTACTCGCAGATCGAGCTGCGTCTGCTGGCGCATCTTTCGGGCGACGAGCACCTGGTGCGCGCCTTCAACGAGGGCGAGGACTTCCATGCCGAGACGGCCGCGCGCGTGTTTGGCGTGCCGGTGTCCGAGGTAACGCCCGACCTGCGCAGCCGCGCCAAGGCCGTGAACTTTGGCATCGTGTACGGTCAGCAGGCCTACGGTCTGTCGCAGTCGCTGCACATCTCGATGGCCGAGGCGCGCGACATGATCGATCGCTACTACGAGGCCTACCCGGGCGTGCGCACGTTCCTCGACAACGTGGTGGCGCGTGCCAAGCAGACGGGCTACGCCGAGACCATGTACGGTCGCCGGCGTCATATTCCGGAGCTCAAGGCCAAAAATCCGCAACTCCGCGGCTTTGGCGAGCGCACGGCCATGAACCATCCCATGCAGGGCACCGCAGCAGACATCATCAAGATCGCCATGGCCCGCGTAAGTCGTCGCCTGGAAGAAGAAGGCTTTGCCGCCCACATGATCCTGCAGGTACACGACGAACTGGACTTTGAGTGCCCCGTCGATGAAGTCGAGCGCCTAACCACCATGGTCCGCGACGTCATGGAGCACGTAGTAGACCTCCGCGTCCCCCTAATCGCCGAAGCCAGCACCGGCATAACCTGGGCCGACGCCAAATAGGGAAGTGCCCACAACCCCAAAGTAACCAAAACAGAGGGGAGCCCCTTCCAAAAAGGGGCTCCCCTCTGTTCAAATAAATTCAGCCAAGTATCTAGACACTCAAGAGGCCATCTTGGCGGCAAGCAAAGTCAACATGGCCATGCCCGGGGCCGACCGCTTGATTTTTGTAGATTCCGCACGAGCCGAAGAGCACTAAATGTGCTCTTCGTGCGAGCCCAGGACTTGACCGAGCAAAAATCAAGCGGTCGGCCCCGGGCATGGCGACGGGATAGATTAACGAGCCGCCAAGATGGCGTCGATGAGCGTCAGTACGCCCCCGTCGTTGTTGCTCGGAATGCGCCATTTAGCGTGTGCGTTCATGTGCTCCTCGGCATTGTCCACGATAAAGCTGTGACCGACGCGCTCGAGCATGGGGATGTCGTTGTAGGTATCGCCCACGGCAGCGGCGTCGGCAATATCGATGCCCAGGTGCTCGCACAGGTGCGCGACGCCGGCGCCCTTGTCGACGCCCAGGTTCATAAAGTCGATCCACTCGCGCCCGGCGTTGGTGACGTAGAGCTTGTCCGAGAACTCGGGGCTATAGGTCTCGCGAAACGCGGGCTCGGCGTCGTAGCCGGGGAAGAAGATCGAGATCTTGTTGGACTCGATATCAATGCCTTCAAAGCTGTCGACGTAGTTGATTGTGTTGTAGTAGACGCTGATCTCGTCGTGGTATTGATGGTCGCGGGCAAGCACGTAGAACTCGTCGAAGCAGCACAGGACGGGGACAGCGCGCGGATCCTCCGAGGCGCGGCTCAAGACCTGCTGGTACAGCTCCACGTCGATATTACTCTTATAGATATAGCTTCCGCGATAGATCACGCACGCTCCGTTGTCGGGACAAAAGGCGAGGCGGTTCTTGATGCCCTCGAACATCTCCTCGAGTTTGGGGGCAGGGCGTCCACTGGCGGGGCAGAATACGATGCCGGCGTCGGCGAGCTTGTCCAGGCGCTCATCAAGACCCTGCGGCAACACGCGCTCGTCGGTGAGCAGCGTCTTGTCCATGTCGACGGCGATGAGTTTAATGTTGCCGATGTTAGCGTCTGATTCATAAGTCTGCATAAATGCGCCTTTCCGTTTCCAGATTGTTTCGGGCGTAATGACCCTCTGCTATGTAATCGAGCGTATTTTCGCAGGAATGGTGCGTATTTGCACTGCAATTCACAAACTAATGAAAAAACTTTTCAGAAATTTGAATTTGTCGCTTGCGCAGCGAGCACTTTATCGTAATATAGCGAACATCGAAAACGGAGACGGCGAATGAGCCGCTTACCGAGGAAAAGGTACCGTTTACGATATTAGAATTGCGCCCGGCGATAGGTGAAAGGAGAGGCAGATGCAGTTCGTAAAGATCATCACTACTGCAGACAATGCCATCCGACGCCAGCGCGCAATTTCCCGACGACGATAACAATCGTCTCTGTCCGCATGGGGCGAATTGCCTCAACAGAGTCATTTTGAGGTCGTTGGGTTTTAGCACGACATTGCTGCATGTTTCTAGGGCATGTATGTGCTGATTTTTGCTATTTAACCTGATATTGCACGGTTTTGACCTCGAAATGACTTGCAACTGACCGATGTTCTAACTAGCTACCAAGGGCGAAAGGAAACAGCCATGAGCAAGGAAAAAGTCGTTCTCGCATATTCTGGTGGTCTTGATACATCCGTATGTGTCAAGTGGCTCCAGGACGAGAAGAATCTCGATGTCGTTTGCGTCTGCGGCAATGTGGGCCAGGAGGAGACCGGCCTGGATGCCAAGAAGCAGAAGGCCCTCGACCTGGGCGTTCTGGATTGTCAGGTGCTCGACCTGCGCGACGAGTTCTCCGATGAGTTCCTGACCAAGGCCATCGCCGCAAACTCCATGTACGAGAACAAGTATCCGCTGCTTTCCGCCCTGTCTCGCCCGCTGCTTGCCAAGAAGCTTGTTGAGGTCGCCCACGAGTTTGGCGCGACCTACGTCGCCCACGGCTGCACCGGCAAGGGTAACGACCAGGTCCGCTTCGAGGCTGCCGTCAAGGCCCTCGACCCCGAGCTCAAGGTTATCGCCCCGGTTCGCGAGTGGGACCTGAAGTGCCGTCCCGACGAGGTCGCCTACGCCCATGCTCACAACGTGCCGGTTCCCGAGGGTGCCAACGACAACCCCTACTCCATCGACGACAACCTGTGGGGTCGCGCCATCGAGTGCGGTCACCTGGAGGATCCCTGGAACGAGCCGCTCGATGACGCTTGGGTTATGACCAAGAATCCTGAGGACACGCCCGACACCCCGACGTATACCGAGATTGAGTTTGAGGCCGGCAAGCCCGTCGCCGTCGACGGTAAGAAGATGAAGCTCTCCGAGATCGTCATCGCCCTCAACAAGATCTCCGGCGACAACGGCTTTGGTCGCCTGGACCTGGTCGAGGATCGTCTGGTGGGCCTCAAGAGCCGCGAGTGCTATGAGGTTCCCGGCGCCCTGACACTCATCACCGCCCACAAGGCGCTTGAGGACATTTGCGTCGAGGGCGACCTGCTCAAGGCCAAGATTAAGCTCGAGCAGGATTGGGCCACCGCCGTGTACAACGGCCAGTGGTACAGCCCACTCAAAAACGCGCTCGACGCCTTTATGGCCGACACCCAGAAGTTCGTGACCGGCACCGTCCGTCTGAAGTTCTTTAAGGGCAACTGCCATGTCGTCGGCCGCAAGAGCCCCTTCAGCCTCTACGACTACGGTCTGGCTACCTACGACCGCGACACCACGTTTGACGAGAAGGCCAGCGCCGGCTTTATCGAGATCGATACGCTGTCGCTCAAGACGTGGGCAAAGGTCCAGGGTCCCAGCTCCGTCGCCGCCCAGGCCTAGCGCCTCCTTCCCTTGGTATCCGCGCGGCCCATCCGCGTGATACAAAACGGGCGCACGGGGTCCCTACCTTTCGTTATGCTTGCTGACACTTCTTAACATCGGTGGCCCCTACGTTCCGCCCGCATATATGATGCCGCGTCCGCGGCTGATTCCGAGCCCCGCCGGGGTTGTCCGGCGGGGCTCCTTCTATCAATTGGGCGGCTCTGCGCCTATATATATGAGGAGTATCCATTATGTTCAATGCTGTCGCGCATGCCTTACTTGCCCTCGCGCCCGAGTTCGATGCTGCAAAGGTCGAGGATGTTCCTATGAGCCTGAAGGCCTGGATCGATGGTTCGCAAGGCAACATCCGGAGGGGGACGTTGGGCGCCAAGTGCCTGGTGCGTCACTTCTTTGCAAATTAGCTACATGGCCCCGCGCACGGTGGGGAATGTGTAAAACTAGCGGTTGAAAAATCGCTTTAGCGACATGGCGCATTGCTTAGGGCGCTTGTTTTGGTATTTGGAGAAAGGGGACGGTTCCATGGCTCTTTGGGGCGGTCGTTTTGAGGCGGGCGTGGCCGAGGTCACGCAGGAGTTTGGCGCGTCGCTGCCGGTCGATAAACATCTCTATAAGCAGGATATCGCCGGCTCTAAGGCGCATGCCAAGATGCTGGCGGCCCAGGGCATCATCAGTGCCGAGGACGAGCAGGCGATTGCCGAGGGCCTGACCGGAATCGAACAGGATATCGATGCCGGCAACTTTACCTTCGATATCAACGACGAGGACATCCATATGTCCATCGAGAGCGAGCTGACGCGTCGCATCGGCGAGGCCGGTAAGCGCTTGCATACCGGGCGTTCGCGCAACGACCAGGTGGCGACTGATACGCGTCTGGGCGTCAAGGCGCTGGCCAAGGAGCTCATGGAGGCCAATCTTGAGCTGCGCCATGTGCTGGTGGATGCGGCCAAGAAGTACGACAAGGTGATTCTGCCGGGCTACACGCACATGCAGCATGCTCAGCCCGTGCTGCTGTCGCATCATCTGCTGGCGTATTCCTGGATGTTCGCGCGCGACTTTACACGCTTGAAGGCCGCCTTTGATGCCGCCGACAACTGCCCGCTGGGCGCTGCCGCGCTTGCCGGTACGAGCTATCCGCTCGATCGTCAGATGACGGCTGCCGAACTTGGCTTTGCGGGTGTGATTCCCAACTCGCTCGATGCGGTTTCCGACCGTGATTTCCTGCTCGATCTGCATTATGCCGGCTCCGTCATGGCCATGCACCTGTCGCGTCTTTCCGAGGAGATCGTGCTGTGGTCGAGCTCCGAATTTGGCTTTATCACGCTCTCAGACTCCTACTCCACCGGCTCGTCTATCATGCCGCAGAAGAAGAACCCCGACTTTGCCGAGCTTATCCGCGGCAAGAGTGGCCGAGTCTATGGCAACCTGGTGCAGCTACTCGTGACCATGAAGGGCCTGCCCCTTGCTTATAACAAGGACTTGCAGGAGGACAAGGAGGGCGCGCTCGATACCGCCCATACGCTCATGCAGTGCCTGTCGGTTATGGCCGGAATGATTTCGACTTGGACCGTCAACGAGGATGCCATGGCGCGCGAGTGCGGCGTGGGGCACCTTGCCGCTACCGATGTTGCCGATTACCTGGCCAAGCGTGGCCTGCCGTTCCGCGAGGCACATGCCGTGGTGGGGCATCTGGTTCTGATGTGTGAGAAGCGCGGCTGCAATCTTGAGGACCTGCCGTTTGAGGTGTTCCAGGAGGCAAGCCCGCTCTTTGAGCACGACATTACCGAGGCGCTCGACATCCCGTCGATTGTCGCCGCGCGCACGACCGAGGGCGGCACCGCCCCTGCCGCCGTTGCCGTGCAGCTGCAGCGTGCCGAGGCGCAGCTCGTGGTCGACGAAGGTGTGTTTGGATCGCTAACCAAGGTCGTCGAGATGGGTCACGGGGCAAAGTAGAGGTTTGGCTGAAGACGTATTGTCCATTTATTGATAAATCGTTTTCGCTTTACGGGCGCCTGCTGATGTGGGAGCCCGTATTTTGTTGCTATGGGGGAGGGGCTTGTCGAGAACTTCTGTAGGACCTTTGGGCAGGTTGTGAAGGGGATACGTTCGCGGGCGGCAACCGACCGCCTGCTCTGTTCGGCGCGGTTGATGGGCGGTCGGATGGTACTCTAATCGGGCTTCGAAACAGAAGTGACACATATGGAGCGCTTTAATAAATTGCAACGTTTCAATAAACAGCTTTTTGTTTAACTGCAGCTAAAACTCTGTTACGATGCAGTCCAGGCGGGTGCCGGAATGGGACTTGGGCACGCGCGAACCTACTTGAAAGGCTACTTTTATGGCTATCGAGAAGACCTTCATCATGATTAAGCCCGACGCCGTGCGCGACCGCAAGATCGGCGAGATCGTTGCTCGCATTGAGCGCAGCGGCCTTGTCATCGAGCGCATGGAGATGACCACGCTCGAGCGCGCTACTGTCGAGGAGCACTACGCCCATCTGGCCGACAAGCCCTTCTTTGGCGGTCTCTGCGACTTTATGACGAGCGGTCCGGTCGTCAAGATGGTCGTTTCCGGTCTCTCCGCTGTTGCTAAGATGCGCACCCTCATGGGCGCTACTAATCCGCTTGACGCTGCTCCTGGTACCATCCGCGGCGACTTTGCCGTCGATGTCAACGCCAACGTGATCCACGGCTCCGACTGCCTGGAGAACGCCGAGATTGAGATCAAGCGCTTCTTTGGCTAAACCAGCTTTGACTCCTTAAAGCTGTTAGCGTGTGGCTTGGGCGCCGCGGAACTCCATCCGCGGCGCCCTTTTATTCCAAAATCTATGAAGGGGCCCGCTCGGTCATGAGTTCCGAGCGGGCCCCTGCTGTTAGCTTGTGGCACTGAGTGGTTTAGGCCTCGTCGACGACCTTGAGGCCGCGCGTGTGATCGATCTCGTTGAGGAGGTTAACGCGACGCTCGTGACGGCCGCCCTCAAACTCGGCGTCGAGCCACTCGTCGACGATCATCTTAGCGAGCTCGGAGCCCACGACACGGGCACCAAAGGCGAGCACGTTGGTGTTGTTGTGCATGCGGGAGAGCTTGGCGCTGAAGGGCTCGGAGCACACGACGGCGCGTACGCCCTCGACCTTGTTGGCAGCCAGGCTAATCCCGACACCGGTGCCACAGATGAGGATGCCCAGATCGACGTCGCCGTTGGCAACGGCCTTACCCACCTTGTAGCCGGCGATGGGGTAGTCAAAGCTCTCGGAGGTGTCGGTGCCAAAGTTCACGACCTCGCAGCCGCGCTCCTTCAGGTGCTCGGAAATGATGTTCTTGAGCTCGACGGCGGCGTGGTCGTTACCGATACCAATCTTCATGAGTGGTTCCTCTCTGGTCTGTGCGGCGCAAATGCTAAAGGTTTTACCGCGTTCGACTGCATGATAGCGCGACTTTTGTGTAAACGCTCGGGCGTTTTTTGGTCAAACGCTTTAGCATGCAACAAGACTAGTTTTTCATGTATTAATGCTGTCAGTTTGCGCTTGAACGCCGTCCGCCGGAACTTGGGTTGCGGTTTTTGATGCATTGTTATCAAATAAAAGAGCTAACTATTATCGAGAGCCCAGCCCTTTATACAAGTAGGAGATACCTATGCCTGCCGATTCCCTTCGTGATACCGCGTTTTGCGATGTTTTAAACCGCGAGCTTGTCTGTGCGCTCGGCTGCACCGAGCCCATTGCCGTTGCCTATGCAGCGGCGCTGGCGAGCCAGACGCTCGGTTGCGAACCCGATCATATGGACGTTGCCTGCTCGGGCAACATCATCAAGAACGTTAAGAGCGTGACCGTGCCCAACTCGGGCGGCATGCACGGTATTGAAGCGGCGGCCGTGCTGGGTGCCGTGGGCGGTGACGCCAAGAGCGCGCTCGAGGTGCTCGAGAGCGTTAACGACGAAGACCGTGCTCGCGTGTCCGAGCTTCTCGCCGATGCCGGTTACTGCGATGTGTCGCTTGTCGAGGGTGTGCCCAACCTCTACATCAAGGTGACCGCAACGGCCGGGGGCCATGCCGCGGTCGTCGAGATTACCGACCACCACACCAATGTTACGTGTCATACGCTCGACGGTATTCCGGTATGCGGCAAGTCGGCGGGGGAGTGTGCCGCCTGCGCCGAGCGCGTCGTGGCCGAGCGTGCGGCAGATAACGTCGATACCCCTATGAGCATTGAGTCCATCATCGACTTTATCGAGGACGGTGACATTGAGGACGCCCGCGCTGCCGTTGAGCGTCAGATTGAGCTGAACGGTGCGATCAGTGCCGAGGGCCTGGCGCACGCTTGGGGCGCCGAGGTGGGCCGTACGCTGCTGGGCGCTCGTGCCGATGACGTCGCCTGCCGTGCCCGTGCCCGTGCGGCCGCCGGGTCCGATGCCCGCATGAACGGCTGCGCGCTGCCGGTCGCCATCGTGTGCGGCTCGGGCAATCAGGGCATTACCTGTGCCTTGCCCGTTATGGAGTATGCCGAGTATTTGCGCTGCGACCATGATCGCCTGGTGCGCGCCGTGATGCTGTCCGATCTTATCGCCGTGCATATCAAGAGCTATATTGGTGCGCTCTCGGCGTTTTGCGGTGCTATTTGCGCCGCATGCGGTGCCGGTGCCGCGATTACCTGGCTGTGTGGTGGCACGCGCGAGCAGATTGGCGCGACGGTTTCGAACACGCTCGGTAACGTGGGCGGCATCGTGTGCGATGGCGCCAAGGCAAGCTGTGCCGCCAAGATTTCCGCTGCCGTTGATGCGGCGATTCTGGGCCACGATATGGCCATGCAGGGCCGCGGCTTCCGTGCCGGTGAGGGCCTGATCCAGGATACCGTCGAGCAGACAATCGCCAGCATGGGCTATGTAGGCCGTGTGGGCATGAAGGACACCGACGTCGAGATCCTCAACATCATGATCGGCAAAACCCAGGTGTGCTAGTTACGCGGTTTTACCAAACCGCGTAACCAGTCGACGCTGCAAACGCCCCTAAGCGGCAATCTGCCTTTCAATCGTCGGGCATGGCCAGAAGGCCTATGCCCTCCTCTTTCAAGGCACATTGCTCGCTTAGGGGCATTTTCGCTGACTTGTGCTCAACCTGCGGCGATATTTGGTTTGGAGCGAGGGGTCCTACGACAGTTCGTCGGCTATTTGGTGCTCGTAGAAGGCCTCGATTACGGCGTTAAAGTCGCGGGCGAAGTCTTCCATGGTTCCGCGCCAGGTGGCTCGGCTGGGCTTGCCTTGGCCCACAAAGGCGGTTTGGATGCCGCAATCGGGGGACGGGAAGTCGCGCTTGGGATCGTTGCCCACCATAAGGACCTCGTGCGGCTCGAGCCCCATCACCTGAAGCTGCTCTAGATAGTAGGTGGCATCGGGCTTGCAGCGGGTGGTGTTTCCCATGTGCGTGACGAGCTCAAAGGGGGCGTCGGCCAGGTCGCCCCAACCCATGCGGCACTCGATGGCCCCCTGCGGAAAGCTGGGGTTGGTAAAGAGCGCGCAACGTAGCCCTGCATCCTGTACGGCCTGAAGCGCGGCATGTGCGCCGGGCATGGCGTGGGCGTTGATGACATCGTCGTTCTTGTACGGAAGAACTTCGCGGTCGTAGTAGGTAAACGCCTCGTAGATGAGTGGGTCCGAGAGGCAAATGCCGCACCGGCGCTCAACCTCTTCTTGGTAGAACTCAAGATTGGTGCGATTATCCGTGCCGCTTCGGCGATTGGCGTTGAGGTCGACCAAGATAGTGCCGAGGCGTGCCATCGTGCCACCGTGGCTGCGGCGACCGATATCCGCGAGCATCGACGAGACATCCTTAAAATAGCGAAGGATGAACGCGTTGAGGTTGATGCTGAGAAGCGTTTCGTCCATATCGAAAACGACTGCTTTGAGCACGCGGGCACCTTTCTCGAAAAATCGATCTAGAATCGTTGGCTCCGGATACTTTACCCCAAAGCCGAATGCCTGGCTGGTTATCGTCAAGTTGCGGAGACGTGTGTTCATAAGATTACGAAAAAGTCTCCACACGAGTAAAAAATCGCAGTTCACGCTTGAAATCGAACTCATTTCCCCGTAACCTATACGAACGTGATTGCATAAGCGTCACATTAGTATCTGTCGGCTCCCGAGTGTTCCTAAACGTTGTGTGCTTGTCGCACCCTTCTGTAGGTCCTAGCAATCGGGGCCCCGTAGTTCGAAAGGGGTCCACCTTTGAGTGAGATTCAGAACTCGTCCATTTTCTCTCTTGACGATGTCAATGAGGAGGAGATGAACAACCTCATCGACGGTACGATTACCGACTTTGATGAGGGCGATCTCGTTAACGGCACTGTCGTTAAGATCGAGCATGACGAGGTGCTCGTTGACATCGGATTCAAGTCCGAGGGCGTTATCCCGGTCCGCGAGCTGTCCATCCGCAAGGACGCTAACCCTGCAGACATCGTTGCACTCGGTGATCCCATCGAGGCTCTGGTTCTCCAGAAGGAGGACAAGGACGGTCGTCTGGTCCTGTCCAAGAAGCGTGCCGAGTACGAGCGTGCTTGGAACCGCATCGAGGAGAAGTTCAACTCCGGCGAGAACGTCGAGGGCGAGGTTATCGAGGTTGTCAAGGGCGGCCTGATCCTCGACATCGGCCTGCGTGGCTTCCTGCCCGCTTCCCTCGTCGACCTCCGTCGCGTCAAGGACCTCACCTCTTACATGGGCACCCGCATCGAGGCCCGCGTCATCGAGATGGACCGCAACCGCAACAACGTCGTCCTCTCCCGTCGCGTCGTGCTCGAGGAGTCCCGTAAGGCCGAGCGCTCCGAGATCCTGTCCAAGCTCAAGTCTGGCATGCGTCTCCAGGGCACCGTTTCCTCCATCGTCGACTTCGGCGCCTTCGTCGACCTCGGCGGTATCGATGGCCTCATCCACATCTCCGAGCTCTCCTGGAACCACGTCAACCATCCTTCCGAGGTTGTCAAGGTCGGCCAGGAGGTCGAGGTCGAGGTTCTCGACGTCGATCTCAATCGCGAGCGCATCTCCCTGGGTCTCAAGCAGACCACCGAGGATCCGTGGCGCGCACTGGTCAAGAAGTACCCCGTCGGCGCTATCGTCGAGGGCACTGTGACCAAGCTTGTCCCGTTCGGCGCTTTCGTCGATCTGGGCGAGGGCATCGAGGGCCTGGTGCACATCTCCGAGATGGCCAACAAGCACGTCGATCAGCCTTCTCAGGTCACCCACGTGGGCGACAAGGTTCAGGTCAAGGTCATGGAGATCGACCTCGACCGTCGTCGTATCTCCCTGTCCATGAAGTCCGCTGCTGAGACTCTGGGCGTCGAGATCGAGGTTACCCCGCTTCCTTCCGAGAAGAAGGACGAGGAGACCGACGCCGAGTAAATCGGTTTGACGATCACCTGTTTTAAGGGATCCGTCCGCAATGGACGGGTCCCTTTTTGCTTTCGCTGCTGATGCACGCGATGCTACCCGGGCTGTCCACAGGCTATTGGGTTGTCGGTGAATAAAAAAATGCCGACATCCCGCCTCGGGGAGGAGGCGGGAACGCACCGAGTAGACGGAGGGGTGCGGAGCGCGGTCGCGTCTCGACTGACGACATTGCCCATCGACAACCCTATTGTACTGCATGGCGTGGTTCTTGGTTTATCGTGTCGAACGCTTGTGTTGTGCCATTGCCTGCGGCAACGGTGTGCTACACTCTTGCACTGCTGAGTGGGCCAGACGGTCGCGCGATGTGCTGTTTGCAGTACGCGTGAGGAAAGTCCGGGCTCCAGAGGGCGGGATGCCGGCTAACGGCCGGGCGGAGTGATCCGACGGAAAGCGCCGCAGAAAAGAAGACTCCCACCTGCGCCGCAAGGCGTAAAGGGAAAAGCTGAAACGGTGGTGTAAGAGACCACCAGCGTCGTGGCAACACGGCGGCTTGGCAAGCCCCATCCGGAGCAAGCGCGAATAGGAACGCTATGGGCCGGCCCGGTCCGCGTTCGGGTAGCGTGCGTGGAGCTGCACGGTAACGTGCAGACAAGATAAATGACCGTTCACGACAGAACCCGGCTTATAGGCCCACTCAGCACTTTGTTGACGCTGCGAACCCGTCAGCGCGGCAATCTGCCTTTCAAACCTTCGGGCATGACCATAAGGTCAATGCCCTCGTCTTTCAAGGCACCTTGCTCGCGCTGACGGGTTCTCGCCTTCGACGGCGTCAGCTGGCCGATTTGGCGCTCATTCGTCGGTCGCCGCCATAAGGCGTGCTCCCTCCTCTTTCGGGCCAAATCGACTCAGCTGACGCCGTCTCGCTGTTTTTGCCTGGTCATCGGTGTTGCCGTTCTATTTACCGGGATTAACGGTACGGTCTTTGCCGTATTATTGAGGCTGTTTGTTGCTTTGCTTGTGTTTGAGGGGCTTTGTTGGACAGCTATTTTACTCTGCAATCGAATATTGAGGCTTCGGGCGAGTTTGTGGACCGCAAGAGCCGGTTTATTGCCCAGCTGGTCCATATTGAGTCCGAGGATGAGGCGAATGCCTTTATCGAGATGGTTCGCAAGCGTCATTACGACGCTCGACACAATGTTCCCGCGTGGATTTTGGTCGATGGGCGCGAGCGCCAGAGCGATGATGGTGAGCCGAGCCGCACGAGCGGCATGCCGACGCTCGAGGTGCTGCGCGGCGCGGAGCTCAAAAATGTTTGCTGCGTAGTGACGCGCTATTTTGGTGGCACGCTGTTGGGGCCTGGTGGCTTGGTACGCGCCTATACCGCGGCGACGCAGGCGGCGGTGGCCGCGGCTCAGGAGGCAGGGCAGATCGTTGAGATGACAAGCGTCGTGCCTGTTGACGTGCATGTGGCCTATCCGCAGTATGAGCAGGTGCTTCGTTTGGCGCAGGATTCGGGTGCCAAGGTTTCGGATACCGATTACGCGGATGCCGTGACACTTCACCTGGTATTCAAAGCGGGGGAGCAGGAGCAATTTTGCGCCAAGATGCGCGAGCTTATGGCGGGGCGCGAAGAGATCGAGGTCGGCGCTCCCGAGTTTGCCGAGTTCTAACGACGACGGCCGGCGTGCTTTTGGATGGATCCTAAGCGCGCCGGCCGTCGTTTTTCTGTTGCTGCCGTTTACTCGGCGAGCTGCTTTAGCACATCGCAGGCGATCTCGACGGCATCGTCGATGCAGCCGGGGCAGCTGCGGAGCGGACCTTTATCCGATCTGATGCCCTTGAGCGTGCCGCAGACGGTCGTCGTGTTCTTCTCGCCAAATCGCTTGGCAATCTCGCGCGACAGCTTGTAGGTCTGGCCTTTGGTCTTGGGGTTCTCCATGCCGTCGCTCATTACAAAGCCCATGATGGCAACAGCGCCCGAGATGGCGCCGCAGGTCTCGGTCATGCCACCCATGCCGGCGCCAAAGCCCTCGGTGAGGGTAAAGGCGGTCTGGGGGTCGAGCCCGACGGCAGGTGCGAGCGTGCAGGCAACGGCCTGTGCGCAGTTAAAGCCGCGGGCGTGGTATTCGGCAGCCTGAGCCTGGCAGGCGGCGGTGTCGAGCTGGGTGGTATCGATCTGCTTCATCGTTGTCTCCTTGGTCACGGTGTACCCGCCTATGGTACCCGTGACGGGGCATGTAATCATCGAGAGCTTCATGTATGCCTCATTTTTATCTATCGAGCAAATGCCCAAGGCTTGAGATAAATACCCCTAATCAATTTGTCCCATAACCTACCTTGGGGATGGGTTGAGAGGGGTGCAGGGTAGCGGTATCGTGAACCGAATAAAACTAAAACCCAGGCAAGGGAGCTAGATATGAGCGAGCAGACTATCGGTACTACATGTGTTCAGGGCGGCTATCACCCGGGAGATGCGGAGCCGCGCCAGGTGCCCATCTACCAGTCCACCACGTGGAAGTACGACACGTCGGAGCACATGGGCAAGCTGTTTGACCTGGAGGAGTCTGGCTACTTCTACAGCCGTCTGCAGAACCCCACGTGCGATTTGGTTGCCGCCAAGATCTGCGAGATGGAGGGCGGCACCGCAGCGATGCTCACGAGTTCGGGCATGGCTGCGAACTTCCTCGCGATCTTTAACGTTGCCGGTGCCGGCGATCACGTGGTCGCAAGCTCTGCCATTTACGGCGGTACGTATAACCTGCTCGCCCACACCATGGGCCGCATGGGCGTGACCTGCACGTTCGTCGCCCCCGACTGCACTGATGAGGAGCTCGAGGCAGCCTTTGAGCCCAATACCAAGCTCGTCTTTGGCGAGACGATCGCCAATCCCGCCCTCGCCGTGCTCGATATTGAGCGCTTTGCCAAGGCCGCGCACGACCACGGCGTGCCGCTGATGGTCGACAACACCTTCCCGACGCCCGTGATGTGCCGTCCCTTTGAGTGGGGCGCCGACATCGTTACGCACTCCACCACCAAGTACATGGATGGACATGCTGCCTACCTGGGCGGCGTGATCGTTGACCACGGCCAGTTTGACTGGATGGCCCATGCGGATAAGTTCCCGGGTCTCACCACGCCCGACGAGAGCTACCACGGCGTGACGTATGCCAAGAAGTTCGGTCGCGAGGGTGCCTTCATTACCAAGGCAACCGCGCAGCTCATGCGCGACCTCGGCCCCATGCAGAACCCGCAGGCGGCCTTCTTCCTGAACAGCTCGCTCGAGAGCCTGCATGTGCGCATGCCGCGTCATTGTGAGAACGGCCTGGCCGTTGCCAAGTTCCTGCAGAGTCATCCCAAGGTACGCTTCGTGAGCTATCCGGGCCTAGAGGGCGATAAGTACTATGACATCGCTCAGAAGTACATGCCCAACGGTACCTGCGGCGTTGTGAGCTTTGGCTTTAACGGTGGTCGCGCGGCGGCTGAGACCTTTATGAAGGGCCTTAAGCTCGCCCAGATCGCCACGCATGTGGCCGACGCCCGCACTTGCTGCCTGCACCCGGCAAACGCCACCCATCGCCAGATGAACGACGAGGAGCTCATCGCCTGCGGCATCTCCGCCGACATGGTGCGCCTGTCGTGCGGCCTTGAGGACACGGCCGATCTGATTGCCGACCTTGAGCAGGCACTCGAGCAGTGCTAGGCTAGCGTGCGTGCGAGGCGTGGGACGGCTTTTCGGCTGACGACGTCCTCATAGTTCCGATTCCGTAGGCGGGACCCCGATCGTGTCCGTTTGTAGGCGATTGGGGTCCCGTTTTTGCGTTGCACGATAGAAAGGATATACATGGAGAAAACTGCCGAGCAGCTGCGCCGCGAACACATTGCCCTAGAGGGCGACACCCACGGTAAGAATAAATGGGCGATTCTGTTCACCGTGCTCGTCATGACCTTTATGGCGTGTCTGGATGCGAGCATCGTGACGGTGGCGCTCCCAGTGATGCAAAAGGAGCTGGGGGTGGGTCTCGACCGCATTCAGCTCGTGAGCTCGGTGTATCTGCTCGCGACGTGCGTCGCCATGCTGCCGTTTGGCCGCTTGGGCGATGTGCGCGGCAAGGTGAATGTGTTCCAGCTTGGTGTAATCGTCTTTACGGGTGGCTCGTTGCTTTGCGGGCTTTCGGCTTCGCTCGAGGTGCTTATCTTGGCGCGTTTCGTGCAGGGCATTGGCTGTGCCGCCGCGATGGCCAACAATATGGGCATCATCACCGAGTCGTTTCCGGCGCGTGAGCGCGGCCGTGCCATGGGCATTCTGGCGACCTTTGTGGCTCTTGGCATGATGTGCGGCCCCGTGCTCGGCGGCGTGCTGGTGGCGAGCTTTCCCTGGGAGAGCATCTTCCTCATCAACCTGCCTATTGGCGTAATCTCGTTTATCGTGGGACTCTATACGCTGCCGCATGTGAAGCCGGAGGCTGGCGAACGCCCTATGCCGTTGACAGAGGCGGCGCGTCGCTGCTTTGCGAGCTCGGCTTTCACGATTAACCTGGCTTGCATGCTTATCGTGTTCGTGGGTATCGGTGCCTCCGAGTTTGTGCTGCCGTTCTACTTTCAGGATGCCCACGGCTTTAGCTCCGATATCTCCGGCCTGTTGTTTTTGGCGATGCCGGTCGTGAATGCCTTTGTGGGCCCGCTTTCGGGCTCGGTGTCCGACCGTGTTGGTTGTGAAGCGCCCACGGCCGTTGGCC
>NZ_JBDMHA010000048.1:0-18399 GCF_039752985.1 Collinsella aerofaciens
GTTGATGCTTGGCTGCGCGAAGCCAAGGCCGATGTTTCGGCGGCTGATTGTGGGATGTACCTGACACACAACGGCGTGGTGCGCGCGACGCCCAAGGCCGAAGTGCGCGGAGTCGAGACCGATGGCGTGGCGCCAGGCCACAAGGTGGGCGGCATGGTGTTTGGCTTCGATGCCGAAAAGGTGCAGGCCGCTATCGAGGCGACGCGCACGATGCCGGGTATCGGCTATGTGCGCGTGTGGCTGGCGAGCGGCGAGCTTACCGTGGGCGACGACATCATGCTCGTGCTCATTGGCGGAGACATTCGCCCGCATGTGGTCGATGCGCTGCAGTCGCTCGTCGGCACCATCAAGAACGAGTGCGTGAGCGAGGTCGAGCGCGAGGCGTAAGGCCGGCAGCAGCACTCGACAACAAAAAGCCCGCTGGCAGTTCACAGTCTGCCAGCGGGCTTTTCTGTGCGTTGGATAATCTCGGCATTGCGTGGCGCTACACGCGCGTCGCATCCTTGGGGCTCATGGTCATGCTCTGGAAGCGGTTCTCCATGTAATCGTTATCGAAATACTTGCCGTAGAACTGCGCGACGGGAATATCCGGCTCCGTGCCGTTGACGCGCTGGTACCAGTAGTCGAGCGACTGTAGCGTCATGACGCCGTCGGCCAGCATAATGACGGTAAAGATGACGGTAGCCGAGTAGCGGCTTTTCCACGGAATCATGTTGATGAGCTTGAGCAGCCTCGGCAGCAGCAGCTTGATCCAGATAAGGCCACCCAGGCCCCACAGGCAGGCAAAGCCCGTACAGGTGCGTCCGCCCGTAAGGACGGCGAGTGGGTCGGGCATGCCGAACAGTTTCATGTGCGAGTAGCTCCACGACACCACGCCAAATGAGGTCTGCATAAACCAGCCTACAAACACCTCGAAAGCGCCGCCGATCAGGGCACTTACCAGGAAAATGATCAGAGGATTCTTTTTATAGAAGCGGTTGAGCGCCATGGTCATGAGCACCGCGCCAAATCCGTAGATGGGGCTAAAGGGGCCAAATAGCATACCGGCACGGTCCTGATAGACGCCGGGATCGACGACGACCATATGCCAGACTTCCTCGAGAATGAGACCTAACACGCTGCAGACGAAGAATACCCAGAACAGGTTGAAGTAGTTGAGCTTGATGTAGCCCTCGCCGGTTTCGTCGCGGCCGAGCATCCCCTCGGCGGCGGCATCGCGGTCGAGCATCTCTTGCAGACGGCGCTGCAGTTCGCGCTCCTGGCGTAGCGTGGGGTCGACGGTGGCCGACAGCGCAATGAGGATACCGAGCTGAATGGCGGGGCGCAGCAGGAAGGGTCCGATACCCTGGAGCATCACGTCAACTAAAAGCTCCACGACGGTAAATGCGATGAGGACGTAAGACAGGCGGGCGGCATTGCGCCGCTGGTCCTTGATGAGGTCCAGGCCAAAGACGATCAAGATGATCGCGCTTGCCGCCGAGAGCATAATGCCGGCGACGATAAGGCCAACCGCGACCAGGGTGTTATCACCGAGTTTAGCGGCGGCGTTGCCGTTAATGAGTGCGGTGATGACCTGCCACATAAAGACGGCGACCGACGGGAGTGTGCCCACGCCGGACAGGATGCACAGGACGGCGTACACTTTAATGATGAGGGGAATCTTCTTGACCTCCGTGGCGCTGGGGACGCTGGGGTCGAGTTCGTTTCGATCCATACAGAACCTTTCTCGCTTTGTCCTAGGTTACTAGGATACGCCGCCGACCTGCTAAAAGACAGGACGAACGTCCCAATTGCAACTTTGCAATCCCCAACGGTGGACGCGGCGGCCATATGGGGGCGCGGGCGCTTGCACTGGGCAGACCAATAAAATGTTTGGCCGCAAAACGGATTATTAGCTCGGTGGGCTTTTAAAAAGCGCTGCTCATGCGCTGGGGAGCGCGTCGCGCCGTGCGTATAATAAGGCGGGTAACGCCAAAATACGAGGCTCTGAGGGGATGCCATGTCTCAAGAAACCATCCGCGCGGCCGAGCGCGCCGCGGGACAGGTGAACGCCATGTCGACGTATGATCCGGACTCTGACCAGCTGCATGAGGAATGCGGCGTTTTTGGTGTCTGGGCGCCCGATCGCGACGTGGCTCGACTGACGTACTTTGGCCTGCGTGCACTGCAGCACCGTGGCCAAGAATCGGCGGGAATCGCTGTTGGTGACGGCGGTACGGTTATGGTCCGCAAGGATCTGGGCCTGCTCGACCGCGTGTTCTCCAATGCCGACTTGTCGACGCTCTCCGGTCAGCTGGCCGTGGGTCATGTGCGCTACGGCACCGCCGGCGCCAAGAGCTGGGAAGCCTCTCAGCCGCACCTCTCTACCATCAATAGCGTCATTATCGCGCTCGCGCACAACGGCACCCTCGTCAACACCGACGAGCTGCGCCGCCAGCTGATCGAGCTGGGCGTGCCGTTCCTCTCCAACTCGGATTCCGAGGTCGCGACCAAACTCATCGGCTACTTTACCCAGCGTACGGGCCACCTGCGCGAGGGCATTCGTAAGACCATGGAGCTCGTGCGCGGCGGCTACGCCATGACGCTCATCAACGAGCAGGCGCTCTACGCATTCCGCGATCCGCATGGCATTCGCCCGCTGGTGCTGGGCAAGCTCGTGGACGAGGGCCTGGACCAGGCCGATGCCGCTTCCGTTTCGCAACTGCCGTCGCAAGACGACGCCGCGACGGTCGACGCTGCCACCCATGTCACCCGCGCCGGCGGCTGGGTCGTCGCTTCTGAGACCTGTGCACTCGATATCGTGGGCGCCGAGTACGTCCGCGACGTCCGTCCCGGTGAGATTTTGCGCATCAGCGCCGAGGGCCTTGTGTCCGAGCAGGGCGTGCCTGCCGCCGAAGAGCCTGCTAACTGCATCTTTGAGCAGGTCTACTTCGCTCGCCCCGACTCCATCATGAACGGCAAGAGTGTCTACGCTTGCCGTTATGACATGGGTCGTCAGCTGGCACATGAGGAGCCCGTCGAGGCCGACCTGGTCATCGGCGTGCCCGACTCCGGCCTGCCGCCCGCGGAGGGCTATTCGCACGAGAGCGGCATTCCCTTTGGCGAGGGCCTCATCAAGAATCGTTATGTGGGCCGTACGTTTATCGAGCCCACGCAGGAGCTGCGAGCCATGGGCGTGCGCATGAAGCTCAATCCGCTGCGCGACAACATCGAGGGCAAGCGCCTGGTCGTCATCGACGACTCCATCGTGCGCGGCACCACCATGGTGCAGCTCGTCAAGATGCTGCGCAACGCCGGCGCCAAGGAGATTCACATCCGCATCAACTCGCCCGAGGTCATCTGGCCGTGCTTCTACGGTATCGATACCGACGTGCAGTCGCAGCTCATCAGCGCCAACAAGACGGTCGAGGAGATCTGCGAGTACATCGGCGCCGATTCGCTGGCCTTCCTTTCGGTCGAGGGCCTGCTGAAGGTCATGCCCAAGGGCGGCTACTGCGATGCGTGCTTTACCGGACGCTACCCCGTGGCGATTCCCGAGAGCTTTGGCCGCGACAAGTTCATGGAGGGCTTTAAGCCCCGCAACCTGGATAAGCCGCTGCATTTTGACGACGACGCCGTGGTCGAGAAATACGATGACCGCAGCTGGGAAGAGGAGCACGGCGAGGCCTAAAACCTGCCATGTGGGGACAGGTTTATTTTGGTAGGTTTTACCTGCTGTTTTGTTGATATGACGGCGCGTGCTGTTATGGCGTGCGCCGAAATGAACGCAACTATGAGCACCGTTTGGCGCCCGCGCGGCGCCACGGTAGTGGGAGAGGAAGGCTCAGATGAGCGACAGCAAGCATGTGACGTACGAGGACGCCGGCGTCGATACCGCCGAGGGTGGCCGCGCCGTCGACGCTATTAAGCAGATGGTCAAGGACACCAACCGCCCCGAGGTTATCGGCGGCATCGGTGGCTTTGGTGGCCTGTTCTCGGCCGCCGCGCTCAAGGATATGGAAGACCCGATCCTGATCAGCGGCACCGACGGCGTGGGCACCAAGCTTGTGCTCGCCCAGATTATGGACCGTCACGAGACGGTGGGCCAGGACCTGGTCGCCATGTGCGTCAATGACATTTTGGCTTCGGGCGCCGAGCCGCTGTTCTTCCTGGATTACGTTGCCATCGGTCACATTGAGGCCGAGCACATGGCAAAGATCATCAAGGGCGTGGCCGACGGCTGCAAGCTCGCGGGCTGCGCGCTCGTGGGCGGCGAGATGGCCGAGCACCCGGGCGTCATGGCTCCCGCCGATTACGACCTCGCCGGCTTTACCGTGGGTGTTGTCGATCGTCCCAAGATGCTCGACCCCGCGAACGTTCGCCCCGGCGATGTGATCCTGGGCCTGCCCTCCACCGGCGTGCACTCCAACGGCTACTCGCTCGTGCGCAAGGTTATCGGTGTCGACGGCATCAAGCCGGGCACGCCCGAGGCCGCCGCTAAGGCCGAGGAGCTAAGCCGTCCGCTCGAGGAGCTCGGCGGTGCTTCGCTGGCCGACGCTCTGCTGGCTCCCACGCGCATCTACGTCAAGCCGATTCTGGAGCTGCTCCGCGGTGGCGCCAACGTTCATGCCATTGCCCATATCACCGGCGGCGGTATTACCGAGAACCTCAACCGCGCGCTCGCCGACGACGTCGATGCCGTGGTCATCCGCAATGGCGCCGAGATGGGCTGGGATGTTCCGCCCGTCATCACCTACGTGTCGCGTCAGGCCGAGCTCGCGCCCAATGAGGCGTGCAAGACCTTCAACATGGGCGTCGGCCTGTGCCTGATCGTCGCCCCCGAGGACGAGGCTGCCGTGACCGAGGCTCTGGTCGCGCTGGGCGAGAAGCCGTTCCGCGTGGGCGAGTGCGTCGAGGGTTCCGGTAAGGTCGTGTACTCCGATGAGCGCTAACGAGCAGATGGCTGCCGCCGAGGGCCTGGGCTTTGTGCCCTACACCCGTCCGACCGGTACCGATACGGCCGAGCCGCTCAAGATCGGCGTGCTCATCAGCGGTTCGGGTACCAACCTGCAGGCGCTGATCGACCTGATCGCCGCCGGCAAGCTCAACGCCTCGATTGAGCTTGTGGTGTCGAGCCGTCCTTCGGCCAAGGGCCTGCAGCGTGCCGAGCGTGCGGGCATCCAGACGCTCACGCTGTCCAAGGATGTCTATGCTGACCCCATCGCAGCTGACGAGATTATCGCGCATGAGCTGCTCGAACGCGGTTGCGAGTACGTGGTGATGGCCGGCTATATGCGCATGGTGCACACGCCGCTGCTAGCAGCGTTTCCCAATCGCGTGGTCAACCTACATCCGGCGCTGCTGCCGAGCTTTACCGGCGCCCATGCGATCGACGATGCGTTTGCTCGCGGCGTCAAGGTGACCGGCGTGACCGTGCACTTTGCCAACGAGATCTACGACAACGGCCCCATCATCGCCCAGCGTGCGCTGGCTGTTGAGGAGAGCTGGGACGTCGACACGCTCGAGGAGCACATCCACGCGATTGAGCACGTGCTGTATCCCGAGGTCGTGCAAATGCTCGCCGACGGCCGCGTCCACGTGCTGGAGAGCGGCAAGGTCGCAATTGACGCGCCTCGCGGCTAGCGGCGCACAGTACAATTTAGCCGAGTAGTCAGGGTGGTCATTGGCGCCAAGGCGCGCGTGGCCACCTTTTGTTTTGGGTAGTCACCTGCGACGTTCTTTAACGACTAGTCATTTAAGAACGTCCCCGATGGCTAGGTGAGAGAGGTGAGCGCATGGCGGATAACGAAGCGCTGTTTACGCCTGAGCTGGTGTTTTTTGATTGGGAGTGTGCGACGCCGGATGAGGTGTTTGCGCGGCTCGAGGGCGAGCTTGCACCACGTGGCTACATTGCCGACGGTTGGCTCGACGCCGTTCTCACGCGCGAGGATGCCTATCCCACGGGCCTTGCCATGCCGGCGGCAAACATTGCCATTCCGCATACCGATCCGGGGTTTGTGGCCAAGCCCTATATCGCGGTGGTGAAGCCCGCCGCGCCCGTGACATTTAACGCTATGGCTGGCATGGGCGCTCCGGTGCCGGCGCAGATCGTCATCAATTTGGGTATTGCCGAGCCGGGCGGCCA
Organism: Collinsella aerofaciens; assembly: GCF_039752985.1. Classification (GTDB taxonomy): domain Bacteria; phylum Actinomycetota; class Coriobacteriia; order Coriobacteriales; family Coriobacteriaceae; genus Collinsella; species Collinsella aerofaciens_BT. The sequence goes on from NZ_JBDMHA010000048.1 coordinate 6,125, forward strand.
GGTCGAGGCCCTGCAGGCACTCATGAACATCTTTATGGGCGCCGATGCCGCAGCCGACGTGCTCGGCCAGACCACGCCCCAGGGCATGGTCGACGCCATCCGCCGTCACTTCTAAGGTGCCGGCTGCCAGAGCTGTCCCCTTTGCACCAAAATGGTGCAGATTAACTTGTCCCCCATGTGCCAGGTGTGCCGCGGGGTCCGCGTTGTGACACAATGGCGTTTGTTCGATTCGTTATGCGAAAGGCCAACTATGGCAAATAAGAAAAAGAACTCCGAGGCCGCGCCGACGCCCGAGCAGCAGGCCCGCGCTGCCTCCAGCTCTCGCAAGAAGCAGCGCAAGACGTACGTGTCTAAGACCGTCAAGATCGTCCTGGTGGTCATCGGCGTGCTGGCGATGCTGCTTTCCGTCTCGGCCATGGCGTGCTCCGGCCTTATGTCGCAGGCCGAGGACACCTCGGGCTACAAGCTGACCGGCGGTGTTGCTGCTACTATCAACGGCACCAACCTCACCGAGGACACCGTGACCAAGCAGATCATGAGCATGCGCACGTCCTACGGCTACACCAAGGACAAGGACTGGGCGCAGTATCTGGTTGACAACGACCTCACGCCCAAGAAGTACCGCAAGCAGCTCATCGACTCCTACACGCAGCAGATTCTGCTTCAACAGGCACAGAAGGAGAACGGCGTGACGGTGTCGGATGAGGAGGTCGAGAAGGCTTGGAAGGACGCGTGCAAGAGCGCGGGCGGTGCCAAGGCCTTTAAGAAGACCCTCAAAACCTACGGCTATACCGAGGACACCTACAAGGACTCGCTCAAGGAGAGTCTGGCGCAACAGAAACTCAAGGATGCCGTCGCGCCCACGAGCAAGCCCAAGGACAGCGAGATTGTCGATTACATCAACGAGAACCTGTCCAACTACAACGACGCCCGCCGCTCGTCGAACATCCTGATCAAGGTTGATTCCGACGCTTCCGATGAGGACAAGGCTGCTGCTAAGGCCAAGGCGCAGGAGTGCCTGGACAAGATCAACTCCGGTGAGCTGAGCTTTGAGGACGCCGTTGAGCAGTACTCCGAGGACACCGGTTCCAAGGAGAAGAAGGGCGATGTGGGCTGGGATAAGCTCACCACCTTCGTCGACAGCTACCAGACGGCGCTCGAGGGGCTCAACAAGGGCGACGTGAGCGAAGTCGTCGAGTCGACCTATGGCTACCACATCATCAAGTGCACCGACTACTTCCATGTCGATAATCAGGTCGATGACATTAAGCAGGTGCCCAAGGACATCAAGAAGTACGTCTCCAACGTGGTGAAGACGCAGGCGGCCAGTACTGCATACAGCGAGTGGCTGGAGCAGTACAAGAAGGACGCCGACATTACCGTCAACCCCATGCCCAAGGACGTACCCTATAACGTGAGTCTGAAGGGCGTCACCAAGAGCTCGACCGACGATTCGTCGACGACTGAGTAATCATGGGGCGGTGCTCGCGCGAGTGCCGCCCACGCTATTAGAGAGGATTTGCAGATGACCAACGAAGAGCTGCAGAAGGAAATGATCGCCGCCATGAAGGCCAAGGACAAGGTCCGCCTGTCCATCATTCGCCAGGTTAAGGCCGAGGTGAAGAATATCGAGGTCAACGAGCGCCGCGATGTGACCGAGGAAGACGTCAACAGCATGATCAAGCGTCTGATCAAGCAGACGAGCGAGACGCTGGAGATGTCCATCAAGGCCGGCACCGACCAAGAGCGTACCGACAACCTGACCGAGCAGGTCAAGATTCTGGAGAGCCTGCTGCCCGCGCAGGTTTCGGGCGAGGAGCTCGAGGCCCTGATTGAGCAGGTCATCGCCGAGCTGGGCGCCACGTCCAAGAAGCAGATGGGCCAGGTCATGGGAGCACTCGGCAAGGCTACCGGCGGCAACTTCGATAAGCCTGCGGCTGCCAAGATTGTTGGCGCAAAGCTTGCGTAAGGGCCGAGCGGTACATAGTTGATGTTGAGGGGGGGGCGTGGCCGTCATGGTCGCGCCCCTTTTTGCTGGGCTAGGCGCTCATTGGGGACAGGCTTAAATGAGTACCCAATGAGCAGGTACTCATTTAAGCCTGTCCCCAATGAGTGGGTTAAAGGTTGCGGGTTCTTTACGGGAATGTAGTGTGGGCTGCGGAAACGCGGTTCTTTCCGTACAATAGTTCAACTCGTGTAAACGCAGGGAAGGGACATTCATGGCAGACATGATCGAGATCAAGCATCTCAACAAGTACTTTGGCGACCTGCATGTGCTCAAAGATATCAACCTCACCGTCAAGCGCGGCGAGAAGCTCGTAATGATCGGGCCTTCCGGTTCGGGTAAGTCGACGCTCATCCGTTGCGTCGATTATCTGGAGGAGCCCACGTCGGGCGAGGTAGTCATCGACGGTACGCCGCTCACCAAAAAGAACCACCTGGAGATGGCTCGCAAGTATAGCTCCATGGTGTTTCAGCAGTTCAACCTGTATCCCAACATGACGGTGCTGGGCAACCTGACGCTCGCGCCCATCAAACTGCAAAAGAAGAGCAAGGAGGAGGCGACCGAGATCGCTATCGCCGCGCTCAAGCGCGTCGGCATGGCGCATAAGGCCGGCGAGTATCCGCAGAATCTCTCGGGCGGTCAGCAGCAGCGCATCGCCATCGCCCGTGCCCTGTGCACCAAGCAGCCCATCATCCTGTTTGACGAGCCGACCTCGGCACTCGACCCCGAGATGGTCCAGGAAGTCCTGGACGTTATGATTGAGCTCGCGCAGGAGGACATCACCATGATCTGCGTGACGCATGAGATGGGCTTTGCGCGCCAGGTGGCCGACCGCGTCATCTTTATGGAGGACGGCCGCATCCTGGAGGAGGGCACGCCCGAGCACTTCTTCGATAACCCCGAGAACCCGCGCTGCCGCGAGTTCCTGTCCAAGATTCTGCACTAGGCGCGGTGATGGACATGACGGATATGACGAGGGCGGCCGTGTCGCGCCGTCACTTTTTGCAGCTGGTGGGCGCCGGCATGCTTGCGCTGACGGGGACCGCGCTTACCGGTTGCGGCAACTCCACCAGCGGCGAGGGCTCCGACAAGGGGTCCAAGCTTGCGGCCATCAAGTCGCGTGGCCATCTGAATGCCGGCGTTAAGAAGGACGTTCCCGGATACGGTTATTACGACACCGCCAAGGGCCGCTTTGAGGGCATGGAAGTCGATTTGTGCTACCAGATCGCCGCTGCCGTCTTTGGCGTGAGCTACAAGGAGGCCCGTGCCCAGGAGCTTGTCGAGTTTACCGACGTAACGCCCAAGACGCGCGGCCCGCTGATCGATAACGGCCAGCTCGATGTGGTCGCGGCGACCTACACCATCACCGACGAGCGCAAGAAGAGCTGGGACTTCTCGACGCCGTACCGCACCGACTACGTGGGACTCATGGTCAAGAAGCGTTCGGGCTTTACCTCGATTGAGGATCTGGATGGCAAGGTCATTGGCGTGAGCCAGGGTGCCACCACACAGGGCCTCATCGAGCAGATGATCAAGGACAACGGCTTTAGCTGTAAGCCCGAGTTTAGGGCCTTTAGCGGCTACCCCATCATCAAGAGTTCGCTCGACGCCGGCAATATCGACGTCTTTGCCATGGATCGCTCCACGCTGGCCGGTTACATGAATGAGACCGTTGAGCTGCTGCAGCCCGAGGTCAAGTTTGGCGAGCAGGGCTACGGCGTGGCGACCAAGAAGGGCTGCGACCTTTCGGCCGTGGTCGATCAGGTGATTTGCGATCGCTTGGCCGACGGCTGGCTCGACCAAGAGGTCAAGACCTGGGGTCTTGTATAGGCGCATCGTCCAAGGAAGGAATCAAATGCTCGAAGGATTGTTTGACGCCGACCGCTGGTCGACGACATTTCAAAACATGGGGCCCTTCTGGGAGGGCTTTGGCGTGACGCTGCAGGTGGTCGTTGCCGGTCTGCTGTTGTCGCTGGTGCTGGGCACGCTGCTGGGCGTGTTCTCTACCACTCGCTCGCGCGTGCTGCGCGCCATAAGCCGCGTGTACGTGGAGTTTTACCAGAACACCCCGTTGCCCGTGCAGGTGCTCTTTATGTACATGGCCGGTCCGCAGTTTTTGCAGGCCATGACCGGTGCCGACCAGCCGGTGCGCATCGCGCCGTTCGTGCTGGGCTTCTTGGGCGTGGGCCTGTATCACGCGGCCTACATTTCGGAGGTCATCCGCACCGGTATCGAAGCGGTTCCGCGCGGTCAGATGGAGGCGGCTCAGAGCCAGGGCTTCACCCGTGCGCAGGCGTACTGGTACATCGTGCTGCCCCAGACATTCAAGATCATTCTGCCGCCGCTGTGTAACCAGGCGCTCAACCTGGTCAAGAACACGTCGGTGCTGGCGCTTGTGGCCGGCGGCGACCTTATGTACCGCTCCGACAACTTTGTGAGTCTGTACGGTTACCTGCAGGGATACATCGTCTGCTGCCTTATGTACTTCATCATCTGCTTTCCGCTCGCCATGCTGGTGCAGTGGCTCGAGCGCCGCTCCAAGGAGCGTCCGCGCGGCGTGAGCCTGGCCGAGCTGGGGCTCGACAACGTAGAGGAGGCCTAGCGCATGGAAATCTTCAACGCGACCAACCTGCTCTACATTTGGGGCGGCTTTGTTAAGACAATCGAGATCTCGGCGCTGTCGATCTTTTTCTCGCTCATCTTTGGCACGGTGCTGGCGCTCGTTAAGAGCTATGCGCCCCGCCCGTTCCGTATTTTGGTGAGCGCCTATATCGAGCTGTTCCGTTGCACGCCAAATCTGCTGTGGATCCTGTTTATCTACTTTACGGTGCAGGGTTTGGACATTGTGATTTCGACCATCGCCTTTACGCTGTTTACCAGCGCTGTTATGGCCGAGATTGTGCGCGGCGGCCTCAACTCGATTCCGCGCGGCCAGTTTGAGGCAGCGCAGAGTCAGGGCTTCGGCTTCTTTGCCACCATGCGCTACATCATCCTGCCGCAGACATTTAAGACGATCATTCCGGCGCTGTTTAGCCAGTGCACGACTGTCATCAAGGACAGCTCGTATCTTTCGGGCATTAACGTGGCCGAGCTCATGTACACGGCAAACGTCGTGATGGCCCACGCGATCGACCTGTCGCAGGTGCTTATGCTCTACGGCCTGGTGTTTGCGATGTACTTTGTGCTCAACTTTGGTATCTCGCTGCTGGTTCGCGCATATCAGAGGCGAATGGTGGCAGCGTAGAATGTGGCAAAGGGACAGCCCCTTTGTCACATAGAGAAAGGAATCGCGATGAGCGATCTGGAGAACAAGAAGAATCCTGTGGTCATTACCATCGCGCGCGACTTTGGCGCCGAGGGCCACGAGATTGGCCGCATGCTTGCCGACGAGTTGGGGATTCCGCTGTACGACAACGAGCTGCTGGTGCGAGCGTCGCTGCGCGCGGGCGAGTCGCTCGATAAGATGGCCGCCTACGACGAGCGACTGGCCGTGGAGAACATGGCGTTTTTGCCCGACCGTTACGACGCCCGTTCGTACTCGGATAAGTTGTTCCAAAAGATGAGCCAGGTGATTTTGGATCTGGGCGAGACCGAGAGCTGCATTATCGAGGGTCGTCTGTCCGACTACCTGCTGCGTAACAACCCCAACCACATTGCCGTGCTGGTGACCGCGCCCTTTGAGGACCGCGTCGAGATCGTGCGCAAGAAGCGCGGCCTCAACAAAAAGAAGGGCGCCAAGCTGGTCAAGCAACAGCAGAAGGCGCGCGAGGCGTTCTATAAGCGCTACAGTGCCGGAAAGTGGAAGATGACGAGCGGTAAAGACATCGTCGTCAACCGCGCCAAGCTGGGCCGCGAGGGCTGCAAGGACGTCATCGCCGCTGCCTACCGCTACAAAGTGGCGCAGCTCGAAGGCTAGCCGATCAAAACCACCACAAAGGGGACAGCACCTTTGTGGTGGTTTTTGTTTTAGGCAGAGGGGAAGGCTTTGGCGAGACCGGCGCGCGTCTGCGTGTCGGTCTTTTGGTAGATAGAGCTCAGGTGGCGCTGCACCATGCGCATCGAGATACCGAGCTCATCGGCGACCTGCTTGAGCGGGCGTTCATCCTGGGTCACGGCTATGAGCACGTCGACTTCGCGCGGGGTGAGGGCGTGGTTGGCGATGAAGGCCTGGCGCTGCTCCTCGACGGTGGGCGCGGCGAGCACTTCTTCTGCCAGCTGCTCGCGCTCGCGCTCCTGCTCGGTTTGGGGTAGGCGGAACAGGCCGGCTGCCACGAATGCCGCGCAGGCGGCGACGAGCAAAACGAGCGCACCGATCATGATGAGGGCAACGTTGCCCGAGGTCACAAGGGCAAGCGAGATGCCCGATGTAGTGAATGCGCATGCATTGTTGGCGGCGCGTCCCATGCCGGCCCAGAGAGCGGGCGCATGCATGTGCGGTGCCAGCTGTGTAAAGGTGGCGGTAAAGAACGTGACAAAAAAGCCCGAGCTCAGGTAAAAGACGACAAGGCCCAGGTTGGGATCGGCACCGGCCTCGACGGCCAGGATGGAAATGGTCGAGAGCACGGCAATGCCGAGCATGACAAGCCCCATGTATCGGCGCTCGGCAAGATCAAAGATAAGACCGGCGGCAAGGCCGCTTGCCGCCAAAAAGAGGCGCGGCCAGGTCTGCACGGCAATGGTGCCGTGGGCGTTGGAGAGTGTGACCACGTTGTCGAGGGTCGAGAACAAGCAGGCAAGAATCATGACGAGCGCGATGCTCCAGCATGCCTGTTTGGCGAGGGCATGAGAGGGCTCAACAAAGGGATTGATGGCGGGGCTGGAGCTCTCGGCAGCCTTTTGGGGAACGACGCTGAGGGCGGAGATGGCGATCGTCGCTGTGCCAAGGACGATGAGCTCTGCGATACCGCCGCAATTGAGCAGGTTGACGGCGAACTGCATCAGGATGCCCGCGGCATAGGCCGCTCCCGCACCGGTGGCGAGCTTGGGATCATCCTGAAATGCCAACGAAAAGGCGTGGTGAGTGGCGGCGCCCAGCAGGCCGAGTCCAAAGAACGCCACGCACCCCAGAATCTCGAGGGCAAGCGGGCCCGTGGGGGACTGGATCTGGGTCAATCCCAGGATGGCGACGGGAACAGCGGCGTTGGCGGCTGCCAATGAGTGGCCTTTGCGCTGTGCGAGCCCGAGCAGCGGCGCATATCCGATAAAGCCGAGTACACTCGCGCCCAGAATAAAGCCCTGTGCGATCACAACGCGTTCGGCACCGGCGAGCAGCCCGACGTTGACGTCGAAGCGAAACTCGGCGGCAAGGAAGGCGAAGGTAAACAGTGCGAGTGCCAGAAGCGCGTTGATTTTAGGCTTGCTCAGATTCAAGGACAGTCCTTTGGGTGGACGGAATAGTCGTGTCCTCGATTGTAGCGTCCCTGGGACGCGTGTGACGACAACGAAATCATATTGAATTAAACCGCAGGTAGAGGCCTAGGTTCGCATCTACGAACCTAGGCATATGGAGTCATTTGGCACATCTTGGTGGTACAGGACCGCCACAAAGGGGACAGGCACCTTTGTGGCGGTATGTCCCTACGACCAAGGAGGCCGTTATGAACGGAAGTCACTTCGATAAGCAAACTCAGCGTGAGCGCACCTGCTCGCTGGTTCACGGTACTTGGCGTTGTGTGGGTGCCAAAATCGCTTGCGCCGGCGCGTGTGCGCTTATGGTCGGTCAGTTGCTGCTGCCGAGCGTGGCGCTGGCGACGGAATGCGCCGATCCCGCCGCTGGGACGGATGAGGTTGCCGCGGCTCCGGTGACGCCGACGGTTGCGGAGGATGCGGCCGCAACGACCGCGCCTGCAACCGATGCTGCTCCGGCGGCGCAAGCCACCGCTGAGCCTCAGCAGACGGCCCCGACTGGCGCCACCGATGAATCCAACGATGCGGCACCCGCTGAACAAAATACTCCCAGCGACAACGCCGCCACGCCGGCGAATGACGCCATCATGCCCCGCGGTGTGACTGATGTTGTTGGCGGCAGCGACGTTAGGGTCAATACGACCGTGGTTTCCCGCTACACGGACTGCGCGCTTCCGAGCAATGTCACACTCGAAAAGGGCCAGTCGTATACCTATGATTTTCCCGATGTTGAGGGCGGCATGCCGGATGAGCCGCTCTGCGAACTTGTCGAAACCAAGTACTACCGGGCCGATGCTGCTTCGGGCACCCTGGCTGAAGTCCAGGACACATCTATGTCCGATGTGACGGCCCGCTTTGAGCCTGTTGGCGATTACATGAGGCTGACGCTGACCTTTACGGGTGGCGCGGCAGGCGGCTCGTATCGACTCACGCGCAATGAGGCTCTCTATATTGGCACGGCACTGGAGTATACCGGAACTGACTATGAAGGCAGCTCGACTATCCTCAACGAAACCAGGTACGATTATTACCTCCGCTACGTCATCAAGAGCGAAATTACGCTCGTTGCATCGGAAAACGAAGCCCTCCATAACCTGGACGTCAACGACGTGAAGACCGACTACGCGCCCGGCGAGGCGCCGCGCGCGACCGCGACGATCCCCGCTGCTGACGCCGACAAGTACGAGATCGCCTATGAGTGCTGGGAAGAGATGGAGCTCGATATGGAATCCGGGGAGTCGGTACCCGTTGCCTTCTGGTATTCCGACCCCGCGAAGTACACGCCGGGCATGAAGAAGATTGACCACTTCGAAGAGGGAAAGTTCTACATGTACTCCGTTGAGCTGAGGCTCAAGGGCGACAATACCGTGGCCGATGACTGCAATATGAACGTCAACGGTCATTGAGCGCACCACATCAAGACCGTCAACGGCGTCTTCGCGCCAAACGCTGACAATATGCTGTGCGAGCAGCCGATCGACGAATGGCGGGCCATCGACGTTATCGAGATCAACGGTGCCACGACCACCTTCAAGGCGGGCGATAAGCCGGTCTTTACGGCGAATGTTCCGACGGGCTCCAACTCCCTTCCTCAGTGTGAGTTCTGGACGGGCAGCGATGGCAGCGAAGTGAACTCTCAGAAGTTCTGGGATCAGAACATCACGAACCACATCGATGCCTTTAAGCCTGGCGTGACCTATCGCTACGGCATCTACCTTAAGTCGGCGCGCGGCTTCTACTTTACGCCCAACACCAAGCTGGTGATCAACGGCCAGGAGTGCGGCTACCAGGTCGCGGATAGCGTATCCGATGAGGACAGCGGCTGGATTTACACCCTGTGGCTCAACACCGATCTGACCTTTACGCTTGAAGCCACGCCGACTCCCGATCCGCAGCCTACGCCGGATCCCAAGCCGACACCGCAGCCTGAGGTTAAGCCCGAGACCAAGCCCGAAGTGAAGCCCGAGACCAAACCCGCGGCCAAGTCGCCCACGACAACCGCCACGACCAAGACGGTTGAGAAAACCACGCAGGCCAAGAAGAGCGATGCTGTCCTGGCTACCACGGGGGATACCACCGCGATGACGGTCGCCGCCCTAGGCATCGCCGGCGCAACCGTCGCCGCCGCCGGCCTCGCCGCGACAAAGCGCCGCAAACGTTAGAGCTGGGTGACGGCTCTCGTTCTCGGCCTCAGCAAAATCTCAATCTGTAACACCAAACTGCCCAAAACGCCTCTAGATGTTACAGATTGAGATGAACCGAATGGCCGCCAATCTAATGTCTCGATCTGTAACACCAAGCGGGGAATTTGACCTCTAACTGTTACAGATTGAGACAAAGCGGGGGCGGCTGGCACAATATCTCGATCTGCAACAACTACAAGGCTCAACGGGCTCCAGGTGTTACAGATTGAGACAAAACGAGCAAGCAAGTCCCAAACCACCACAAAAGTGCCTGTCCCCTTTGTGGTGGTTTGGGCGGCCGGCATAGAAAAAGTCCCCGCCGGGCGTGTGCTCGACGGGGACTTTGCCGTTTGATGGCTAGCGCTGTAGGTGATTACTCGCCCAGCAAGCTCTTGGTGATCGAAGCGGCGGCCTTCTTGCCGGCGCCCATCGCCAGAATGACCGTAGCGGCACCGGTGACGATGTCGCCGCCGGCCCAGATGCGGGGATCGGTGGTCTGGCCGGTCTCCTCGTCGGCGACGATGTAGCCCCACTTGTTGAGCTCCATCTTGCCGCCGATCTTCTTTGCGAAGGGGTTGGCGTTTGTGCCGATAGCCGAGATCGCGACGTCGCAGGGGATCTCCTCGATGGCGCCCTCGATGGGCACCGGGCGACGACGGCCGGACTCGTCAGGCTCGCCGAGCTCCATCTTCTGGACCTTGACGGCGCACACGGAGCCGTCCTCGCCAGCGACAAACTCGAGCGGGGAAACGAGCGGCAGAACCTCGACGCCCTCGGCCTTGGCGTGGTGCAGCTCGGCACGACGGCAGGGCATCTCGTCCTCGGTACGACGGTAGGCGATGATGGCGTGCTCGGCGCCCAGACGCTTGGCGGTACGGACGGCGTCCATAGCCACGTTGCCGCCACCAAAGACAACGACGTTCTTGCCGTGCTTGGTGGGGGTGTCGTACTCGGGGAACTTGTTGGCCTTCATCAGGTTCACGCGGGTGAGGTACTCGTTCGCGAAGAAGACGTTGGGCAGGTTCTCGCCGGGGACGTTGAGGAACTTGGGCAGGCCAGCGCCGGTCGCCACGTAGATGGCGTCGAAGCCCTGCTCGAACAGCTCCTCGGCCGTGGCCATGTTGCCCACGACGGAGTTGTACTCAAACTTGACACCCATGTCCTCCAGGCCGTCAATCTCGCGCTTGACGACTGCCTTGGGCAGACGGAACTCGGGGATGCCGTAGACCAGCACGCCGCCGCCGGTAAAGAAGGCCTCAAAGACGGTAACGTCAAAGCCGTTGCGGGCGAGCTCGCCGGCGCAGGTGATGCCGGACGGGCCGGAGCCGACGACGGCGACCTTCTTGCCGTTCTTGGGAGCCATCTTGGGCGTGGAAGCGAGCTCGGGGCGATCACCCAGGAAGCGCTCGAGCTGGCCGATGGCCACGGGCTCGGACTTCTTACCACGGATGCACTTGCCCTCGCACTGGTTCTCCTGCGGGCAGACGCGGCCGCAGATGGCGGGAAGCATGGAGTCCTCGCGGATGGTATCGAGAGCGCCGCCGAAGTCCTTCGCGCGGATCTGCTCGATAAAGCGGGGAATGTTGATGTTGACGGGGCAGCCCTCAACACAGAACGGCTTCTTGCAGTTGAGGCAGCGCTCGGCCTCGGCCAGCGCCATCTCCTCGGTGAAGCCCTTGTCGACGGGGCGGAAGTCGCAGGCGCGCTCGGCAGCCGGCTCCTCGTTATCGGGGGTGCGGGGCGACTTCATATCGGCAACGAAACGACCGTTAACTAGTGGCATGCGCAGCTCTTTTCCTCATAGGCCTTGAGGGACTCGCCCTCTTCGGAACGGTAAGCGGCCTGGCGGGCACGAAGGTCATCCCAGTCGACCAGGGTGGCATCGAAGTCGGGGCCGTCGACGCAAGCGAACTTGGTCACGCCGCCCACCTCGACGCGGCAGCAGCCGCACATGCCGGTGCCGTCAACCATGATGGGGTTGAGGGACGCGGTGATGGGGGTGTCGTACTTCTGGGCGGTGAGGGTCGAGAACTTCATCATCGGAACGGGGCCGACGCAGAAGACCTGGCTCACGGCCTTGTCCTGCAGCAGGCGCTCCAGCGGAGCGGTGACAACGCCCTGCTCGCCGTAGGAGCCGTCGTCAGTGGTGATGTGGATGTGGTCCTCGTCGAGGAGCTCGCGGAACTGGTCCTCCATGAGCAGGAGGTCCTTGGTGCGAGCGCCCATGATGGCGTGGACCTCATGACCGGTCTCGACCAGGTGCTTGGCGACCGGGAAGGCAATTGCCAGGCCGACGCCGCCGCCAATGACGGCGCAGGGGCCCTCGGCCATCTCGGTGGGAACGCCCAGCGGGCCTACGACGTCGCGCAGCGACTCGCCGGCCTCGTATGTGGACAGCATCTCGGTGGTCTTGCCGATCACCATGAAGATGAACTCGACCCAGCCCTCGTCACCGTTCCAGCCGGCCAGGGTAAACGGGACACGCTCGCCCGTCTCGTTGGCGCGGACCATGAGGAACTGTCCAGCGTGCGCATGCTTGGCGATTGCGGGCGCCTCGATGCGGAACTCGAACACCTTCTCCGAGAACTGCGTCTTCTCCAGGATCTTATACATAGAACCCCTCTCTTGTTAGGGCCGCCGAACCGTGCCTCCACGGAAATGGACGGTAGCCCGAATAAAAC
>NZ_JBDMHA010000049.1:0-18324 GCF_039752985.1 Collinsella aerofaciens
GCTGGGACCCCATATGCTCGGCGTCATCCATGTAGATGCCGAGGTCTCGCTTGTGTCCGAGCTCGGTCTGGCCTTTTTGTTCCTGCTTGCCGGCTTTGAGATCGATCCCAAGAGCATCACGGGTGTCGAGGGGCGCTACGGCTTGGCAACGTGGGTCGTCACGTTTGGTATCGCCTGGCTTGCCGTGCGCTTTACCCCGTGGTTCTCGGTCAGCCATTTCGACGGTATCGCCGTGACGCTTGCCCTCACTTCTACGGCGCTCGGCACGCTCGTGCCCATCATGCGTGAGCGTTCACTTGTCGGAACGCGCGTGGGCGACTCGATTCTCGCGTATGGCACCTGGGGCGAGCTCGGCCCCGTGCTTGCCATGTCGGTGCTGCTGTCTGCCCGTACCGGCATCCAAACGCTCGTGATTCTTGGCCTGTTTGCGGTGGTCTGCGTGTTGCTTGCCGTGGTCCCAAGCCGCTCCAAGCGCGTCGGCAGCCGCTTCTTTGCGTTTGTCGAGGAACGCGCCGATACCACGTCGCAGACCTTCGTGCGCCTGACGGTGCTCATCCTGGTCACACTCGTGGCTTTCTCGGCCGTCTTTGATCTCGACATTGTGTTGGGTTCTTTTGCCGCCGGCTTTGTCTTGCGCTACATCATCCCCGAGGGCAACCATACGCTCGAGACCAAGCTCGACGGCCTGGCCTACGGCTTTTTGATTCCGGTGTTCTTTACCGTATCGGGCGCAAAGATCGACCTGACGGCCGTGGCGTCGCGCCCGGGTCTGCTCGTGGGCTTTATCGTGGCGTTGCTGATTATTCGTGCCGTGCCCATTCTTATTTCTATGAGCATTTGCCCTGCGACGCGCGATGTGTCGGCGTATGGTCGCATTACCGTGGCCCTGTACTGCACCACGGCGCTGCCGATCATCGTTGCCGTGACGAGCGTTGCCGTCAACGCGGGCGCGCTGTCGCAAGACATCGCGTCGGTTATGGTTGCCGCCGGCGCCATCACGGTGTTCTTGATGCCATTGCTCGCGCAGCTCTTCTACCGCGTGGTGGATGCCGCGCCGGTCGCCGCCGTGGCAGAAGTTGCCGAGCATCCATCCGATGCGCTCGACATCCTGCGCGCCCACCACGACTTAGCGAGCTTGCTCGCGCGCGAGCATGAGCTGCTGACTTCGCATGGCCATGGTCGCGTATTCGAGGGCCTGCCTACGCTCGATGCGATTGCCGAGCGTCTTTCCGCCGAGGCGGCGAGCGGCCACATCGATGCCCGCATCGTGGACGCGGCGCACCTACTTGCCGATAAGACCTATGGAGACGAGGTCGACCCATCCGAGCTGACCCCACGCGAGCGCCGCCGTCTGGAGCGCGCCAAGCTCGCCGTGCGCGAATACCGCCGCCGCATGCTGGAGCTCTATGCACGCGATGAGGCCCAGGACGACGACGGCAAGTAGCAAGGAATGTCGGGATACGGGTTCCGTCCAAATAATAGAAGGCGCGCTGCCTGCGGTTGATGCAGGCAACGCGCCTTTTGCGTTGAGCTTCGTTGAGGTTCGAAGTAGTGGACTAGTTGGCCATGACGCCTTCGGTCCAAGCCTCAACGTCCTCGATGCGTAGGACGTTGGCGACCTCGGCCACGCAGTCGACGCTGGCAAGCTCGGCGGCGGCAGCCTGGACGTCCTTCTCGAGCGCGCGGTGCGTCAGGAAGATGACCGAGCAGGCATCGCTGACGCCCGACTTGCCGTCCTCGACCTGGTTGATGAGCGAGATCGAGATGTTGTGCTTGGCAAAGATGTCGACCGTCTCGGACAGGGCGCCCACGCGGTCGGCGACCTTCAGGCGCACATAGTACTTGGTCTGGAGCTCGTCCATGGGCTTAAAGGCGAGGTTGTGGCCATAGGGTTCAATCTCGGGCAGCGGAGCCACGCCGCGGCTGATCTGCTCGGAGAGCGACAGGATGTCGCCCACGACGGCGCTTGCGGTGGGGAAGGAGCCTGCGCCGGCACCGTAGAACATGGTCTCGCCCACGGCGTCGCCTACCACGTAGACGGCGTTCATGGCGCCGTTGACCTTGGCAAGCATGTGGTCGGCGGGGATCAGCGTGGGATGCACGCGGACGTCGACGCCAGCGTCGGTGTTGCGTGCGATGCCCAGCAGCTTGATGGTGTAGCCGAGCTCGCGGGCCTGGGCAATGTCTTCGGCGCCGATGGTACGGATACCCTGCTGGTAGACATCGTCGGTGGTCACGCGGGTGCCAAAGCCGATGGAAGCGAGGATTGCCGTCTTGCTGGCGGCGTCGAAGCCGTCGACGTCGGCGGACGGGTCGGCCTCGGCATAGCCCTTTGCCTGGGCGTCGGCGAGCACGTCAGCGTAATCGGCGCCCTCGGCGTCCATGCGCGACAGGATGTAGTTGGTGGTGCCGTTGAGAATGCCAGCGATGGTCAGGACCTTGTTGCCCACCAGGTCGTGCTCGAGCGTGCTCACGATGGGGATGCCGCCGCCGCAGCTGGCCTCGCACTTAATCTGCACGCCGCACGCGCGCGCCTTCTCGGCGAGCGTCTCGACATGACGGCCCAGCAGGGCCTTGTTGGCAGAGACGACGTGCTTGCCATTCTCGAAGGCGGTGGTGAAGATTTCGGTCGCGGGGTGCTCGCCGCCGATGAGCTCGACGACGATATCGACGGCGGGGTCGGTGACGACGTCGTGCCAGTCGCTCGTAAAGGCCTCGCGCTCAATACCGGCGGCTTCGGCCTGCTCCCAGGCAAGCGCGCAGGCGCGGGTCAGCTTAAGGTCGATGCCGTAGGCGGCCAGGTACTCATCGTGGTGGCTCTTGATCAGACGGGCCACGCCGCCGCCGACGGTTCCCAGACCGATGAGGCCGACGTTCACGGTGCGCAGGGGTTCGCTCATAGATAGCTCCTTCGTGCATCTTATGGATGGATTAACCGCTTAAAGGTTGAGTGCATTCTAGCGTGAAGTGCGGGCGCGTGCTTGCCTGGCAGCGGGAGCAGCACAAAACGCCACCCCCGAAACGCTGCGGAAACATTGGAAACACGCTCGCTACAAACGAACTTCCGTAACAAACTGTCAACGTTTGCACCATAAGGTTTGCCCTGTACCGCAAGACGGCCGCACCGCGGCCAGCGAAAAGGGGGACACCATGTTTAGCATCAACAGCACGCTCAGCCGTAGGAACTTTCTCGCCGGTGCCGCGGCGCTCGGCAGCACCGTGGCACTCGCTGGTTGCTCGTCGGGTGGCTCGGAGGGCGGCTCCGCCGATGACGGCAAGACCTTCAAGATCGGTGTCATCGGCCCTCTGACCGGCGCCGCGGCAACCTATGGCGTTTCGGCCGAGAAGGGTGCCAAGCTCGCCGCCAAGGATTTCTCGACCAAGGACCTCAAACTCTCGCTTAAGTCCGAGGATGACGTCGCTGACGGCGAGAAGGCTATCAACGCCTTCAATACCCTGTGCGACTGGGGCATGCAGGCTCTCGTCGGCCCCGTCACGACTGGTGCCGCCGTCGCCGTCTCGGGCGAGATCGCCGACGATATGCTCATGGTCACGCCTTCGGCCTCGTCGCTCGACGTCACCAAGGATAAGACCACGGTCTTTCAGGTTTGCTTCACCGATCCCACCATGGGCGCCAGCGCTGCGAAGTTCTTGGCCGAGAAATACGCGGACGCCAAGATCGCCCTGTTCTACAACTCCGGCGATACGTACAGCTCGGGTGTTGCCGATGCCTTTGCCGAGCAGGCCAAGGAGTCCAAACTTGATATCGTCGATACCGAGACCTTTAAGGACGATTCCTCCACGAGCTTTACCAACCAGCTCACCAAGGCCAAGGAGGCCGGCGCCACGCTCATCTTTGCGCCGATCTACTACACGCCGGCGTCCGTTTTGCTCAAGAACGCCAAGGACATGGGCTACGACATGACGCTCATGGGTACCGACGGCATGGACGGCCTGCTCTCTGTGGAGGGCTTCGATACCTCTCTTGCCGAGGGCGTACTGCTCATGACCCCGTTTTCCGCCGATGACGAGAAGAATGCCGACTTCGTCAAGGCCTATAAGGATGCCTACGACGAGACGCCTAACCAGTTTGCCGCCGACGCCTACGATTGTGTCCACGCCATCGCCGAGGCCATCGACAAGGCGGGCATCGATATTACGGCCGATGGTGCCGACATTGCCGACGATCTTGCCAAGGCCATGCGCAAGATCAAGATTGAGGGCCTGACGGGCGAGCTCACGTGGAACGACGAGGGCCAGGTCGAAAAGCCCGCTACGGCCTATGTGATTCAGGATGGCAAGTACATCGCCGCCTAAGTGCGCATAAAGCGCTACCGGTGAGGCCGTTTTATTCAGGGCAAGGGCGCTTGTAACAGAACGGAAACATTACTTTCACACAATAAAGTGGCATTACTGCATAAAGTAATAGAAATACGCAGAATTATGGATAAATGGACAAATCCAAAGAAAAGTTGAAATAATCGCCACTTTTCTCAACTAAAGCGTCTACTATTTTGCGAACGCCGAACACGGCGAAGGATGGCCTGTCGGGTAACCGAAACCCGACGAGATTTGAGAGGAGAGCCGCATGTCGAGCCTCACCGGTAAGTCATTGAACCCTGTTATGAATCGCAGGAGCGTTATCGCGAGCGCAGCAGGTCTGGGGGCGATGTCCATTCTAGCTGGCTGCTCCTCCAACGGCGGCGACAGCGGTTCCGCTTCGAGCGACGCTTCGTTTAAGATCGGCACCATCGGCCCGCTGACCGGCGCCAACGCGTCCTACGGCAAGTCCGTTACCCAGGGTGTCGAGCTTGGCTGCAAGGATTTTTCGACCAAGGAGCTGCCGCTTGCCAGCAAGGCCGAGGATGACCAGGCCGATGGCGAGAAGGCCGTCAACGCCTTCAACACCCTGCTCGACTGGGGCATGCAGGCCCTCGTCGGCCCGACTACCACGGGTGCGTCGGTTGCCGTTGCCGCAGAGTGTGGTAACGACCCCAAGACGTTCATGATCACCCCGTCCGCGTCCTCCGAGGACGTCACCGACGGCAAGGATTGCGTCTTTCAGGTTTGCTTCACCGACCCCAACCAGGGTGTCAACGCTGCCAAGTTCCTGGCGCAGAAGTATGCGGACGAGAAGTTCGTGCTGTTCTATAACTCCGGCGACGCCTATTCTTCGGGCATCGCAGATTCCTTTAAGGCCCAGGCCGCTGAGTCCAAGCTCGAGATTGTTGACGAGGAGACCTTTAAGGACGACTCCGCCACGAGCTTTACCAACCAGCTGACCAAGGCCAAGCAGGCTGGCGCCACCATGATTTTTGCGCCGATCTACTATACGCCGGCGTCCGTCCTGCTCAAGAACGCCAAGGACATGGGCTACGATGTCAAGATGATGGGCTGCGACGGCATGGACGGTATCCTGGGCGTTGAGGGCTTCGATACCTCTCTTGCCGAGGGTCTGCTGCTCATGACCCCGTTCTCCGCCGACGACGAGAAGAACGCCGACTTCGTTAACGCTTACAAGGATAAGTACGGCGATACCCCCGACCAGTTTGCCGCCGACGCCTACGACGGCGTGCACGCGGTGGCCGAGGCCGTCAAGGAGGCCGGTCTTGGTGTCGACGCCGACCCGACCGAGGTCGCCGAGAAGCTGTCCAAGGCTATGCTCAAGATTACCGTTGACGGTCTGACCGGCAAGCTCACCTGGAACGATAAGGGCCAGGTTCAGAAGGAGCCCACGGCGTACGTCATCACCGACGGCAAGTACGTACAGGCCTAATTGGCCGCCTTACATAGAGCGGTTTTGATCCCAAGCAGGGGAGGTTTTGGCCTTCCCTGCTTGCTTGGTATCTAGGGACGATGTAACGTCCCTGTTTCATACATCAACTGGAAACCTATTCGAAAGGGGGATGTGGAACATGACGGTCTTTATCCAATACCTGGTCAACGGCCTGTCCATGGGCAGCGTCTACGCCATCATCGCGTTGGGCTACACCATGGTCTACGGTATCGCCAAGATGCTGAACTTCGCTCACGGCGACGTCATCATGGTCGGTGCCTATGTCTCGTTCTGCGCCACGTCGTATCTCGGCCTCCCGGGCTGGGTATCTGTAATTCTTTCTTGTGTGGTCTGCACGGTTCTCGGCGTTCTCATCGAGGGTCTGGCCTATAAGCCGCTGCGCCAAGCAGGCCCGCTGGCCGTTCTGATCACGGCTATCGGCGTGTCTTACTTCCTGCAGAACGCCGCGCAGCTTCTGTGGGGCGCCACGCCCAAGAACTTCACTTCGCTCGTCACCTTCCAGGTGCCGGAGTTCTTGGCCAAGTTCAACGTAAGCGCCGTCTCGCTCGTCACCATCGTCGCCTGCCTGGTTATCATGGCCGGCCTGATGTTCTTTACAGGTAAGACCAAGATGGGCAAGGCCATGCGCGCCGTGTCCGAGGACAAGGCCGCCGCTCAGCTCATGGGCATCAACGTCAACCGCACCATCTCGATGACGTTTGCCATCGGCTCGGCGCTTGCCGCCATCGCCGGCGTGCTCCTGTGCTCCTACTCGCCGGTGCTGCAGCCCACGACGGGTGCCATGCCTGGCATCAAGGCCTTCGACGCCGCCGTCTTCGGCGGCATCGGCTCCATCCCCGGTGCCTTTGTCGGTGGCATTCTCATCGGCATCATCGAGGCGATGGCGCAGGCTTACATTTCCACGAGCCTTGCCAACTCCATCGTCTTTGGTGTTTTGATCATCGTCCTGCTCGTCAAGCCTGCCGGCCTCTTGGGCAAGTACGTCCCCGAGAAGGTGTAGGTGAGCGTTATGAAGTTTCTTAAAGACAAGCAGACGCGTCACGACTTTGTCACGTACGCCATGTGCATCGTGGCCTTCGCCATCGTGTTCTTTATGCAGTCTAACCACATGATTCCGCGCATGATCGCCGGTCAGCTGGTTCCCATCACGGCCTATATCGTCATGGCCATTTCCCTCAACCTCGTCGTCGGCATCGCGGGCGACTTGTCGCTGGGCCACGCGGGCTTTATGAGCGTCGGTGCCTACACGGGCATCGTCACCGCCGTCGCGCTGGAGAGCGCCGTTCCGTCCGATCCGATGCGTCTGATCATCAGCATTGTGGTCGGCGCTATCGCCGCTGCCATCTTGGGCTTCTTGATTGGTATCCCGGTCCTGCGCCTGAGCGGCGACTATCTGGCCATCGTGACCCTGGCTTTTGGCGAGATCATCAAAGAGATCGTTACCTGCCTCATTGTGGGCGTCGACTCCCGCGGCCTGCACGTGATTTTTAACATCACGGGCAACTCTACGATCGACGACCTGCACCTGCTCGAGGACGGCACCGCCATCATCAAGGGCGCCCAGGGCGCCTCGGGCGTGTCGACGTACTCGACCTTCCTCGCCGGTGCCATCCTGGTCATGGTCGCACTCGTGATCGTGCTCAACCTGGTCCGCAGCCGTACCGGCCGTGCCATTATGGCCGTGCGCGATAACAAGATTGCAGCCGAGTCCGTAGGCATCTCCGTCACGGAGTACCGCATGATCGCCTTCGTGGTTTCCGCTGCCCTCGCCGGTGCTGCCGGAGCTCTCTTCGGCGGTAACTTCTCGCAGCTCTCCGCCACCAAGTTCGACTTCAACACGTCGATCCTCATTCTGGTGTTCGTGGTCCTGGGCGGCCTGGGCAACATGCGCGGTTCCGTCATCGCGGCGGCGTTGCTCACGGTGCTTCCCGAGCTGCTTCGTCAGTTCTCGGACTACCGCATGCTCATCTACGCCATCGTGCTGATCCTGGTCATGATTTTTACCAACAACCCGCAGCTCAAGGCGTTCTTCGGTCGCGTCAAGGACCGCTTTGCTTCCAAGAAGGAGGTGGCAGCCGATGCCCAGTAAATTTGAGTTCAAGAAGGGCAAGATGGTCCCGTATCCTTCTGGCGCCATCGTTCCCGATCGTGACCTGGGCGAGCGCCCTGCACTCGAGTGCATCCACCTGGGCATTGAGTTCGGTGGCCTTAAGGCAGTCGACGACTTTAGCCTGACTATCGGCAAGACCGAGATCGCCGGTCTGATCGGTCCCAACGGCGCCGGCAAGACCACGGTCTTCAACCTGCTCACCAAGGTGTACCAGCCCACGCATGGCACCATCCTGCTCGACGGCGAGGACACCTCGGGCAAGTCGGTCTACCAGGTCAACCGCATGGGTATTGCCCGTACCTTCCAGAACATTCGCCTATTCAACACCATGACGGTGGAGGATAACGTCAAGGTCGGCCTGCATAACCAGGAGCGTTACTCCGGCTTTGAGGGCGTGCTGCGCCTGCCGACGTATTGGAAGCACGAGAAGGCTGCTCACGAGCGCGCCATGGAGCTGCTGTCCATCTTTGATATGGAGCATCTGGCAAACGAGCAGGCCGGATCGCTGCCTTACGGCGCTCAGCGTCGTCTGGAGATCGTCCGCGCGCTTGCCACCAACCCCAAGCTACTGCTGCTCGACGAGCCTGCTGCCGGCATGAACCCGTCCGAGACCGCGGAGCTCATGGAGAACATCGTCAAGATTCGCGACACCTTTGGCATTGCTATCATGCTTATCGAGCATGATATGTCGCTCGTTATGAACATCTGCGAGGGCATCTGCGTGCTCAACTTTGGTAAGGTCATCGCCAAGGGCACGGCAGAGGAAATCCAGAACAACGACGCTGTTATTGAGGCATATCTGGGCAAGCAGGATAAGGGGGAGAACTAAATGGCAGAGCCGATGCTTTCCGTCTACAACATCAACGTCTGGTACGGCGCCATCCACGCCATTAAGGACATCTCCTTTAACGTTAACGAGGGCGAGATCGTGGCCTTGATTGGCGCCAACGGTGCCGGCAAGTCCACAACGCTCAAGACCGTCTCGGGCCTGCTGCGTTCCAAGACCGGTTCCATCAAGTTTATGGGCGAGGACATTACTCATACGCCCGCTGATAAGCTGGTTGGTAAGGGCCTGGCTCAGGTTCCCGAGGGTCGTCGCGCCTTTTTGCAGATGACGGTCGAGGAGAACCTGGAGATGGGTGCCTATACGCAGCCCAAGTCCACGGTGGCTCCGGGCCTGGAGCGCGTCTACGAGCAGTTCCCGCGCCTGAAGGAACGTCGTCGCCAGGTCGCCGGCACCCTTTCGGGCGGCGAGCAGCAGATGCTCGTTATGGGGCGCGCCCTTATGAGTAACCCCAAACTGCTTATGCTCGACGAACCTTCCATGGGTCTGGCGCCGATTCTGATTGAACAGATCTTCCAGATTGTCGAGGACCTTCACAAGGCCGGCACCACGGTGCTTCTGGTCGAGCAAAACGCGCAGATGGCGCTTTCCATCGCCACACGCGGTTACGTGCTCGAGACCGGCAAGATCACCATGACCGGCACCGGCCAAGAGCTCCTGCATGACGACAACGTCCGCAAAGCCTACCTCGGAGGCTAACCCACCTAACAAAAGGGGCGCTGACCATCTCAGTCAGCGCCCCTTTTTAAGTTGCGGCGAAATAGGGACTAAATGGGAGTCTCGGAGGCCAAAAGAGTCCCCATTCCACCGCAACTTCATGGGGATGTGTGACAATGCCCGTCGGAAAACATCTGCTGTCTTTTGGGGTCTATCTATGCTGTACGAGTTTTGTGCCGAGAACTTTGAGCGGGTGCCGGCGGCTATCGATGCCGGTGCAAGGCGTATCGAGCTGTGCGACAACCTTGCCGTCGGTGGCACCACGCCTTCGGCCGGCGTTATCAGCGCTACGACCAACTATGCACACGAGCACGATGCACGGGTGATGTGCATGATCCGTCCGCGTGGCGGCGACTTTCACTACAACCAGGACGAGTTGCGTATGATGGAGATGGACCTGGGCCTTGCCGTGAGCGCCGGCGTTGACGGCTTGGTCTTTGGCTGCTGCAAGCCCTGCGCTGGCGGATGGGCACTCGACGAGCTTACGTTGGGCGCCCTCGTGATGGCCGCGGGCTGCGCGACCGAGGAATGCAAGCGTGAGCCCATCGACATCACCTTCCACATGGCATTTGACCAGCTCTCGCCCGAGGCTCAGCTCGATGCGATTGATACACTTGCCGACTGCGGCGTTACGCGCATCCTCACGCATGGCGGCGCTGCCGGTACGTCGATCGAGGATAATTTTGATCACCTGGCTCGTTTAATCGAGTATGCGGGCGATCGTTTGACCATCCTTCCCGGCGGCGGCATCACTACGGCAAATCGCGACACGGTCGCGGCGGCGCTAGGCGTCTCCGAGCTCCATGGCACCAAGATCGTGCCGCTGGAGGTATAACCCGTGGCGCTGGTATTTGACGTTCAGCAGGCGAGCGGTAAGCCTGACGATAATCGTCGCCCTGGCACCGCGTGCCCCTTTTGCGACACGGAGGGGCTTGCCAACATCATCCAGCGCGATGGTGACTGCATCTGGCTCGAGAATAAGTTCAAGACCCTGCGCGCCACCCGTCAAACCGTGCTGATCGAGTCGGCCGATCACGATGCCGACCTGGTGACCTATGAGCCGGATGAACTCCACCATGTGATGCGGTTTGCCCTGGGTTGCTGGCAGCAGATGATTGATTCACAGCAGTATCGAAGCGTGCTCATGTACAAGAACAAGGGTCCGCTCTCGGGCGGTAGCCTCGTTCATCCGCACATGCAGATTGTGGGTTTGGAGCAGGAAGACGGCTACACTTCGCTGACTTCTGCCAATTTCGAAGGCATCAATCTCTGGCAACAGGGGAGAATCGCGGTCAACATCTCAACCGAACCGATCATGGGGTTCTTTGAGATCAACGTTTCAGCCCCGCAGGGAATCGCTGCCAGCGATGACACGAGAGACCAAGCCGAGGCGGATCTCTTCGCCGATGCGATCCAGGTAGCTCTGCGCTATATCCTGAACGAGCACCACGGTGGTCGCGCAGAGTCGTATAACCTGTTCTTCTATCACCTGGGCGGTCGGACCATTGCCAAGGCGCTGCCGCGTTGGGTGGCTTCGCCCTACTTTGTCGGCTATCGTTTGGCCCAGGTCAATGCTGAGACCACGCTCGATGTCGATGCGGAGCGACTCCGTGCACATCTGGAGGCGCTCACATCGTAAAGTGAGCGCCCGCACACTGCGGACAGTCTAGCGTGCCATGGCGTCGCGGCCGGCCTCGACCCGCTTGCGCTGGGCGGCGCGCTCCTCGCCGGTTAGACGCTCAAAGAGATGCCCGATAAGCGAGGCGAGTACCTGCTGAAACAGCGTGCCGCACATGACGGGGAATACGACTTCGCCCGGAAAGTATTGCGTGGCGATGACGGCGCCCGAAGAGATGTTACGCATGCCGCAGGTAAAGCACATGGTAGCCGTCTCGCTATATGGCAGATGCAGCGCACGGGCGACCAGAAAACCGATGACAAAGCCGCTGATGGCGAAGGTCAAAATAAAGAGGGCGACTTCCAGGCGCACCGCGTTCATGTGCAGCACGTACTCGCTCATGGCGGTGGAGTTGGAGGCGATAACGCCCATCATCATGAATTTGCAAGCGGGCGAGAGCGCGGGGGAGAGCTTCTCGTGTCCCCATCCACGCGTGAGCTCGTTGATCACGATGCCGAGCACGGCGGGGATGGCGATCATAAAGGCCATGTCTTGCATCATGCTCGGCACATCGATCGAGACGGTGGCACCCAGCAAGAGCTTAAGCGTAAGCGGAATCGTCACAGGGGAGATAACCGAGGACGTCAGGATGATGGTGAGCGCGAGCGGGCCGTTGCCGCCGAACATGCTGATCCACATAAAAGCGGTGACGGCCACGGGCACGCTGTACTCGAGCACGATGCCGCAGACAAGGTTGGGGTTGGAGCCAAAGAAGAGTGACCCTATGGCATACGCCGCGATGGGAATAAGCACTGCCGAGACCAGCAGCGCCAGAATCAGGTGCAGCGGACGGTGGAACACCTCGGCTACCTGGTGAAAAGTGTTGCTGAGCGCGCCCTGAAACGTCATAAAGGCGAAGAGGGCGGGAACAATGGGCTTGAGCACGCCGATCTGCTGGGGAAAGAGCACTCCGAGCGCCACGCAAATCGGAACGATGATCTGCATATGCCCCGCGAGGAACTTTCCCAGTCCAGCCCATTGCTTCATATGTCCCGTGACTCCCTTTATCCGCGAACTCGTTTGTATGGATATGCTAGACGCTCGTATGCGTCCGTGCGGCTGAAACGCTCGATTATTTCGAGGCCATTACCGCCATCGTTTGCCGAAACCGCGGCGCACCGCGGCGTTTTGCGTCCGTGCCGCACGGTATAATAAATCCGTTCAACAGATCTGCCTGCCGAAGCGGGCATACACAGAGGACTCATCGCTATGAACCGTGAGAGGTATCGCGGCGACCTGCCCCTATCGGGGGTGGGCGCCTATGTCATCGCTTAAGACGACGCATCGCTGGGCGGTCGCTCGGCAAAACCCCGAGCTCGAAAAGGAGCTTTCGGCTGGCCTGGGCATACCCGGGCTGGTGGCGCGCATTATGGTTGCGCACGGCATTACATCCATCGAGGAAGGCCAACTGTTTTTGACGCCTTCGCTCGATCGCGACTGGGCGGACCCGCTCGTTATTCCGGGCATGGCGGTCGTCGCCGACCGCGTTGAGCGCGCTGTTCGCAGTCACGAGCGCATCGCCGTCTTTGGCGATTTTGACGTCGACGGCATAACGTCGACTTGTCTGTTGACCGAGGCGCTGCGGATGTTTGGCGCCAATGTCACACCGTTTATCCCGCACCGCTTTGACGAGGGGTACGGCCTGTCGCGTGCGGCGCTCGACCGCGTCAACGAGCTCGCCCAACCCAACCTGATTGTGACCGTCGATAACGGTATTGCTGCCAAGGAAGAGGTCTCCTATCTGGAGAGCCTGGGGATCGATTTGGTGGTCACGGACCATCACGAGCCTTCCGACCAGGTGCCGCAGGGCGTGCCCCTGACCGACCCCAAGCTCGAGGACGAGGGTCCCTCGCGCGAGCTTGCCGGTGCCGGCGTGGCACTCAAACTGGTGCAGGTCCTGGGCGAGCGTTTGGGCAAGCCGTCGTATTGGCGTTCGCTGATAGAGGTCGCGGCGCTGGGCACCGTATCCGACATGATGCCGCTCACGCCCGAGAATCGCGCACTGGTCGCCGAGGGCATCCAGCAGATGCGCGTGACGGCCCGTCCCGGCTATATCGCGCTTGCCGCACTTGCCAAGGCCGATCTTTCTACCATTACGGCCGACGGCCTGTCATTCTCGCTCATTCCCCGCTTAAACGCTGCCGGTCGCATGGCCGATCCCAAGCTGGCGCTCGACCTGCTGCTTGCCCGCAATCCCATCGAAGCAAGCGCGCTGGCGGCTGAGCTCGAAGAAATCAACCGCCAGCGCCGTGAGATCGAGGCGGAGCTCACGCGCGATGCCATGGCAAAGGTCGAGGAGACCTATGACGGCGGACGCGCGATCGTCGTGGGCGGCGAAGGCTGGCACGAGGGTGTCAAGGGCATCGTGGCAAGCCGTCTGACCAACCGCTATCACGTGCCGGCGCTGCTGTTCTCGATCGAGGACGGTATCGCGCGCGGCTCTGGTCGCTCGGTGGGCAAAGTTAACCTGTTTGACGCCGTCGAGCGCTGTTCCGACCTGCTGATTCGTCGCGGCGGACATGCCGGTGCGGTGGGTGTGACCATCGAGGCATCCAAGCTCGATGAATTCCGTCGTCGCCTTTCCGCCGTGCTATCGGAGATTCCCGCCGAGGACTTTGAAGACATCGACGAGGTTGCCGCCACGGTCGACCTTTCCGAATTGAATATCGAGACCATCGAGCAGATTTCCCGCCTTGAGCCGTTTGGCCAGGGTAATAAGGTGCCGCTGCTGGCTGCCGAGGGCGTGACGATGTGTGATCGCGCCGTGGTGGGTAAGACCGGCGAGCACATGCGCTTTGTGGCGACCGATGGCGCCGCGAGTGTGCCGGCTATTATGTTCCGCGTGCCGCAAATCGATAAGCTCATCAACTGCGATAGCGCTGTCGACTTGGTGTTCGAGGCCGTTGCCGAGCATTGGCAGGGTCGTGTGAAGTCCAAGCTCATGGTCAAGGATGTTCTGGTCCGCGATACCACGCTGCCCAGCGTCGACGATCCGGCATGCGAGCTTCGTCGTGGCGTGCAGCCGGCAGACTCCGATCTGCGCCTGGAGTCGCGCAAGCGCGAGACGCTCGCCCAGCTTTCCTATACCGAGCTCACGCGCTCGCTTATCCATAGCTTTATCGGATCGAACCAGCCGCACCGCGCGCAGGTTGAGGCGCTCGACGCCTTGGCCGATCACCAGAGCGTTTTGGCGGTTATGGGAACGGGCCGCGGCAAGTCGCTCATCTTCCATGTGCATGCCGCGCGTGAGGCGGTGCTTCGCGGACGTGCGAGCATCTTTGTCTATCCGCTGCGTGCGCTTGTTGCCGACCAGGCCTATCACCTCTCGTCGACGATGGCCGCGCTCGGCATTGGCGTTGGCGTGCTGACCGGCGAAACCGTGGAGGCCGCACGCGATGACGTGTTCGCCGGCCTAGCTTCGGGCCGCACCGGTATCGTGCTCACGACGCCCGAGTTCCTGTCTATCCACCGTGACCGCTTCGCGCGTTCGGGCCGCATCGGCTTTGTCGTTATCGATGAGGCGCACCACGCCGGCCTTGCCAAGGGCGGCGACCGCAGCGCCTATCTTGACATGCCCGATATCCTCAAAGCCCTGGGCGACCCGGTCGTTATGGCTGCGACGGCCACCGCGACGGCTCCGGTCGTGGCCGAGCTTGCCCGCATGTTGCCGATCACTCGCACGGTGGTCGACGAGACGGTGCGCGAGAACTTGCAGCTCGAGGATGACCGAGATCTTGCGAGCCGCGAGAACCGCCTGGTGTCAATCGTGGCTACGGGGGAGAAGACCGTCATCTACGTCAACTCGCGTGATCAGTCCGTGGCGCTTGCCAAGACACTGCGCAAGCGGGTGCCCGATTGCGCGACCCGCATCGCGTTCTATAACGCGGGGCTTGCGCGCTCCGATCGTCGCCGTGTTGAGGAAGCGTTTCGTGACGGAAGCCTCAGCTGCATCGTTTCGACCTCTGCCTTTGGTGAGGGCGTCAACCTGCCCGATATTCGCCATGTCGTGCTCTACCACATGCCGTTTGGCAGCATTGAATTTAACCAGATGAGCGGACGCGCCGGTCGCGACGGCCAACCTGCCGTGATTCACTTGCTCTATTCGTCGCGTGACGCTCGCATTAACGAGCGCCTGCTCGACTGCTACGCGCCCGAGCGCGATGAACTCGTCACGCTCTATCGAGCGCTGCAGACTATGTGGCGCTCCAACCGCGGCAAGACCGGAGACGACTCGTTTAGCGCGAGCGATATCGACATCGCGCAGATGTGCCTTGCCATCGATGCCCGCACGCCGGTCGACGAGCGCTCGGTGGAAAGCGGCCTGGGAATCTTCGAAGAGCTTGGTTTCTGTCGCGTTTCGGGGTTTGACGACACCCGTCGCATCGCGATGGCCGAAAACCCCGGCCGTGTGCAATTGAGCAGGTCAATTCGCTATTTGGAGGGCTTGCGCTCGCGCATGGAGTTCTCGGCTTTCCGGAGCTGGGCACTCGATTCGTGCGCTTCTGATATGCTAGCCAAAGTTAACCGCCCGATCGTACCGCGGGCCTAGGGGAAGGGGACCTCGATGGATGCCGCAGCCCGTACCGCCCATGATTCCACCCTCCAGCCGTTTTCGGAGATGGAGCACTATAAGCATGCCGATGAGCTGCCGCCCGAGATTATGGCGGACAGCTACGACAAGCTGGAGCGCCTGTGCCTCAAATATATGAATGAGGAGGACTTCTCTAAGGTGGAGCAGGCCTATTGCTTTGCCGCCGAGAAGCACTGCAACCAAAAGCGCCGCTCGGGCGAGATGTACATTAACCATCCCGTCGAGGTGGCCATCATTTTGGCCGATCTCAAGATGGACTGCGATGTGGTGTGCGCCGCGCTGCTGCACGATACCGTCGAGGATACCGAGACCTCGCTTGCCGATGTGTCCGGCCTGTTTGGCGATACGGTAGCCGAGCTCGTCGATGGCGTGACCAAGCTCACCAACATCGAAGTCGACAGCATGGACGAGAAGCAGGCCCTCACGCTGCGCAAGATGTTCCTCGCCATGTCCAAGGACATCCGCGTCATTATCGTTAAGCTTGCCGACCGCCTGCATAACATGCGTACGCTGGCGGCCCTTCGCGAGGACCGTCGCCTGTTTAAGGCTCGCGAGACCATGGACGTGTATGCGCCCCTGGCCGACCGTCTGGGCATGAGCTCTATTAAGTGGGAGCTCGAGGACCTGTCCTTCTTCTACCTGGAGCCCGATGCCTACCAGCGCATTGCGCGCATGGTGGCTGAGTCGCGCGAGGTTCGCGAGCGCTATCTGGCTGAGACTATCAAGACGCTCACCGACGAGCTCAACCGCATTGGCCTGGAGGGCTTCCAGATCAATGGCCGTTCCAAGCACTATTGGTCCATCTACCAAAAGATGAAGCGCAAGGGCAAGGAATTCTCCGAGATCTACGACCTGGTGGCACTGCGTGTCATCACGCATTCGGTGCGCGATTGCTACTCCACGCTCGGCGCGGTGCATACGCTGTGGCACCCCATGCCCGGTCGCTTCAAAGACTATATCGCCATGCCCAAGGTCAACAACTACCAGTCGCTCCATACGACGGTTATCGGCCCCACGGCCCGCCCGCTCGAGATTCAGATTCGAACCTACGAGATGCATGAGCAGGCCGAGTACGGCATTGCCGCCCACTGGCTCTATAAGAAGTCGGGCGGATCGTCTGCGTCTAAGACCAATGATGCCCAGCGTCTGGACGACCAGATTAACTGGCTCAAACATTCGCTCGATTGGGCAGCGTCTGACGAGATTACGGACGCCAAGGAATACCTGCACTCGCTGAAGGTCGATCTGTTCGACCAGGAGATCTTTGTCTTTACACCCAAGGGCGAGGTCATGGCGCTTCGTGCCGGCTCTACACCGCTCGACTTTGCCTACGCCGTTCACACCGAGGTGGGAAACCATTGCGTCGGCGCCAAAATCAACGGTGCGGTGGCTCCGCTCACGCACGAGATTAAGACGGGTGACCGTGTCGAGATCCTGACCAACAAGAGTTCCAAGCCGTCGCGTGATTGGCTCAAGATCGTTAAGACACCTTCCGCCAAGTCAAAGATCCGCCGTTACTTCGCCGCCGCGACCAAAGACGATGACGCTGCTGCCGGCCGCGATATACTGGCCAAGGACCTGCGCAAGCGCGGGTATGGCATCTCTACGCCGCGATCCACGCGTGCGCTCAACGCCGTGGCGGAGCAGTTTAACTACAAGCAGCTCGAGGACCTGTTTGCCGCCGTCGGCGCCGGCAAGGTTGCCCCGCGCGCTGTGGGTAACAAGGTCGAGCAAATCTTGGACCCCAAGCCCGAGGAGCAGCTCACCAAGACCGAAGCCATTGCCGAGATCGTCAAGCAGCCTGCCCGCGGCTCCAACCGCAAGCCGCAAAAGCGCGGCAAGAGCGCCAGCAACGGCATTATCGTCAAGGGCGAGAGCAACAGCGGTCTGCTGGTCCGTCTGGCGCATTGCTGCAATCCGGTGACGGGCGATGACATCGTCGGCTTCATCACGCGCGGCCGTGGCGTTTCGGTGCATCGCGCCAACTGCCCCAACGTCAAGGGTCTTATGGAACATCCCGAGCGCATGATCGATGTGGAGTGGGACGGCGCTGCCGACACCCTCTTCCAGGTCGAGATCGTGGTCGAGTGCCTGGACCGCATGGGCCTGCTCAAGGATGTCACCATTGCCATTGGCGATGCGGGCGGCAATATCCTTTCTGCCGCCACGTCGACCAACCGCGAGGGTATTGCAACCCTGCGCTTTATGGTCGAGATCTCGGACGCGAGCGGTCTGGATCCGCTGCTGGCTTCCATCAGCAGTGTCGATTCGGTCTACGACGCTCGCCGTCTTATGCCCGGCGAAGGCGGAGCTCAGCTCAAGCGCCGTGTGTAGGTGCGAGAGCCTCTCAGCATCATAGATATCGGTTACGTTCGAGGCATCGTTTGGTGCCTCGAACGTATTTTAGAAGGAGGGTATGCGCATGGGCGATATGACTTTGGACCTGACACCCCGAGGTGCAGCTTCGATTGAGGCACTCGTCAACGGCCCGATTCAGACCAACAGTTACGCCGTGATTTCGAATGACGAGTGCTTAATCGTCGATCCGGCGTGGGAGGGCGAGCGTCTTGTGGAGCATATCCGCACC
>NZ_JBDMHA010000050.1:0-18226 GCF_039752985.1 Collinsella aerofaciens
TGACGGCGTCAAGAACGACTTTGTGCCCATCGCCGGTGAGACACGCATTTGCCTGAATATTCTGCACGAGGGTAATCAGACCGAGCTTTTGGAGAGCGGCCCGCAGATCGCCCCGGCCGAGCTCGAGGCCTTTACGGCCAAGTTTGCCGAGCTTGCAGCGAAGGCGGACGTTGTGACGCTTTCGGGCTCGCTGCCGCGTGGTGTCGATGCCGGCTACTATGCCGAGCTCGTCAAGATCGCCGAGGAGGCGGGCGCCAAGGTGCTGCTCGACACCTCGGGTGCATCGCTGGAGGCCGCGCTGGGGTCCGACGCTAAGCCTGAGCTCGTAAAGCCCAACCTGACCGAGATCAACGGCCTGCTGGGTACGTCCTTTACGACCGATGATGTCGATGCCCTGCGCGAGGCGCTCGCCGTCGATGGCCGCTTTGCCGGTATTCCCTGGGTTGTCGTTTCGATGGGCGCTGCCGGTTCGGTGGGCTTCCATGAGGGTCGCGCGTTCCGCGCCAAGACGCCCACGATTGCGGCTGTGAACGCGACGGGTTCCGGCGACTCGACTATCGCCGGCTTTGCGCATGCCATTGCTGCTGGTGCCGACGACGTCACCGTGCTCAAGACCGCCAATACCTGCGGCAAGCTCAACGCCATGGATCCCAAGACCGGCCACCTGGTCATGGATCGCTGGGACGAGGTCTACAACAGCGTTGTCGTGACTGAACTCTAGGAGTCGCGACATCGAACATTCAAAAACGGCGCCCGTCGGCGATGTTGCCGGCGGGCGCCGTTACCTTGAGGACGAAATGATCCGTTTTCCTCCGTCCCCAAGGGATCATTACAGTGAGTCGATAAAGCGCTGTTGGGCGGCGCGGCCGGCTTCGTCCCACTTAAAGACGCCGGCGTTGTCGAGCACGTGGCCAAACACCACGCCCACCTCCTCGTGCAGGATATCGATGGCGTTGTCCGCCGTAAGCTCGTCGGAACGGCGGGCATAGACATCCTCGGCCCACGCGGCATGGCTGCGGCAAAGATCATCGCCCTCGAGCGCGCCGGCAAGGTCGTAGCTGGCATCCGCCTTGGCCGCCAGCAGGTGCTCGCGGACAGCGCCGAGCTCGGGAACCAGGCGCGGCGGAAGAATGGCCAGGCCCATAACCTCGATCAGGCCGATGTTCTCCTTCTTAATGTGGTGATACTCGGCATGCGGGTGGAAAACGCCCAGCGGATGCTCGTCGGTCGTGATGTTGCAGCGAAGCGCCAGGTAGGCCTCGTAGATCTCGCCGCCGGCGTTGCCGCGGGAGTCGACGCGGCGGATGACGGGCGTCACGGTGTTGTGCGCTACGCCGTCGGCCGTGTGCGCGACGACGCCAACCGACTCATCGGTCCACTCGCGCCAGGCGAGGATAATCTTCTCGGCAGCGTCGAGCAGCTGAGCGCGGTCATGCGAGCGCAGGCGCAGCACCGAGAGCGGCCACTGCAGCACGGTACCGCTGACCTGGTCAAAACCGGGCACGCTAAATTGCAAGACCTCGGCGGCATGCATCATGGGGAACTCGTGTGCGCCACCCTGGAAGTGGTCGTGCGACAGAATCGAGCCGCCCACGATGGGCAGGTCGGCGTTGGAGCCGATAAAGTAGTGCGGGAACAGGTCCACAAAGTCGAGCAAACAGGAGAGGCTCTTGCGATCCACGTGCATCGGACGATGCTCGGAGCTCATGGCAATGCAATGCTCGTTAAAGTACGCGTACGGGCTGTACTGGAAGCCCCAGCGCTCGCCGTCGAGCTGGATGGGGATAACGCGCAGATTCTGGCGGGCGGGGTGAGCGCCGCCGTCGGCTGCGGCGGAGCGCCCGGGGTAGCCCTCGTTTTCGATGCAGAGCTGACAGGCGGGATACTTCTCGCCCGTGTTTTTGGCGGCACCGGCTGCGGCAATATCGCGCGGGTCCTTTTCGGGCTTTGACAGGTTGATGGTGATCTCCAGGTCACCCCAGTTGGTGGAAGTGCTCCATTTGATGTTGCGCGCGATGGCGGCGCGGCGCACGTAACCGGCGTCACAGCACAGGCCGTAGAACCAGTCGGTCGCGGCGCGGGGTTCGTTGACGCCCATGCGGCCGTTGAACTCCTCGTTTACAACCGAAGGCCTCGGCATGAGCCCGCCCATGATGCGCATGGCGATCCGGTCGCGGCCCGACGCCGTGTCCTCGGCAGCACCGTTGGCCACGGCGGCCTCGGAAAGCACGGCAAGCGTGCCCTCCAGGTCAAAGTCGGGGAGTGTATCGGGGTGCAAGAGAGAAATCTTCTCGGTCTTGAGCGCCCAAGCCATGTCGAGTGCGGGACCCGTGGCGCCGATGCACTCCAAAATGGTGTTGTATGCCCAGATGCGATCGTCCTGGCCGATCATCGATCGGTGAATAGCGTACTCGATCAGGTTCTGCGCGGCCTCGCGCACGTCAGTCATTACAGCCATGCCGCGTAAGCCCCCTTGTCAGAGATGGCGTAGTGACGGGCAGAGCCCTCGCCCAGCCAGCTGTTCATCTTGGTGATGAAGGTGTCGACCAGATCGAGCGGCACGAAGGCCTGGATGGTACCGCCAAAGCCGCCGCCGTGAATACGAACGGCGCCACGGCCGTCTAGCACATGCTCGGCAAGAGCAAGCGCGTACATGGAAGGCTGCTCGGCACCCAGTTTGGCAACAACATTCTGCAGGTACATGGCAGAGCTGGCGCCGGACTCGCGCGTCAGGACCAGGAACTGGTCAATGTCGCCGGCGTTCAGGGCCGCCCAGCGCTTATCGACCAGGCCGTTCTCGTACCAGTAGTGAACGGCGCGCAGGCAGGCACGGTCGCCCAGCTTGGCGCGCAGCTCGGGGAGCTTGGCGTCAAAATCGGCAACGTTTACCTCGCACAGGCGTGCCTTGCCAAACTCGGCGGCGACGTCTTGCATCTCGCGCGGAACGGCGGCGTAGTCGTCGGTGGCTGCCACGTGGTCGGCGCCGACCTTAACGAGCACGAGCGCATAGCCGTGATCCTCAAAGTTGAGCTCGAGCTTCTGGGTCTTAGGCTGAGCCTGGTCCTCAAAGTCCATGTAGGCAAGGCCGCCCAAGCAAACGGCGGCCTGGTCCATAAGACCGCAGGGCTTGCCATAGTAGTTGTTCTCGGTGCGCTGGCTCATCTGGGCGAGTGCGACGGGCTCAATTGCGGGTGAGCCCCAGAGGGTTTCCATGGCGCGGCCGTATGCCGCCTCGACAGCAGCAGAACTCGAAAGACCGCCGCCCGAAGGGACGGAGCAGGTAAAGGCAAAGTCGAAGCCCTTGGGCTCAACACCAAGCGCTGCGACCTCGTGGGCCATACCACGCACGAGGCTTGCGGACGTGCCCTTCTCGGACTCCTGAACATCCAGCGTGTCGAGCGTGATCTCAAACGTAGGATAGCCCTCGTCGGCGACACGGACCTTGTTGGAGTCGGTTGCCACGGCGATGCCGTCGACGGCGACATCGAGCGAGCCGGCGATAACGTGACCGCCCTCGTGATCGGTGTGATTGCCGCTGATCTCGGAACGCCCGGGCGCGTGTACGTAGAGCACCTGGCGGTCGCCGATGGGGCCAAACTCCTCCTCGAACAGCCTGGTGAGCGTGGTGAGTGTCTTTTCGTCGGGGGCGGTCATATGGGTCCTTTCCTTGACGCGGGAGAGATTGGTCCGTGTCATTATGAGTACGTTAACAATTTTGAGCACCACAAACCAGACGGTCGCAGCGCTGCACGTTAATAGGTATGTTAACGTACTCATAACACAACGCATATCTATTTCTGAGAATCTGGTAATCGGTAGATTTTCGGCCGTGAACGGTGTAGCCGTATGGACATATGGAGCAAAAGAACCGCTGATAGAAAAAGTAGAGTACGTTAACATGCGTCCGACGATAGCGGGCCTCGGTGCGGGGCGTGCTTCCGCTCGGGCCGACATTCACGCTATTCAGATCTTGCGAGAGCGAAGGTGATTTTGTGGCAAGGCGCCCTTCCAACGATACAGGTACGCGCCCGGTTTCCATGGCTGACGTCGCCCGCGCTGCCGGCGTTTCGCAGCAGACGGTTTCGCGCGTCGCCAACGGCTTGCCCAACGTTAACGAGCAGACGCGCCAGCGCGTGCAGGCTGCTATGCAAGAGCTCGGCTTTCGTCCGAGTTATGCCGGTCGCTCGCTGCGCGACGGCCGTTACCATTCGGTCGGCCTATGCATCAACGATGTCACCAAGTTTGGCAACCTCTCAATGATCGACGGCATCGCCAGCGCTGCTCGCGAGCATAATTGCGCCATCACGCTGGTCGAGATGTCCAAGACTGAGGAATTCTCGCTTGCCGAGGCCACGCGTCGTATGGCCGCATTGCCGGTGGATGGCATCATCATCGGCATGAGCCGCATGGCGCCCGATTTTGAGACGTTTGATCCACTGCCGGGCATTGGAACGGTCATCGTTACCATGTACGCGCATCCGCGCGTGACTACGGTCGATTCCGACCATTACGGCTGCTCGCTCTTGCTTATGGATCACCTGTTTAAGCTGGGGCACGGGCAGATTCGCTATATTGGCGGCCCGTCGTTCTCGGTCGACGAGCAATTTCGTCGAGCCGGTTGGCAGGATGCGCTCGAGCGTAAACACATCGAGCCGGCAGAGCCGCTCGAGGGCGACTGGTCTGCCAACAGCGGCTACGAGGCCGGCAGGTACCTGGCCGAGCACGATCGCACTATGACGGCGATCTATGCGGCAAACGACCAGATGGCAAATGGCGCGATTGCCGCGCTGCGCGATAGCGGTCTGCGCGTGCCCGAGGACGTAAGCGTGGTGGGCGTCGATGATTCGCTCGATGATTTTGTAGCACACAACGAGCTCACGACCGTGCGATTCGATCTACATCAGCGCGGACGCGAGGTGTTCGAGCATGCGGTTCCCGAGGCGGGTACGGCGGGCAAAACCGTTGCCATCCGTATTCCCGGTCAGCTCATCGTTCGACATAGTACGGCGGCACCGCGCGCATAGTTTCCGCAGGTCAACGGTGATATATTGATCATCAATAACAATCGGTAAGGATGTCGGTAGATAGCTGTTGGGATGTAGCCGAGTGTTATGATAGACGGGCTCTTTTGTCTATCTAGGAGGCTTTGCCTGATGGAGATCACCAAGGATATCCGCTACATTGGCGTCGACGATCACGACATTGACCTGTTCGAGGGCCAGTACGACGTGTCCGAGAACGGTATGGCTTACAACAGCTACGTTATCTTGGGCGAAAAGATCGCTGTCGCCGATTCAGTCGACGGCGGTTTTGTTGACGAGTGGCTCGGCAATCTCGAGGCCGTGCTCGATGGTCGTACGCCCGACTACCTGGTCGTCCATCACATGGAGCCCGATCACTCCGCCGGCATCGCTGCCTTTATGGAGCGCTATCCCCAGGCACAGATTGTGGCCAGCATGGGTGCCTTCCGCATGATGGTCAACTACTTTGGCACCGACTACCCCGAGCGCAAGATGGTCGTCAAAGAGGGCGACGTGCTCGACCTGGGCGGCCACAGCCTGACCTTTATCGGCGCCCCCAACGTTCACTGGCCCGAGGTGCTCTTCTCCTACGAGTCCACCGACAAGGTGCTCTTTAGTGCCGACGGCTTTGGCAAGTTTGGCGCCAACGACATCGAGGATCCGGAAGGCTGGGCCTGCGAGGCTCGCCGTTACTACTTTGGTATCGTCGGCAAGTTCGGCAAGTTCGTGCAGGCCGTGCTCAAGAAGGCTGCCGATTTGGACATCCAGATCATCTGCCCGCTCCACGGTCCCGTGCTGACCGAGAACCTGGGCTACTACCTCGACACCTACAACACCTGGTCGAGCTATCAGCCCGAGGACGAGGGCATCACGATTGCCTACGCGAGCGTCTACGGACATCTGAAGGCTGCCGTTGAGGAGCTCGCCGCAGCGCTCGAGGCTCGCGGCCAGAAGGTCTCCGTCTTTGACCTGGCTCGCGACGATATGGCCGAGGCCGTTGAGGACGCGTTCCGCTATGACCGTCTGGTGCTCGCCTCCATTACCTATCAGGGCGAGATCTTCCCGTTCATGAGCACCTTTATCCACACGCTTGCCGGGCACGCCTATCAGAATCGTACGGTGGCACTCGTCGAGGCCGGCTCCTGGGCGCCCGCTGCCGCCAAGGTTATGACCAAGGAGCTCGAGGGTATGAAGGACATCGCTCTGGCGCAGAACAAGGTGACCGTGCTGGGTTCGCTCAACGACGCCTCGCGCGCTCAGATCGAAGCCCTCGCCGACGAGCTTTCCAAGTAGCGACACGTTCACTTTTGACGCTCAACCATCACAACCACCACAAAGGGGACAGGCACCTTTGTGGTGGTTTTTGTTTAAGCGCCGGCGATGACGAGGGCTGGACGTGAGCTGTCAGTGGCCTCGTCGATCGAGGTGGCGACGGCATGGTCGGGGTCACGGTCCATCACGATGGAGTCGACATCGGCAAGCTCGGCAAAGCGGTACATGCCGCGTCCGTTAACCTTGCTGGCGTCCATGAGGGCGACGCTTTGATGGGCCGCGGTGATCATAGCCGTTTTGGTCTCGGCCATCTGGGGAAAGTCGGTCGTAAAGCCGCAGCTGGGGACAAAGGCGCCGGGGCACATGACGGCCAGATCGGCATGGACCATTTGGAGCGCCTGCATAGTGAGCGGTCCGTACAAATAACGATGGCCTTTGCGCAGCGCCCCGCCCAGCATGACGACATCGACTGAGGGCATGCTCTCGTCGATGTAATCGGCAATGGTAATGTCGGCCGTGATGACGGTGATACCGTCGCGCTGATCGAGGAGCCGGACGAACTCGAGCGCCGTGGTGCCCGAGTCGACGAGCAGCGTGTCGCCGTCATTGACGAGCTCGATGGCGCTTTGCGCGATGGCCTGCTTGGCGGCGACGTTGACATTGATGCGGCGATCCTGCGTGGAGACGGTTAGGCGTTTGTGGAGCGACACAGCGCCGCCATGTGTGCGGCGCAGCTTGCCTGCTTCGGCGAGCGCGTCTAGGTCGGCGCGGGCGGTGACGGAGGACACGCCAAAGGTCTGGGCGATTTCTGCTACCTGCACCGAGGCGTTATGCTCAAGCATCTCCATGATGGCGGCACGACGCTCATCGGCGAAGGCTCGGGTTGTTACATGGGCCATAGCTGCTCCATCCTCAACTGAAATTTGCAGGAATTGTGTTGAGTCCATTTTCGTTCATTTTCTTTTTGAGTAAGAAAACACCTTTCGATTACTTATCTTTTCTATAAAAGAAAGATGATTCGCTTGAAAACTGCAATGTCGTATAGAGGAATCCGGTGCGAATCTCTTCCGTTTGCTTTTCAAAAACGAGTGTCTTGACCTGTGTGCCGGTGATATCTCATGCGTGCGACACCGTCGATTTTCATACAATGAGCGCAGTAAAACGCAAGGTAAAACGCCTTGTGAACAACTACGCCCGATGTCCAGATGCGGGCGAGGGAGAGGAGCAAACGCTCATGGCACTTGTTACCACCGAAAAGATGCTCAAGGACGCTCAGGCCGGTCATTACGCCGTTGGCGCGTTCAACGTCGAGAACCTCGAGTTCGTTATGGCCGTTCTGGCCGCTGCCGAGGAGACCAAGTCCCCCGTCATCATGCAGACCACCCCGGGCACCATCAAGACCGCTGGTCTGGACTACTTCTACGGCATGGTCAAGGCTGCTGCCGAACGCGCTTCCGTGCCCGTCGCTCTGCACCTCGATCACGGCGATGGCTACGACCGCTGCATGCAGGCTTTCCGCACGGGCTACACCTCTGTCATGATCGACGGCTCGCACGAGTCCTTCGAGGACAACATCGCCCTGACCAAGTCCGTCGCCGACGCTGGCCGCGCTATGGGCGTGCCCGTCGAGGCCGAGCTCGGTAAGGTTGGCGGCAAGGAGGACGACGGTCCCGCGGTTGAGGGCGAGAGCCCCTACACCGATCCGGCCGAGGCCAAGGAGTTCGTTGAGCGCACCGGCTGCACCTCCCTCGCTATTGGCGTTGGCACCAGCCACGGTGTGTACACGAGCGATCCGCACATCGAGCAGTCCGTGGTCAAGGCCATCCGCGACGCCGTCGACGTGCCGCTGGTCCTGCACGGCACCTCCGGTGTGCCCGATGAGCAGGTTGCCGAGGCTGTGAAGAACGGCATCTGCAAGGTTAACTACGCCACCGAGCTGCGTCAGGCCTACACCAAGGGCTTCATGGCCTACATGGCCGAGAACCCCGCCTGCTTCGACCCCAAGAAGCCGGCCAAGGAGGGCATGCGTGAGATCACCGAGCTGGTTAAGATCCGCATGACCAACCTCAACTCTGTGGGCAAAGCAGAGTAACAGCAAGGGTACTCTGATCCCACCGGACGGTTTGGGCGGGTCCCGTACTTAGTTTCCAAAACGTCCTCGCGCATGAAGGCCCCCGTTGTCTCGCTTCTTCGAAGCGTTGACAACGGGGGCCTTCGCGCTGCGGAATGATTTTGGAAACTAAGTACGGGACCCGCCCAAACCGTCCTGCTCAATCGCCCTTGTGGCGTTGGGGCTAAAAGGGTGGGACGCGTGGGTTATTTGGTTGTTAGGGTTAGTAGGTCGTTGGGGGTTTTGAGGTTGTAGGTGGCGTTTGGGATGTCTTGGTGTGATCCCCATGCCGCTCTGGCAAAACTGACCCCTGCCGAAGTTGCGCATTGTTCGTCGTAGACGGTGTCGCCAACGTAGACGACGTTGCCAGGATTCGCGCCCGTACGCCGGAGATATTCGAGCATGGGTGCGGGTGCGGGTTTATGTTCGGTTGTGTCTTCGACAAGGATGATGCGCTCAAAATATTTATCGAAACCAAGGGGTGCAATTTCTTTTGCGTATTCGTCGCGCGCACGTGAGGAGACGATGCCAAGTTTGCAGCCGCTATCGGCGAGTGTTGCGATGACTTCAAGCAAACCTGGAAACACGCTGATGGTGCTTTTAAAGCTGGCGGCAACTTGGCACCAGCGATCCAACGTTGCCTGCGAGTAGATTCCGAGTTTCTCAAGGGCATCCTTGCCGGGTATGCCGAGGGCAAATTCAAGCTCGTGTCGGGGGAGCGTTTTGCTGGTCTCTTCTTGGACAATCTGGACAAGCGATGACAGAACGCTTTCTTCTGTATCTGCCAATGTCCCATCAACGTCAAATACGATATGGTCAAAGTGCTTCATATGATTGCCCCTCTCTGTTGTTTGCCTGCAAGTTTGATGCAGTGACAGAAGAAGGGCTAGCGGGATTTCTGCCTGGTGCTATCGAGATTCTGCCTCGCTGCTCGATAGCTCGAAGGAGTGCATCCCATTTGTTCTTTAAATACCTGGCCAAGATGGCTTGCTGTCGCAAAGCCGCATTGGCGCGCGACTGTCTGGACCGTTCGCGTGGTGTGTGCCAAAAGTTCGCAAGCACGGTTTACGCGGTATGCACGCAGATATGCCGCCGGGGTCGTTCCTGCGCAAGCTTCGATAATGCGGTAACACTCTCTTTCGCTTACGCCGGCTGCAGATGCCATCTGGGGCACATCTATAGCGGCTGCATAGTTTGCGCGGATATAGTCCAGGATTGCCTTGAACTGTACGTCGCGGTTGGTCATCCAAGAGGCGTTGTCGGAGGAAAAGAGCGGTTCGGCCTTGGCGTTAATCTGAATCCAGAGCTCTGACAAACTATTTCGAAGCGCCATCTCGTTCTGCGGCCGTTGAAGGTCGTGGCTAAAGGAGCTCTTCAGCAAATCAATAAAGGGCATATCGTCGGGATTGGTGGGCGACCATTTGAGCACATCGACGCCTCGACATTGAAGCAATGGGTTGATGTAGCGCTTTTGGAGACGTCCCGCGGGATCGCCGAGCATCGACGGCTGAAAGATATGCAGCATTTGAATGGCTGGCGCCGAATTGGGTGATTGCAGCGTGCTGTGCAAAACGCCGCCGTTGATAAAGCCGGCGGACCCTTCCTCAAAGCGTACGTGCTCATGAGCCGCGCGCGTTCGATAGTCAATCGCTCCCTGCTCCATGTAGAAAAGCTCAACTTCGGAATGCCAGTGCCAGGGGACGGAATTGCCCGGATAGCGAGCGAATTCTGCGCGTTCGGCAATATAGGGCCAGTCTTCGGCGGTCTCGGGAAAAGCTTCCTCGCGTCCTCCGCGGTGCAATTCTATGTGATCCATGTTTCGCATGGCATCAGTATAAAGCGCGATGGGCTTAGATTGCTCTTGCCTGTTCGGGGAACGCCTTGTCTAGGGATGCTTGGAGCTTTTCGAACGATGCTCGCAAGTTGTGGCTCTGGTCGGTTGAGCGTTTGGCTTTTGTGGTGGGGGAGTCGAGGAGGCCGTTTCTCTGTGTCGGGGGGAAGGAGAAAAGGTCTGCATGTGTTAGGGATGGCTGCTGTGCTGCGTCGTTGGAAGAATGCATGCTTATGCGGCCTCCTCGATGTCCACCAAAAGGTTGCGCACGGGGTGTGCTGCTAGGTCCCGTGCGTTGGCAGTATTATGCCGCGGCTGTTGCAAAGAATCGCTAAAGAAAAGCTTAATGAGGTTTGACGTTGTGATGAAACCGCAGGTCAAAGCTATCGGGTAACACTCTTGAAAGGTTTTGGGCTTAAGGGCTTTCTAAGGTTTGTGACGTGGATGTGGCGCGGACGTGCGGAGCGTGTGAATGCTCACTGTTAGCGCTGCGGCTCTGCGGCGCGCACCTGCTCGATGACCTTTTCCATCGTGGCGTCGATGCGGTCTTTTTTGAGCTCGCATTCCCAGATGGTTATGGGTGTCCAGCCCATTTGGGTAAGCGCGGAGATGGCGGCTCGGTCGCGCTCGACGTTGCGACGGAACTTTGCCTCCCAAAATTCAACATTGCGCTTGGGCTGGCTCGGGTTGCACTTGGGGCAGCGATGCCAAAAGCAGCCGTTGACGAAGATGGCGATCTTGCGCCCGGGAAAGGCGATGTCGGGCTTTCCGGGCACCTTCCATTCCAGACGGTATCCCGTAAGGCCTGCGGCGCGCAGGCGCTGGCGAACGAGCAGCTCGGGTTTGGTGTTCGCACGCTTGTTGCCCTTCATGGATTTTTTGATGGCGGCGCGACGGCGCACGAGCTCACGCTCGTCGGCGGAGAGGTCCGAGGTGTCGATGCCGTCCAGCAGGCCGGGCTTGGGGCGCTTTTTGCTGCGGCGCTTAGGTGCGCGCTTGGGCTTGGCGACGGGGCGTTCGGTCGTGGTGGCCTCGGCGTCGTTGGCAGTGCTGTTGGCCTCAAGCCGATCTTCCTTCAGCTCAATCAGGGCATCGATAAGCCCCTTGTCGGCGGGCATCCATTCCACCGTGGCAAGCGAGGTGCGCGGAATCCAGCGGATATCGAGCTGGCGGTCGTGCTTCTGGGGCTCGTCGGACTCTTTAGCCAGCGAGCAGTAGTAGCACTCCATGGAGAGATGAAAATCGGGGTAGTCATACTCAACGGTGTAGAAATCGCGCAGGTTGTTGACCTTCACCTGCAGCTCTTCCATGAGCTCGCGGCGTACGGCGTCTTCGGGCGTCTCGCCGCGCATGAGCTTGCCACCGGGGAACTCCCAAAGTCCCTGCATGTCGCCATAGCCGCGCTGCACGGCAAGCAGCTCGTCAGATCCTTCCTTGCGGATGATCCCAACGGCAACATGAACAGTCTTCAACAGGAGTCCTCTCTCAATATCAAGACGTGGCAGGCTAGCCACCCGTGCCTTACACAACGGTAAGGCAAGCGTAAGCCATATCGATGGTAGCCGACTCGTCTTCTTGCGACTATAGATGCCGTAGACTAATTGCAAGAAAGGACTCGGTATGCAAACCACGCACATGGCGACCCCGGTACTGGAGGTCGCGCATCTCGAAAAGGTATATGGAGCGCTGGGCAACGTGACCCGCGCGCTCAACGACGTCAGTTTTACCGTCAACCGCGGCGAATTTGTTGGCATCATGGGCGCTTCGGGCTCGGGCAAGTCGACGCTGCTCAACTGCGTGTCGACCATCGATAGCGCCACGAGCGGCACCATTCGCATCAACGGGCAGGACGTTACGCGCATGAAGCAGGCCAAGCTCTCGCAGTTCCGCCGCGAGGAGCTCGGCTTTATCTTCCAGGACTCCAACCTGCTCGATACGCTCACGGCACGCGAGAACATCGCCCTGCCGCTCACCATCGCCCGCACAAACTCGGCAGAGATCTCGACCCGCGTGCAGGATGTGGCAGCGCGCCTGTCCATCAGCCAGGTGCTCGACAAGTATCCCTACCAGATGTCCGGCGGTCAGCAGCAGCGCGTTGCCGCGGCTCGCGCGCTCGTCACCGATCCCACCATGATCATGGCCGACGAGCCCACCGGCGCCCTCGATTCCAAGAGCGCTCGCCTGCTGCTCGAGAGCCTAGAGGCCCTTAACCGCCGCCTACGCGCCACCGTGCTCATGGTCACGCACGACAGCTTTGCCGCCAGCTACACGAGCCGCGTGCTGTTCATTCGCGACGGCAAGATCTTCACCGAGCTGCGCCGCGGCGACACCGACCGTCGCGAGTTCTTCGACCGCATTATGGAGGTCGTTGCCATGATGGGCGGTGAGGGCTCCGATGCTCTGTAAACTCGCTTGGGGTAACGTCCGCCGCGCCGGCCGCGACTACCTCGTCTACCTTTTGACGCTCACTCTGGGTGTCACGGTCTTCTATGCCTTTAACACCATTTCGATGCAGGTCGACATCGCCGGCATCGATGAAGAGGGCTTGGCGCAGGTTGTGGGCAGCATGCTCGGTTACCTGACGTACTTTTTGGCCGGTGTCATGGCCTTTTTGATGGTGTATGCCAATAACTTCATCATGAAACGCCGCAAGAAGGAGTTTGGCCTGTACCAGGTGCTCGGCATGGGGCGCGGGCGCGTCGCCACGATCATGGCGCTCGAGACCGTGATAGTATCGGTCGTGGCCTTTGTCGCCGGCATTGTGCTGGGCGTGGGGCTCTCCCAGCTCATGACGTTCTTTACGGCCTCGCTCTTTAAGACACAGATTGCCAATTTCCACTTCTTTTTCTCGGTGCATGCGTTCAACCTGACCCTTGTCTGCATGCTCGTAATGTTTGCGCTCACGTTACTGCTGAACCTGCGCGCCGTTCGTCGTACCAAACTCATCGAGCTTATGGGTGCCGAGCGTCGCAACGAGAGCATCAAGACACGCAACCCCTGGATCGCGATTGCCATCTTTGCCGTGGGCGTGGTGCTTGTGGGCGTGGCCTATTACCGTCTGCTACGTGATGGGTTCCCGCTAACCGCGACGGACAGCAAGCTGCAAGAGGCCATGAGCCAGTTTGGCATTACGACCGCTATGGTTACCGTGGGCACCTTTGCGCTGTTCTGGGGACTCTCGGGCATGCTTATCAAGCTGCTGCAGAGCCTGCGCAGCGTGTATTGGCGCGGCCTCAATATGTTTACCGTGCGTCAGCTTTCGGCCAAGGTCAATACGGTGTGCTTTTCGATGGGCGTCATCGCGATGATTCTGTTCCTCGCCATTACCTCGGTGACGTGCGGTATGTCGATCGCCAACGTGATGAACGAAAACCTGGAGCGCTATAATCCGGCCGACATGTCGCAGACGTATGTCTATTACACGCCCGATACGCTCGACTTCTACAAAGAGTCTTTCAATCCGCCTGAGGCCGATCGAATGGTGCTGGCCGATAGTACGGTCGATTTGTACTCCGCATGGCACGGCAATCCATGGCACGGCGATCGTA
Source organism: Collinsella aerofaciens (assembly GCF_039752985.1). Taxonomy (GTDB): domain Bacteria; phylum Actinomycetota; class Coriobacteriia; order Coriobacteriales; family Coriobacteriaceae; genus Collinsella; species Collinsella aerofaciens_BT. The sequence continues at coordinate 13,783 of NZ_JBDMHA010000050.1, forward strand.
AGGGCAAGTCGGCGGACAACAACGACGAGACCGGCAAGAAGGTCAATATCGCCGATGTTGCCGGTGAGCATGTGCAGATCGATTCGTATCTGAGTTACCCGATTGGCGGTTCGGATCCTTCGGTGACCCCAAGTGAGATGTGCAAGATCATGGGCGAAAAGCTCCCCAAGGCGTTCGGGGGTAGCAATGCCGATACGATGGGTCTGTTTGTGACGCCGGCGAGCCAGTACAACAGACTGCGTCAGATGATGGGCGAGGAGCCGGTGCACATCGGTCACGACCAGTATCTGCTCACGTGTGATATGGGCGGCGAGCTGGTCGACCTGTACACCAAGTATATGGCTGGCGGCCATGCCCTTACCTTGGGCGGGCATACGCTCAAACCCGCAACCGATAAGTCGGACGAAGATACGGCGGCCATCGCCAACTCGGCGATGGGTAGTAATCCGGGTACCGTCGTCGTTGCCGACGAGCTGTTGTCCCAACTTAATCTGCAGCCGTATTTCAGTAGCCTGCTCGTTAACTACAAACAGGGGATGGATACAACCGAGGCAGACGAGAGTATTAAATACACTGTGTTCGACAATCTGCTCGTTGACGGCAAGGAGCCGGGGTCGTGGGGAACCTTCATCATACGCTCCGAGATGTACACGCAAGCAGCGCAAACGAACGGTCTTATTAGCTACCTAGCCATCTACATCGGCTTTGTATTGGTCGTTGCATGCGCGGCGATTCTGTCGATTCAGCAACTCTCCAACGTGGCCGATGGCAGCCGCAGCTATCGTGTGCTGGCACAGATCGGCTGCGACGACCGCCAGATTCGTCATTCGGTCATGGCGCAGCAAGCGGTATTCTTCCTGTTCCCGCTGGCAGTGGGCCTGGCACACTCCTTTGTGGCACTTAAGGTGATCATCGAGCTGGTGAGCATTTTCGGAAATATGAGCATCGGCGGCACCGTGGGCCTCACCTGTGCAATCTTCCTGGCAGCATACGGTGGCTACTTCCTGGTGACCTACCTCATGAGCACCGGCATGGTGCGAGCTGCCATTGCCACCCGCTACAGCGAGTAACAAGCGGGCAAAATCGTCGCAAAACCAGTGCGAACAACCGCTGCGAAGGGAGTCCAGCCCCCCTTCGCGGCGTTTTTTGCCTGACTGATGAGTCTCAAGACCAAGTGAGTAGACTTTTTTGGATCTGTCGAGCACATCGCGGGTGGCGCCCAATAAAACAGCAGGTCAGGGCTGTGGCGTTTTGGGGCGTGCTTGGCCTCCTGCAAAAAGCCTACTCACTTGGTTTTTTCTGCTAGAAAACCGCCGCGAGGGAAAGCAGCTCCCTTGCGGCGGTTGGCGTTTGCCCAGATAAAACCTGCCAAAATAAACCTGTCCCTTTTTAGCAGGTTATCGCTTCCAAAAATGGAGGATCAGCGTGGTGCCTTTTGGTGGAGGGGGGATATTGATTAATTCGGGTAACAGTTTTTTTAACGCCGGGAACGATGTTAAAATAACCAAAATGCTATCTAGGAGCTTTGATTTTATGGCAACCGAGGCAGCTACCCTGCAAAGCGTGACGCGCTCGTTCCTCTGGCATTCAATTATGTTGTTTATAGGGGCGGCTGGTCTGTATTGTGTGGCGCCAAGTATTTATACGGGCCTTTCTGGCACCGTTCTTATCGGTCTGCATCTGCTTTCGGGCTTCTGTGTGGGCCTCATCTCTCGCCCTGTGAGACAGGGTATTTCCAAAAGGCTTTTTGGACTTATGCTCGTAGACATTGCACTTCTTGTGATGTACACGATATCTCTTAATGTCTTTCATCAATTTCATGTTGTGGTTTCGGCGTTCGCGTTCATTTTGTTGTTACTAGCCCCCTTGCTTGTCGCTTGCTGTTCTTGGGCGCTTGGCGGTGAATTCGCAAACATACGTGCGGGATTAAAGGGGAAACATGTGGCCGATGGCTCTGCTCTCCACGGGTATCCTGAGCTCGCACTTTACAGCCCCGTTGTGCTCTTGATTGCTTTGCTTGTTGGCCTTCAGTTTCTTCTCGTCCCGTTGATGGACTCCATCGGTTCTTTCCTTTCCGTTAACGCCGAGATGGGGGTTGCTGCCTTGCTCGTCGAACCTCTTGCGTTTGGTAATGCCGCCGTTATTCTCGATACGGATTGTTTGTTTTCGCGCAATATAAACATCGGAGCTGTGCTCCTGAGCTTTGGTGGGCATCAAGAGATCGTATTGCTTCTGGTTACCGTTTTGGGCAGTATCCTTGCCAGGGCCATAACGCGATTTTTCCCTGACTTAACGAGCGCTTTTTCTGCGGCCGCCAAATTAGGAGGAAAACACTCTGCAGTTGCCGATATCCCTACGGCTTCGGGTTTTTCTCAAAGGGAGTCCGCGGTTTTCTCTATGAGGATAGAGGGAAAAACGTACGAGGAGATTGCTTCTGCCTTGGACATTTCCCCGTCTACTGCCCGTACCTATTTGTCGCGGGCCTTGACTAAAACCGGATATAAAAGCATTTCAGAGGCGACGGCTGGACTTCTCTTGTCAAAGGATGCGTGGCATCTTGACGCAACAAAAGGCCATGATCACCGTTCAGAATCGCTGGGGTCCTCATCGTTCAATCAGAACTGCAGGATAGTCTTCGTCTGCTTCCTGTTTATGTATGCGTCTGGAATGGGCATCGAGGAAATCCTCGTATGCTTCGGCTTTGAGCATGATGCGATAATCCTATCGATAGCTATAGTGCTTGTGGCCCTGTGTTGCCGTGCGGCTATACGGTGGATGTCTGAAATGCACTTGTGCCTTTCGCCTGAACTCACCCTTTCTTCGGTGTCTGTGGGTGCTGGAGCAGCGTTCTGGGTTCACGATGTGGTAAGTCGACTGTACATTTTCTTTGAGTCCGTTGGGAGCGGTGAGGCCGTTGGCGGCCTTATGCCTGCCTTACGCGTGACTGCGTTCCTTGTCGTACTTATCCTTATGGCTAATTCGCTGCTATTCTTGCGTTCGAAAGATACGGTTCGGGTGGGTGATCGACGCGATACCGTGCGTGAGGCCTTCTTGAGGCTTGGTTTCACGCCGCTTTATGCCGATATCATGACATGCGTTTTTGATGGCAATAGAACCACCGAGATTTGCGCGCATCTTAACGTTGCTCGGGGAACCGTCAAAGAGGCCAAGAGCAAGAGCTATGCCTTGCTTGGAGTTCACTCGGAGCGTGAACTTAGAGATAGGGTTTTTAGTCTTATGGCAGATGTTATAGAAAATAGCAGGTAGAAGCCTGTAGACAAATAAGATTGTAAATCCATCCTACACGTCTACAGACAGTTCTGACGATGAAGGCGATACTTCCGGACAACGGGTCCGACGACTCGTGTGTTGCGAACCGGAGGTGCTTGCTGTGAAGACCTGTGATTGCCTCACATATGTACGGCTTAATTTAGAAGTTCTTGCGCGCAACCGGGGAATTATGTTGCTGACGGCGCTGCTCGCGCTCGTATTCTGCATCCCGGTATTTCTATCCGTTCCAACGGGAGCAGATTATCTATATGGTAGAGCTTCCATCGAAGACCAGAGAGCCCTTTTGGTCTCTCAAGTCTCTGACGGCGTTTATGACACTGCCCCACAGGAGCTCAACAGCATCATTGCCGACGAAAGGGCGTGCCTTGATCGGGCGCTTGAAAGCAAGGCGGACTCCAGAGAGTATTACGATGCGATTGCCGATTACGACAATCTATTGCTCAAGGAATACCGACTCGGTTATTTGAATGGTGTTGATTCGGAGTTATCGCTTGAAGCCCAAGAACGTCTTCCCCGAGCCATATCGATGCTGGCCCATCCGGAATCGTACGACTCAACAACAAAAATGCCCGGGATGATTCTTCTCGCATATTATTGCGGCGCTGTTCCTGCAATAGCGTGGCTTTTGGTCCCGGTCCTCGTCCTCTATATGTCGCTTGAGGGGGATGGAAAGCGGTTCTACGATCGAGCGTTGTTGTCAAAGTTAGAGATGAATGCATGCCGCGTTCTCGTCTCTGGTATTGCATCGATGCTGGTTTTGGTTCTGGCGTTGGCTCCCTGTTTTGTATTGGCAACGGTGTTTAACGGTGTAGGTCAGACAGAGTACCCAGTCGTATTCATTCAGTATGGTGACGTAGTCGAAAGAACTGTGTTAGTTCAGCTAGGGCTATTTGCCGTCTTTGAAGCTGTGCTGTCGATGATGTTTGCTTGCTTGGGCGTGTGCGTGTACGCCGGAAGCAGAAACAGGGCCATTTCGTCCATGGTGATCGCTCTTGTGGGGGGCATAAGCCAGCTTCCGTTTTATGCGAGCAAAGATGCTCCATGGCATGCGTTGCTGCCGTATATGGTGTCGAGCTATTCTGCCTCTTCGTTTGCGCTCGGCGGCGCATCTTACGCCAATGGAGCGGAGGTATCTCTCGTTCCTGAAGCCAGT
>NZ_JBDMHA010000051.1:0-17537 GCF_039752985.1 Collinsella aerofaciens
GTTCAGGCGTCGAACGGAATAGAGCAGGTCGTCCTCGGCGATGCCAAACAGGTCGGCGTAATATGGCCCCGCATAACGCTTGGAACGCGCGAGAATACGGACGGACGGCTCGCCGCCCGAAGCACGGACCGATTCACGGAAACCGACCGTGCGTTCAAAAAAAGCAGGTACTCTCTGCGCCACAAAGGCACCTTTTCCCCGAACACGGCGAATCTGCCCGCGTCGAACCAGCTCATCGACAGCGCTTCGGATGGTCAAGCGTGTCGTACCAAATTCCTCGGCGAGGTCTTTTTCGGACGGAATCATGGAACCCGTGGGATATGCACCGCGCTCGATACGTTCCTCGATGCAGCGTCGAATGCGCATATAAACCGGGGTGGCATCTACTGTTTCAGCCATTGTTCACCTGCCACGCTCCTCATGCCGTTCTCTTCGCCGTTATCGGCAAAGCGGAACTTTGTGGGCAAAATCACCGATTTGCAATGCTCCACAAAACGCATGTCCTTATCAAATTCGATCGAGCTCTCATAGAACACCGGCGTTCCCTCTTCTTGCTGGAGCAGCTCGGCCTCTTCGAAGTTCAAACGCGAGATGGAGATATGCTCACGTCCATGCTCAACGCGCACGCCACCTTCTTTGAGCAAGACATCGTAAAGGCTCTCACACTCAAAATCGTGCTCGGGAAGCGATGGGCACAGGGACAGGTTAACGTGAGCGGTCTCGATTGACGCCGGCTCGCCCTCAATAAGTCGAACGCGCTGCATGCGGAGCAAGGGAGCGCCTACAGCCACCCCAAGCTTGTCGGCAAGCGCCTCATCCGCCTCGATGGTCCCGGTGGAAACCAGACGAGAAGAGGGGTGCAGGCCGGCAGTCCGCACAGCATCGGAAAAGTTATACGTTTCCTGGAAGATGTTCAGCGGCTTGGGAGGACACACATACGTGCCCGATCCGCGACGGCTCTCGAGCGTTCCACACGAGATAAGCCGCGTGATACCGGCACGCAACGCCGTACGCGAAACGCCAATCTCTTCGCACAGCACGCGCTCGGCCGGCAGGCGATCGCCGCCGGCAAGCTGATGGTGCTGGATATACCAAAGAATTCCCTCAACAGCATGATCTTTGGGGGGAATTGCATAAGATTCGCCTGCCATTGCACAGACTCCTCATTCAGAAACGTATGCCGCCAAAATTAGGCCAGCCCTCCCATGGCATCAAATTCTGCCTTGATCTTCTCGGCGACATTCCGATACGACTTATATAGACTTGAATCGCGTTTGACTTCGTCGGTCATAACGGGAATCTCTAATTTGGAAACCTCGTCTTTTCCCGTCTGAACCGCCACAACAACGCCCATACCAAGACACATATTACGCTTGGCAGCATTTATTTTTGCTGCCTTGGCAGGATTTGCCAGGATACGCTGGGCAAATTCCTGTTTAGAGACCGCTTCTCCGGCCTCCGGATCGCCCGCCTCGGCCACTTCGCACTGCAACACGTCCGCATAGTCAAAAATCTTCGGCTCGCCGCCGCGCTGATGTACGGCCCATTTGCGATGCGTGGCATCCTGGTAGATAGCCGGCAAAAACGTAAACCGCGGCGGGTCCAAAATCGTATCCGTGATGGTAAACACATCGGGATCAAAGGCATCCTGCGGGTTTTTCTTCTTGAACAGCCCCATATCAGCCTCCCGTACTAGCATTAAACAACTCAACCTGAATATAGCACCAATTTCAAGCCGCCGCCTTACCCTATCGGTGCGCGGCGTCTATAGCTCGCCCAGCGGAAGAGTTCACGGACGAGGGCCGGGGTGCCTGCCTTGTTTTGAGAAGTGGGCTCCGCGAACTTCTCAAAACAAGGCAGGCACCCCGGCCCCGCCGGCAAATAGCGGACACTCCGCATGCAATCTATGCAAACAAACAAGTACGCTTAGCTACATTCGGTAAGCTCGAGCACGCTGCCCTTAACGATAAGCGCCGGCTCCAGGACGACCTCTTCGGCACGCCTGCCGCCCCTACCGGCAAGACGCTTGGACATGCAGCCAAAAGCATGCTCCGCAAGGACACCAGGATCCTGCTCAATCGCGGTCAGCGCCGGCTCAAAGAGAACGTCGGCCGCCGAGTTGTCATAGCTTACGACCGAAATGTCACCCGGAATGCTCTTCCCCATCTCGTGCAAGCGCTTGAGCAAACCGAGGGCAATGTTATCCGAGCTTGCAAATACGGCGGTGGCGTCGGTCGCGAGCACTGCCTCCGAGGCCTCGTAGGCGCTCGGAATGTAGTACTCGCTCTCAAACTCCAAACGTGCGTCGATAGGCAAGCCAACCTCGCGCAGCGCGCGCTCATAGCCGGCAAGTCGTTTACGCCCCGTATTGGAACGGCGTGCGTTAACCAAGCAGGCAATGCGACGGTGGCCCTGCTCGATCAGATAGCGGGTGGCCATGTAGCCACCCATCTCGTGGTCGAACATCACCTTGTCGCACTCGAGCCCCTCAATGGCACGGTCGACCATCACGGCAGGGATAGGCAGATGGCTGACTTCTTCGCGCAGGGCGCGGTCGTCGGAGAACTCGTCACCCACCACCAGAAAGACACCGTCGACGCCGCGCGTCACCAGCTGGCGCAGCAGCTCCAGATCGTCGTCGGCACTTCCGCCCGAGCTGGTAATAAAGAGCGCATAGCCGTCCTCGCGGCAGCGCTTTTCCAAGCTGCCGGCAAGCGAGGCAAAAAAGCGGCTCTCGATGTTAGGGACGATAAGGCCCAGCGTGCGCGACTCGCGCATGACCAGGCTACGCGCAATCTGGTTGGGAACATAGTGGTTGCGCGCCGCGACCTCTTTGATGAGCTTGCGGTTTTCTTCCGAGATGCGACAGGGCCGATTATTGAGCACAAGCGAGACCGACGAGGGGGAAAGCCCCACCTCCTGGGCGATCTGCTTGAGGGTGACTTTGTTGGCCATCTCGCTCCTTCCGGGTTTACGCGCAATCTCTTGAAAGTATAGCGACTACCCCTCTACCTCGGTGATAAACACTTTACCAATCCGGTAGACGGCTGTTTTATCGCCGCCAGCGCACCAAATCCGTCCGGGTGGGGTATATTGCAATCGATTGATGACAACGACCACCAAAAGGCGGATATTCGTATGCACGAGAACGACTTTTTTAACGAGGACCTGCTGTGCGCACTTGCTGGCGTTGCCGGCGAGGACAACGTGTTGATGAGCGAGCCCATGCGCGAGCACACCACGTTTAAGATCGGCGGCCCGGCCGACGTCTTTGTCACGCCCGATACTGAGCAGGGCCTCGTCGCCACGCTCGATACCTGCTATCGCTGCGACCTGCCGCTTACCATCGTGGGCAACGGCTCCGACCTGCTCGTCGGCGACAAGGGCATCCGTGGCGTCGTCGTGGCGCTGGGCGAAGGCCTCTCCGACATTACGGTCGACGGCACGCACGTCACGGCGGCGGCCGGCGCCTTGCTTTCCGATGTCGCCGCGGCGGCAGCCGAGGCCGGTCTCACCGGCATGGAGCCCATCTCGGGCATCCCCGGATCGGTCGGCGGCGCCTGCTACATGAACGCCGGTGCCTACGGTGCCTGCATGGCCGATGTGCTGGAGTCCGTGCGCGTCTACAAACCCGCTCGCCAGCTCGACGACGGCACCCGCGGCAGCGGCAATATCATCGAGTTCGATGTCGACGAGCTCAACCTGGGTTATCGAAAGAGCCGCATCGCCGATGACGGCTTTATCGTGCTTTCGGCCACCTTCAATCTCGCCCCGGGCAACGCCGCGATGATCAAGGCCGACATGGACGACTACCGCCAGCGCCGCGAGGACAAGCAGCCGCTCGACATGCCGAGTGCCGGCTCCACTTTCAAGCGCCCCGAGGGTTACTTTGCCGGCAAACTCATCATGGATGCCGGCCTGCGAGGACACGCCGTTGGCGGCGCGCAGGTGAGCGAGAAGCACTGCGGCTTCATCGTCAACGCCGACCACGCCACCGCCGCCGATGTCGACGAACTCATCCGCCACATCCAGGCAACCGTCAAAGACCAATTCAACGTAGACCTAGAACCCGAAGTCCACCGAGTAGGCGAATTTTTATAAAAAGAAGGCCCCGAAAGGGGCCTTCACTTTCTTTAATTCAGACAACCAGTCCGGTGTGCCGCGCCCCGAACCCAAGAGGGCCGCGTGCCCGCCCGCAATATATTTGATTGATCGCGAGTTCCGCACGCAAAGAAGGCCACTTAATGTGGCCTTCGTCTTGCGCAGGACTGCCCGAGCAGGCAATCAAATATATTGCGGGCGGGCACGCGGCCCCGTCGGCTTTACGACAGCGCCACGCCGCCGAGCCAGCCCCAACGCACGCCAGAGCCAGTGCCATAGAAGCTAATAAACGAATCAAGCGACTTAGACGTAATGGCACCCTCGTTGCTCATAACGATGCCGCCGCCAACGTAGATACCCACATGACCGTAGATAAGGCCCGGAGCACCCGTGCCGCTGTGCGAGGAATCGGCCACGATCATGCCCACCTGCAGCGCCGAGCGGTCGGAGCTATAGCACCATGCGTTAAACATGTCGCACGCATTGCCGCCAAAGTAGCCAACGCCGGCGTTACGGAAGACATTGGTGACCCACGCCGCGCACCAGTTCTGACCCGGCGAAGGCGTGGAGTAGCACGCGTTGACGACAGCCTGCTGCTTGCCCGAGCCGGCATTCTGCTGCGGAGTTCCGGGCGCGTACGATCCACCACCCGAGCTCGAACCACCCGAGTAGGAATTGTTCTTGTTCGCGGCAGCCGCGGCAGCGGCAGCCTTCCTAGCGGCCTCCTCAGCCTGGGCGGCAGCGAGGATCTCGGAATCGCGCTGAGCCATGAGCTCCTTGACGTCGTCGGAAAGACCGTTCAGCACGGTCTGGACTTCTTGCTGCTTGGCCTGCATGTCCTGCATCTGGGCAGTCTGCTGGTCCTTGAGCTTCTCTAAGTCGGCCTTCTGCGACTCGAGCTCGGTCTTTTGCGCATCGAGCTCTTCCTGGATGGTCTGAATGTCCTCGATGGCGTCGCGGTCGCTCTTGTTGATCTTCTCAACGTAATGCGCGTTGGCGACGAGTTCCTCAAACGAGCCAGAGGCCAGCAGCAGCGACAGGATGTTCGTGCCGCCGGACTTGTAGCTGGCGGCCACGCGATCGGAAAGGTCGTTGCGCTTCTTCTTGAGCTCGGCCTTCTTTTCATCGATCTGGGCCTGCGTGTCGTCAATCTTGCCCTGGACATTCTCGATGTCGTTGAGGGTCTGGGCATTCTTGTTGGCCAGCGCCGCATACTCATTTGCGATGCTGTCGAGCTGGGCCTGAACCTCGTCGAGCTGGGCCTGGGCGGCATTCAGTTTATCGGTGGTTTCTTTGGAAGCCTCCGCCGCATGGGCGCGAGCGGGCAGGCCAAAAAGAACTGCCGCAGAAGCGGCGCCGAACAGGGCCTTGAGGGCAGTGCGGCGCGAGAGCTCCTGGGAAAGGATAGAATCGCTGTTTGGTGACATATGTACTCCGTTACATGCTTATTTATATGTCGCTCAACTCATACATATTAGCGTACATATGGCGCGTCCCAACGATTTCCACGAACGGCAGGAAACTACAAGGTCAGCGGCTCGTAAGCAAATGTCAAAGATCAGGTTATGCGTACGCAAGCTCTTCTATGAGTACGTTAGCACAATCCTCTGCTTTTCCTACAGCGCACGATTTGGGCGTCCCTGCCTGCGCTATACTCCCCTGAAGAAGTGTTCCTGATTCGATAGGAGACTACATGTCCAAAGCACTCGACCCCAAAGACACCTGCGTCCTCGTTACCGGTGGCGCCGGCTTTATCGGCTCGCACACCGTCGTTCAGCTGCTCGAGGGTGGCTACCAGGTCGTCATCGTCGATGATCTCTCCAACTCCAGCGCCGTCGCCGTCGACCGCGTCAAGACCATCGTGGGCGACGAGGCCGCCAAGAACCTCACCTTCTACGAGGCCAACGTGCTCGACCGCGATGCAATGAACAAGATCTTCGATACCCATCAGATCGACCGCGTCATCCACTTCGCCGGTTTTAAGGCCGTCGGCGAGTCGGTGAGCAAGCCCGTCGAGTACTACCACAACAACATCGAGAACACCCTGGTGCTCATCGACGTCATGCGCAGCCATGGCTGCAAGTCCATCATCTTCTCGAGCTCCTCGACCGTCTACGGCGACCCGAACAACCCGCCCGTCACCGAGGAGGATCCTAAGAAGCCCGCGACCAACCCCTATGGTTGGACCAAGTGGATGATCGAGCAGATCCTTATGGACGTCCACACCGCCGACCCCGAGTGGGACGTCGTGCTGCTCCGTTACTTCAACCCCATTGGCGCTCATCCGTCGGGCCTGATCGGCGAGGACCCCAAGGGCATCCCCAACAACTTGGTGCCCTATGTCGCCCAGGTCGCCGTGGGCAAGCTCGAGGCCGTTCAGGTCTTTGGCAACGACTACCCCACCCCCGACGGCACCGGCGTGCGCGACTACATCCACGTGTGCGATCTGGCCTCTGGTCACGTTGCCGCCCTTAACTGGATGAACGGCAAGACCGGCGTCGAGATCTTTAACTTGGGCACCGGCACCGGCACCTCGGTACTCGAGGTCGTCGCCGCCTTCTCCAAGGCTTGTGGCAAGGAGCTGCCCTACGTGATCCGCGAGCGCCGCGCCGGCGACATCGCTGCCAACTGGTGCGATGCCTCCAAGGCCGAGCGCATGATGGGCTGGAAGGCCCAATACGACATCGCGGACATGTGCCGCGATAGCTGGAACTGGCAGAGCCACAACCCCAACGGCTTCGCCGACGCCGAGTAGCAAAAACCTACATACCGCTCTTGCCCCGATCTCACGTTGTGAGGTCGGGGCTTTTTCATGGCATGTAACCATTCGCCGAAAATCGACCAACTTTTTTATCTTGCCTGTACATGTTTAAACAACATGTTTTACAATAAGCGTATCGAATCAGAACATCGGAGGCGGACTGCACACCCATCGGCAGGCCGACCCCACAACAAGAAGGTTGGTGAGCGCATTCATGGAGCGTGCAAGCGGCGTCCTCATGCCCGTCTCATCTCTGCCCGGACCATACGGAATCGGTGGCTTTGGTTGGAATGCCTACGACTTCGTCGATTTTCTCGCCTCGTGCAAACAACATTACTGGCAGATTCTGCCCCTTACGACGACCAGCTATGGCGATTCGCCCTATCAGTCGTTCTCGGCCCGCGCAGGCAACCCCAACTTTATCGACTTTGCCGAGCTTATCGAGGCAGGGTATCTGGAGCAGCGCGATATCGATGGCGTGTATCTGGGATCCGACCCCAGCAATGTCGACTACGGTGCTATCTTTGGCGGCCGCCGTCAGATTCTCGACCGAGCCGCTGAGCGCTTTGCTGCCGACAAGCCGGCCGATTTCGATGACTTTATCCAGGCCAACGAGGACTGGCTCATCCCCTACTGTGAGTTTATGACCGTCAAAGAGGAGTGCGGTCTCAAGGCGTTTTGGGAGTGGCCCGCGGAGCTCCGTACCCGCGGCGAGGCTTCCGCCAAGGTCTGCGCCGACCATCCGGCGCGTATGCTCTACCACCAGATGACGCAGTACTTCTTCGATCGCCAGTGGAACCGCCTCAAGGCCTATGCCAACGAGCGCGACATTCTCATCATCGGCGACCTGCCCATCTATGTCTCGCGTGACTCCGTCGAGATGTGGGCGACGCCTGAGCTCTTTAAGATCGACGCCGCCGGCAATCCCGTGAGCGTCGCCGGCACGCCGCCCGACCAGTTCTCGGCCACCGGCCAGTACTGGGGCAACCCCATCTACGACTGGGACGCTATGGAGTCCGATGGCTTCTCCTGGTGGGAGGGCCGCATTCGCGCCGCCCTCGACATGTACGACGTCATCCGCCTGGATCACTTCCGCGGCTTCGAGGCCTATTGGGAGGTGCCGTTCTCCTCGCCCGATTCGTCCTACGGTTCGTGGACGCAGGGCCCCGGCCTCAAGTTCTTCAAGACGCTCGAGGAAAAGCTCGGCACGCTGCCCATCATCGCCGAGGACCTGGGCTTCCTCACCCCCGGCGTCATCGACATGCGCGACAACTCGGGCTTCCCCGGCATGAAGATCCTGCAGTTTGCCTTTGAGGGCACCAACTCGTACTACCTGCCGCATAACTACATCGCCAACACCGTCGCCTATGTGGGCACCCACGACAACGAGACGGCGCGCGGTTGGTTTGAGGGAACGGCCACCCCCCGTCAGCGCGAGCAGGCAGCCCTGTACACCCATCAGCAGGCCGGCGAACCCATGGCAGATGCACTCAACCGCACCATCGCCGCCAGCGTGAGCGACACGTGCATCTACACCATGCAGGACCTGCTCAACTTGGGCAACGAGGCGCGCATCAACACCCCTGCCACGCTGGGCGGCAACTGGACCTGGCGCATGCTCGACGGCGCCATCACCCGCGAGCTCGAGCACAAACTCACCGACTGGACCGAGACCTACTTCCGCATCCCGTCGGAAGCCGAAATCGAGCTTCCTCAATAGGAGCTACCGCGCCCGACCCCTCCCCACCGTGCGGACGCGCTTGCTTTTCCCGCGCGAGGCCACCCCAATCCCCTCGCGCGGGCTTCTTATGAATTGCAGACATGAAACAACCCATCACAGGAGAAAACATGCCCCAAATTAACCTCATGGAACTCGCCGAGCAGTCTTTTGGCACCTCGCTCGAGCAGCTCGACGACCGTCGCATTTACAAGCTGCTGGTCAAACTCGTGCAGGAGCGCTCCGCCGCCTGCCCGCTCAACAACGGCAAGAAAAAGCTCTATTACATTTCCGCCGAATTTTTGATCGGCAAGCTGCTCATCAACAACATGATCGACCTCGGCATCTACGACGAGGTTAAGGACCAGCTCACCGCCGCAGGTCACGACCTCAACAAGATCGAGGAATTCGAGGTCGAGCCGTCACTCGGCAACGGCGGCCTGGGCCGCTTGGCCGCATGCTTCCTGGATTCCATCGCCACGCTGGGCTTGACCGGCGATGGCGTGGGCCTCAACTATCACTACGGTCTGTTCCGCCAGCGCTTTGTCGACAACCAGCAGAAGGCCGTCCCCGACGAGTGGCTCGGTGAGCAGGACATCCTAGTCGACGATGACCGCTCCTACACCGTCGAGTTCGGCGATTTTGCCGTTACTTCCAAGCTCGTCAACATCGATGTGCCCGGTTACGGCCAGCCCACCAAGAACCGCCTGCGCCTGTTCGACCTGGCAAGCGTCGACGACGGCCTGGTCCCCGGCAGCTCCATCGACTTCGACAAGACCGAGATCGCCAAGAACCTCACCTTGTTCCTCTACCCCGACGATTCCGACGAGCAGGGCCGCCTACTTCGCATCTATCAGGAGTACTTCATGGTGAGCAACGCCGCCCAGCTCCTGATCGACGAGGCCGTCGAGCGCGGCAGCAACCTGCACGATCTGGCCGACTACGCCGTGGTCCAAATTAACGACACGCACCCCACCATGGTCATCCCCGAGCTCATTCGCTTGCTCACCACCGAGCATGACATCGAGTTTGACGAGGCCGTGACCATCGTACGCTCCATGGTCGCCTACACTAACCACACGATTCTTGCCGAGGCGCTCGAGAAGTGGCCGCTCGCCAGCCTGCAGAAGGTCTCCCCTGCCATCGCCGACATTATCGTCAAGCTCGATGAGATCGCGAAGGCCGAGCACGATGACCCGCGCGTCGCCATCATCGACGAGCACGACACCGTCCACATGGCCCACATGGACATCCACTTTGGCTTCTCCATCAACGGCGTAGCCGCCCTCCATACCAAGATCCTGGAGGACACCGAGCTTCATCCGTTCTACGAGATCTATCCCGAGAAGTTCTCCAACAAGACCAACGGCATCACCTTCCGCCGCTGGATCCATGGGGCCAACCCCGCGCTCGCCAGCCTGCTCGACGATGTGATCGGCACCGACTGGCGCAGCACCGGCGATCTGAGCAAACTCGCCAAGTTCGCTGACGACAAGGACGTTCTTGAGCGCCTGGCCGCCACCAAGGTCGAGGCCAAGACCATCATGCGCCAGTTCATGGCGCTCGAGCAGGGTGTGACCATTCCCTCCAACGCCATCATCGACGTCCAGGTCAAGCGCATCCACGAGTACAAGCGCCAGCAGATGCTCGCGCTCTACATCATCTGGAAGTACCTCGATATCAAGAACGGCAACAGGCCTAAGCACCCCGTCACCATCATCTTTGGCGGCAAGGCGGCGCCTGCCTACACTATCGCGCAGGACATCATCCATCTGATCCTGACGCTGTCGCAGTGGATTGCAAACGACCCCGACGTGGCTCCCTACCTGCAGGTTGTCATGATCGAGAACTACAACGTCACCGCCGCCGAGCGCGTGATCCCCGCCGCTGACATCTCCGAGCAGATCAGCCTGGCCTCCAAGGAGGCGAGCGGCACCTCCAACATGAAGTTCATGCTCAACGGCGCCCTAACCCTGTGCACGCTCGACGGTGCCAACGTGGAGATTGCCGAGCTCGTGGGCGACGAGAACATCTATACCTTTGGCGCCTCTTCCAAACAGGTCGAGCAGCTCTATGCCAACGGCACCTATGACGCCGGTATGCTCTACCGCAAGCCCGGCATTAAACTGCTGGTGGACTTCATCACCAACCCGGCCTTTATGGCGACCGGCAATGCCGAGCGCCTGCAGCGCCTGCACGACGACATTAAGGGCAAGGACTGGTTTATGGCCCTGCTCGACATTGAGGAGTACATCCAGACCAAGGAGCGCGTGCTGGCCGACTACGAGGACCAGGACGCCTGGATGCGCAAGACGCTCATCAATATCGCCAACGCCGGCACCTTCTCGTCCGACCGCACCATCTCCCAGTACAACGACGAGATCTGGCACCTGAACTAATTTCACTTCCCTTACCCATCCTCTTGAGAAACGGAGTCGTGGCAACACGGCTCCGTTTTTTGTGCCCGCACGTTATCCTGTGACCCGACTCGACCGAAGAATCTCGATCTGTAACAGCTACTCGGAAAAAACGGCCCCAGCTGTTACAGATTGAGACATACCGGCCCCTCCCCTTGGGTTTATCTCAATCTGTAACATCTAGCAGCTGAAATTCACCTTTGGTGTTACAGATTTAGATGAAATGGTTAGCTCAGCGGAACCGTCTCGATCTGTAACATCTAACGTCCGAAATCAGCCTCACCCGTTACAGATCGAGACAAGCGACCGGCCAGACAACCCCAACACAAAGAAAGGCTCCCCTCTCGCCCAGTGGACGGGAGGGGAGCCTTATATGTGACCGCGGCAAAAGGATGGCAATACCGCAGCCGCCCAAAGGGAGGGCCTGGATGCACCGGGCCTAGATAAGGTTCTTGCCAGAGACCTTATCGAAGAGGTGGGTCGCGTTCTTCTCGAACTTGAACCAGATGGTGTCGCCAGCCTTGAGCGCGCCCTTGGCCTCGAGGTCGACGACGGGGATAATCAGGACAAACTGGCCGTCGGGAGCGGTCACGTGGACATGCTCGGTCGAGCCCATGAGCTCGGTCACCTCGACGGTACCCTGGAGCGCGCCCTCCTCGCCCTTGTCGGCAAGCAGGATCTGCTCGGGACGCACGCCGGCCGTAATCTCCTTCACGTCGCCGCCGTCCCAGTTGAGGGCAAGCTGAGCGCAAGTCTCGGGGGCGAGCGCCACGTTCATATCCTCGGTCTTGACGGTAAAGCCGTTGCCCGAGCGCACCAGCTGGGCATCGAAGAAGTTCATCTGCGGCACGCCGATAAAGCCGGCGACGAAGATGTTCGCGGGATGGTTGAAGACCTCCTGCGGGGTGGCGATCTGCTGGACGACGCCGTCCTTCATGACCACGATACGGTCACCGAGGGTCATAGCCTCGGTCTGGTCGTGAGTAACATAAATGAACGTGCCCTTGATCTCGTGGCGCAGCTTAATGAGCTCGGCACGCATCTGGTTACGAAGCTTGGCGTCCAGGTTGGACAGTGGCTCGTCCATCAGGAAGACCTTGGGGTCACGCACGATGGCGCGGCCGATAGCGACACGCTGGCGCTGGCCGCCCGAAAGCGCCTTGGGCTTACGGTCGAGGTACTCGGTAATGCCCAGAATCTCGGCAGCAGAGCGAACTTTGCGGTCGATCTCGTCCTTGGGGACCTTCTTGAGCTCAAGCGTAAACGCCATGTTCTCGTACACCGTCATATTGGGGTACAGAGCATAGCTCTGGAACACCATGGCGATGTCGCGGTCCTTGGGCGCCACGTCGTTGACGCGCTTGCCGTCGATGAGCACATCGCCCGAGGTGATGTCCTCCAGGCCGGCGACCATGCGCATCGTCGTGGACTTACCGCAGCCAGAGGGGCCAACGAGGACGACGAACTCCTGGTCGTGAACGGTGAGGTTGAAGTCCTCTACAGCGAGCACACCGTCCTCGGTAACCTTGAGGTTGTGCTTCTTCTCCTCGGTCTTCTTCTTTTTGCCAAAGAAGCCCTTCTTTTTGGACTCGGTGTTGGGATACACCTTCTGAACATGTTTGAGAACGATCTCGGCCATGTCTTTACCTTTCGATATGCGGCGCCGCGCTGAGGGGCGCCGCAGAAACTTGCAATACAGTTACGGCATCAGCCCTTGACGGCACCTGCCACCACGCCGTCGATGATGTACTTCTGGCAGAGAATGTACATGACGACGATGGGGATAACAACCATCATGATGCAGGCCATCATGGGTCCGAGCTCGACGTGGCCGTAGCCACCGCGGAAGTACTGGATCAAGATAGGAATGGTCTTGTACTTGGTGGAGTCGAGCGTAAGGTAGGGCAGCAGGTAGTCGTTCCAGACCCACATGGTCTCGAGAATGCCGACCGAAAGATAGGTGGGCTTCATGATGGGAAGGACGATCTTAAAGAACACCTGGACCGGGTTGCAGCCGTCGATCATGGCCGCCTCCTCGATCTCGAGCGGGATGTTCTTTACAAAGCCGGCGAACATAAAGACCGCCAGGCCCGCGCCAAAGCCAAGGTAGATAAAGCAGATGTTGAACGGCGTGTTGAAGCCGATGCGGTCCGCCAAATTGGACAGCGTGAACATGAGCATCTGGAACGGCACGACCATCGAGAACACGAACAGGTAATAGAAGAAGTTCGAGATCTTGTTGTTGACGCGCACCACGTACCAAGCGCACATGGAGCAGCACACCAAAATCAGCACGACCGACGTGACCGTGATAATGAGCGAGTACATAAACGCCGAGGCAAAGCCCTGCTCGTTAAGGGCGTGCACGTAGTTTGCAAGGCCGTTGAACGTCTCGGGCGTGAGCAGATCGAACGCCGTGGTGGTGCTGATTGCGGTCGCTTTCTTAAAGGAATTGAGCGCGATCATAAACACGGGGTAGATCCACGCGAGCGACAGGATCGTAAAGAAAATCGAGAGCGCGCGGTTGATAACCTTATCGCGTTTCATTACTGCTGCACCTCCTTGGACCTCGTGGCCTTAAGCTGGATCATGGAAATAGCAACAACCAGGATGCAGAAGATAACCGCCTTGGCCTGACCGATGCCCTGCCATGCAATACCGGCACGCGAATAGAACGTGTTGTAGATGTTCAGGGCGAGCATCTCGGTGGAGTGCGCGGGGGCGCCGCCGGTAAGGGCGAGGTTCTGGTCGAACAGCTTAAAGCCGTTGGTGATGGACAGGAACAGGCAGATGGTGATGGTCGGCATCAGGTTAGGGACCTTAACCTTCCAAAACGTCTGCCATGCCGTGGCACCGTCGACCTTGGCGGCCTCGATGTAGTCGGACGGAATGGACTGCAGACCAGCGATGTAGATGATCATCATGTAGCCGACCTGCTGCCACAGGGTCAGGATGATAAGGCCCCAGAAGCCAGCAGCAGAGTTAAGGGCGATGAGCTGGGCGCCGATGTTGGAGAGCAGGCAGTTGATCAAGATCTGCCAGATGTAGCCCAGCACGATGCCGCCGATCAGGTTCGGCATAAAGAAGATTGTACGGAAGATGTTAGTGCCCTTGAGCGCCTTGCGGGTGAGCGCCTGCGCGATGGCGAGGGCAATCACGTTGATGAGCACCGTCGACAGGAAGGCAAACGCCACCGTAAAGAAGAACGACGTGGCAAACTGCGAATCGGACAATGCGCGCACGTAGTTCTCGATACCGACAAAGTGCGCGTTGTTAATGGTAATAAACTGGCAGAACGAGAGATAGAAGCCCTGGATAAAGGGAATCACGAACCCGATCATAAACGCCAGGCACGTGGGCAGCATAAAGAGCGGCCACCAGCGCTTGAGTGCTTTGCCCATAAAAGGGTCCTTTCAATATGCAGGGGGCGGGCAAACCTACGTCTGCCCGCCCCCTGTCGCTAATCAGATAGCTTGGGCAGCAACTGCTTACTCGGAAGCAGCCTTCTCGGTCTTCCAGCCATCGACGAAGGCGTTCTTGACGCCGTCCCACTTGCTGTTATCGGCAGCGTAGGCAATCAGAGCCTGCTTGAGGTTCTTCTTCCACTCCTCGGAGGGAATGTAGACGAAGTCCCAAGCGACGGTCTTCTTGCCGTCCTTGGCCATGGCAACGGCCTGCTGCGAGAAGACGTTGGTGGTCTCCTTGGCGCTCTTGAACGGAGCGGTCAGACCCATCTTGTCGGCGATGATGCTGGTCGGGGTGTCAGCGGTGACGCACCAATACATGAAGTCCTCGGTGGCCTTCTGGGCATCCTCGGAAGCCTGGGAACTGACGCACCAATAGTTCTCGCCGCCGGAGCACAGGCCCTGGTTCTCCTCGCCGTCAACACCGATGTAGATGGGCATCATGCCAATCTGATCGTCGGTCATGCCGGCCTTGACGAGGTCAGAGTAGGCCCAAGAGCCGTTCTGGTAGAAGACGGCCTTGCCGGTTGCGAACTCGTTGGTGGCGTCGTCGCCGGTCTTGGAAGCAAGCTGCGAAGGATCGCAGGTAGAGTCGGTGATGTACAGGTCGAAGATCTGCTTGTAGTTGTCGAGGAACTCACCCTTGATCTCGTCGTCCTCCTGGTTGTGCTCCTTCTCAAACTCGTAGTAGAGCGGCATGTTGGCAAGGTGGGTGGTGTAGCGCCAGCTGGAGGAGTCGTCCATGCCGGCGGAAGTGAAGGCACCCTCGACACCAAGCTCGTCCTTGCGGGCCTGGATGTCGTCGGCACAAGCCTTCAGCTTGTCGAAGGAGTTGATGTCCTCGGCCTTGTAGCCAGCCTTCTCGAGCAGCTGCTTGTTGTAAATAATGCCGAAGCTCTCCTGAACCCAGTCGATGCACACATCCTTGCCGTCGGACTGCAGAGCCAGGGAGTCGTCAATGAGCTCACCGCGGAGCTTGGTATCGGACAGGTCGGCGCAGTAATCCTTCCAGTTCTTAAGACCGGTGGGGCCGTTGACCTGGAACAGGGTCGGAGCGGAGCTCTTGGACATCTCGGACTTGAGCTTCTCCTCGTAGGTGTTGGAGGCGGCGGTCACGATCTTGACCTCGACGCCCTTCTCCTCCTTGTACGCCTTGGCGATCTCCTTCCACTCCTTGTCGACCTCAGGCTTGAATTGGAGGAAGTAGACCTCGGCAGCGTCACCAGAAGCAGAGGAGCCGGAGCCGGCGGAGCCACCGCAGCCCACGAGACCCAGACCAAGAACTGCAGCCGCGGAACCAGCAAAGCCCAGGAACTGCCTTCTGCTCATTTCGTTCTTCATTACAATCCACCCTTTCACACCGTGGCGGCACCCTTTGCCGCCGCCTTCGGAGATTGGCTCGGGGACTTTGCCCCTTTTGCTGATTTGAACGATACGCTATTTGGCTAGTTGTTTGAACAAGTATTACTAGAGCGGTAGAAAAACTTCGGTGAACGGTAATTTCAACTTGATACTTGACAAGTTTTGTATAAACAATTATTTGTTATCGAATGCAGAGAAAACGCCCGGTCAAGCCGATGTACCGTCGGTTTGACCGGGCGTTTTCTCTTTGAGGCCATGAGTCTCGTCAGGCTGCGAGCTAGCCGGCTATCGCTTGGAATTGACGCGGTAATGGAAGATCTCGGGGTGTGTGCGAGTGTGCGTCACCTCAAACAAGATGCCATCCGAGGTGTACGACTGACTCTCCATGACGGCAACGCAGTTGTATTTGCCGAGGTCAAGATAGCTGCAGTCCTCATCGTTGGCGAGCTCGACACTCACCGTACGACGGCTCGCCATCACTTTGACACCGCGCTTGTGCTCCAGATAGCCGTAAATAGAATCTGCCGCGATCTCGGGAGTCAGGCCCTTGGCGATCGACGCCAAAAAATAGCCATGGTCCACTTGGCGCGCGTTGCCGTTGAGGCTTCGGACACGCACTACGCGAATCAACTCCTCGCCCACCTTAAAGCCCAGGTGACGAGAGAGTTGCTCGGTGCAAACCAGATGTTCGAAAGACTTAACGTCCGTCGATGCAACGGCATTGTTGCGCTTTGCAAACTCGCCAAACGACTCAACCTCTTCGAGTGCGCCCAACATGTCGGTTTCGCCCTTAAGCCAAATAACGCGCACGCCCTTGCCGTGTATGGGCTGCACAAACATCCCGTCGGCCAGCATGCTCAAAGCGCGGCGGACGGTATTGCGCGTGCAGCCAAATTCCGCGGTCAGCTCGGCTTCGGTTGGCAGCATCTCCTGAAACGCATAGGTCCCATTAATGATGCGCGAGCGTATTTCTCGGTAGATTCCTTCGTATATCGCTTTTGGCATTGTTTCACCTCTACATTATTCATTTCCGGCTAGGCACGATAGCATTTCTTAAAGTTGTTTAAACCGAATATCGGTAAAGCGACAGGATTTAACCGTTGACGGTTTCTGTCATGCCCAAATCGGTTTCGCTCAAAACTGCCGGTACGACAATCGTCTGGTCCTCTACAATGAATCCATTGTTTAAACGTTTCCCCACGCGCAACGCGCCTCGATATTCGGAAGGCAGAACATGCTGCAAAAAATCCAACGCTTTGGCGGGGCAATGTTCGCGCCCGCCATGCTGTTTTCTATATCAGGCCTCATGGTCGGCGTCTCCGCTCTCGCAACGACTGCGGACATCGTCGGCGATCTCGCCGTATACGGAACCCCTTGGTACGTTTTTTGGACCATCATCCAGCGCGGCTCGTGGACGGTCTTTAAACGCCTCCCGCTCCTTTTTGCCGTAGCGCTGCCCATCGGTCTTGCCCAAAAACAACCGGCTCGTTGCTGTCTCGAGGCTCTCGTCGCCTATTTTGCCTACTGCTTCTTTTTGAGCGAGATCATTAAGCTGAGCGGAGACAACCTTGGACTTGAGTACCCGTCATCTTTGACCTCCGCCAGCGGTATCACCGTCATCGACGGCATCAAGACGCTCGACACCGGCATTATCGGCCCGCTGGCGGTATCGGCAACCGTCGTTGCCATCCATGACCGCTTCTACGATGCCAAGG
>NZ_JBDMHA010000052.1:0-17203 GCF_039752985.1 Collinsella aerofaciens
GGGCCTGAGCCTTAGCCTTGCTGGTGTAGAAGCCGGTGCACTCGAGAACGACGTCGACGTCGAGGTCGCCCCAAGGCAGGTTGTTGGCGTCGGCCTCCTTGTAGATCTTGATCTCCTTGCCGTCAACGGTGATGGAATCCTCGCCAGCAACGACCTCGTGATCGCGAGCGTAGTTGCCCTGCGTGGAGTCGTACTTCAGCAGGTAAGCGAGCATATCGGGAGAGGTGAGGTCGTTGATAGCGACGATCTCGGAGCCCTCATGACCGAACATCTGACGGAAAGCCAGACGACCGATGCGACCGAAGCCGTTAATAGCAACCTTTACTGCCATTGTGTCTCCTTTCGTAAGGCCCCCGCGAGCTACAGCGCCCGCCGTTGAGGCCCACAAACTAACCACTCGCCTAATATACCTTTTTTTTGACTTGAATTTCACGAGAATGCTCGAAATTGAAAATCAAATTTACGTTAAAACGTTTTAAAGAGTAAAACAGCAGTTCAATCCCTATATAAGCAGTTTCGCTCAACTACCTGTTTGCTTCAATGAGCTTTTCAAGCCTCAAAACTCGATGGTAGAGGGCCGACTTCGACAAGGGAGGGTCAGCCATCTCCCCCAGATCGCGCAGTGACAGATCAGGATAGCGCTCGCGCAGGTCGCAAAAGACCGCCAAGGCGTCCGGAAGCGTGTCGCGCAAACCCCGCTGTTCGAGCTCATCGATCAACGCAAGCTGATGCTGGGCGGCACCCGCACTTCTGGTCTGATTGGCCAGCTCGGCATTCACGCGACGGTTTACGTTGTTCTTAACCAATTTGACCGCGCGCGCTTCCTCGATCTCGGCAACGCTGCGCTTGGCGCCGACCAGCTTTAGAAGCTGCTCGATCTCCTCGGCGCTCTTAATGTAGACGGCAAAGGATCCGCGCCGCGCGTTAACGCGCGCATGGACCCCAATCTGCTCCAATAGATCGCAAAGCCCCCGGGCATACTGCTCGCCCTGCACCGCAATCTCCAAATGAAAATCGCCGCGTGGATCGGCCACGAAACCGCCGGCGATGAGCGCGCCGCGGATGTAGGCAAGCCTGCAGCAGGGACGGGCAACGATGTGCCGGGGAACACCAGCGACGAGCCCTCCCCTGCGGTCGAGAATGCCCAGCAGCACCAGAGCCTTGTCCAGGTCGGGCTGATCGGGCAGGGTAATGAGATAGTTACGGACCTTATGCAAGACCGATTTACGAACGGTGAATTCCGTTTTGAGCTTAAGGATGCGATGCGTCAGTGTGATCATCGTGCGCGCGACGGCACCCGTCTCGGTCGCGACCGTCAAACGATACCGCCCGGAGCCGGCCAGCGAAAGTGTACCGCTCACACGCGTCAGGGCGGCAAGCGTCGACAAATCGCAGTATTCACATTCGGGTTCGCAGCGCGCGAGCTCGTCACGCACCTCGGCGGTAAACGACATGCAGACCTATGCTTTCGTGTTGGCGCGCGACAGGTCGCGATGGGAAATGCTCACGTGATATTGGGCGCCTTCCAAATAACGTGCCGTGGCCTCGGCGATGGCAACGCTGCGGTGTTGACCGCCCGTGCAGCCGATGGCAATAGAAAGCTGCGGCTTGCCCTCCGCGATATAGCCGGGCATGACCGTATCGAGCAGCTGCGTCCAAGCCTTCCAGAACTCCTGGGTCTTGGGATGGTCCAAAACAAAGTCAGAGACTTTCTTATCGAGACCGGTCATGGTGCGCATCTCGGGATCGTAGAACGGATTGGGCAGGAAGCGAACGTCGATCATAATGTCCGCCTCGACGGGCATGCCGTGCTTAAAGCCAAACGAGAACACGTGAACGTCCATGAGCTGCTGGTCGGACAGCTCGGAGAACGCCATGCGCAATTTATTGCGCAGGGCAGAAGTGCGCAAGCGGCTCGTATCGATAATCATATCGGCTCGATCGCGCACACCCTGCAGCTGCAGGCGCTCGCGCTGAATCGCATCGGCCGTAGTCTCCCCCGGCTTGGCAATGGGGTGGCGGCGGCGGTTTTCGCTATAACGACGGATCAGCACCTCGTCAGAGGCCTCGAGAAACACGATGTCACAGCTCATCTCCCGCTCATCGAGTGCGGCAACGGCATCGAGCAGCTCATCGAACAAGCCCTGGCTGCGCAGGTCACAGGTGACGGCAAGATGCCTGCCCACGCCCGTATTGATGCCGACGAGTTCGGCAAGCTGGGCGATCAGACGCGGAGGCAAGTTGTCGATGCAAAAATAGCCCATGTCCTCGAACACATGCATGGCCTGCGTTCGGCCCGATCCGGACATTCCGGTGATGATGACGATATCGGGGATGCGCTCCGAGCGCTCCGCCGCATCCATGGCATCTCCCTTTTGCATGTGCTGCCTCCCGAAAACAAGCGCGGGACCCAGCAACCCGGATCCCGCGCGGTCAATTGCCTATATTGAGTATACCGCCCCGAGCGGATACGAGGCCTGTCTTACGCCTCAAGTGCAGCCTTGAACCAACTCGTAATACTCGTGGGGTGCGTGATGGCGGTGCCGACGACAACGGCCCAGGCGCCAGCATCGATCGCGGCGCGAGCCTCCTCGGGCGTATGCACGCGACCCTCGCAAATGATAGGAAGGCCGGGGAATTCCTCAGTCGCCTGACGCAGGAGCGGCAGGTCGGGGCCATCGGCCATGGTGCAGTCGATGGCGGCGACGCCGTGAGAAAGCGTGGTGGATACCAGGTCAAAGCCCATATCAACAGCACGGCGAATATCCTCGATGGTGGCACAATCCGCCATCAGGAGCACACCCTCCTCGTGCAGCGGGCGGAAGGTATCCTCGACCGTCTTGCCATCGGGGCGCGGACGATCGGTGGCGTCGATCGCCACGATATCGGCACCGGCAGCAACGCAGGCGCGAGCGTGACGCAGCGTCGGCGTGATGTAAACGCCCTCGTGCCCATCCTTCCACAGGCCGATGACGGGAACCTCACAGCGACCCTTAATGGCGGCAATGTCGGCAAGGCCCTGGCAGCGAATGGCGGCGGCGCCGCCGAGCTCGCAAGCGCGAGACATTTGCGCCATGGTCTCGGGCGTACGAAGCGGCTCGCCCATATACGCCTGAACACTCACGACGAGCTTGCCCTTCAGGGACTGGATCAAAGGATCAACGGTCATGTTCGACTCAACCTTTCTCAAAACAGCCTTCTGAGACACCGCACCTTGACGTTCAAACCGTCGCTCGCGTACCGAAGTACGCTTCGCTCCTCTTTCACGTCAATCTGCGGCACCTCAGAAGGCGCACTTGGTAGTTATGTTTACTTCAACGATGCAAGAAGGTGTTCGGCGGCACCGATGAGCGGAGCATCGCCCTCCAGAGAACCGATGAGGATCGGCGTGTCCTGAAGCGGATCGAGCGCCTGGCTGGCATAGCCCTCGTGCACCGAATCCTTCCACGTCTGCGAACGCCAATCGGGACCTTGGTGAATCACGCCACCCGAAAGCACGATGACCTCAGGGTCCAGGATGTTAGCGAGCGAGCCCAAGCTGGCACCCAGCGCAAAGCCGGCGTCATGGATGACCTCGGTCGCCTTTGCGTCGCCAGCACGGCACAGGTCGTTCACGTCGCGACCGACCGAAGGACGGCTGGGGTCGACGCGACCGAAGCGCTCGTCGTACATACGGCCAATCGAGGTGCCCGAGGCTACCGACTCAAGATGGCCAGAACGCCCGCAGGCGCAGGGAATGCCGGCGGCAGCCGAACACTCGATGTGGCCCATATGGCCGGCAGCACCATGGAAGCCCTGCATCACGCGGCCGTTCTCGACATATGCGCCGCCGATGCCCGTACCGATGCCCAGACACAAGACGGAGAACTTGCCCTTGCCGACGCCCCAGTGGGCCTCGCCCAGAGCATGAGCCTGCACGTCGCCCACCACGGCAACGGGGAGACCAAGGTCCTCGCGCAGGCGCGGCCCCAACTGAACGCCGGACCAGCCGGGCATGATCTCGTTGGCATACGCGATGGCGCCCGTCTTGGGATCGACGACGCCTGCGGCACCGATACCGACACCGAGGACCTCGACATCGGGATTCGCCTCAAGAGCGGCCTTGATGGACGCCTCGATACGCTGGAAGACGGCCTCGCCGCCCTCCTGGGCCTCAGTAGGAACCTCGGCCTCAAATACGGGATGGGGCACGCTGCCGTCAGCCGGGTACTCCATAATGGCGGTCGCGATCTTAGTTCCGCCGATGTCGACAGAGCAGACGTACTTGTTCTCCATGTCGTTCTCCTTAGGAGATAAAAACAACTACAGGAAATGAAGGCGGTGTTATCGCCGCAACTTGGTAAAGGTTTCCCAGGTGCCCGAGGTTGGGGTGAAAGTGGTCGGGCGTTGACCTAATGGGTCACGCCCGACCACTTGAGCCCCAAGATCGGGTGCCTGGGAAAGCTTTAAAGGAGACCGTTGTCCTGGAGGACCTTCTTAATCGCCTCGACGTTCTCGCCGGTCATGGCCTTCACCGGGCGCGGCATGGTCGGGCTGTCGAAGATGCCCATGAGGTTCATAGCGGTCTTGAAGGCGCCAACACCACCGGCATAGCCCTGGACGCCCGAGGTGACATCCCAAATGTGGGAGATCTCGTTGAGGCGATCCTGCTCGGCCTTGACGGTAGCCCAGTCGCCGGCCTGAGCGGCCTTCCACTGGCGCACGTAGCCCTCGGGCTCAACGTTGGCGAGACCCGGAACGGAGCCGTCGGCGCCGCCGAGGTAAGCACCGTCGACGACGACCTCGTGGCCGGTAAGGATGCTCATCGGATGACCGTTCTTCTCGTTCTCCTGAACGAGGTAGCGGAACGAGATGTCATCACCCGAGGAATCCTTGACGCCGGCCAGGACGCCCTCGGCGCCGAGCTTGGCAAGGAGCTTCCAGGGGAGCTTGGTGTGGACGCACACGGGGATGTCGTAGGCGAAGATGGGAAGGTCGAGTTCCTCGTGCAGGATGCGGAAGTGCTCCTCGACCTCGGTCATGCCCTGCAGGGCATAGAACGGGCAGGTGGCGACAAGCGCATCGGCGCCCAGCTCCTGAGCGACCTTGCCGTGCTCGATCATGCGCTCGGTCTCGGTGTCGATGATGCCGACCAGAACAGGCACACGGTGATCAACGATGCGCACGGCCTCGGCGACAATCTGGCGACGGCGCTCGTCGGTGGAGAAGACGACCTCGCCCGAGGATCCCAGGAAGAACAGGCCATCGACGCCGGCATCGATCATACGGTTGATGCTGCGCTCAAAGGAGGCAACATCAAGCTGGTGGTCTTCGGTATCGGGAACAACGACGGGAGGGATGACGCCGGTGAATTTCTGAGTTGCCACAAGAATCTCCTTAGTTGTCTGGCGGGCGGCCCTATGCCACCCACTCTTGTTGGCAGTGTCCAGGCCGTCTAGGCCAAAGAACACGGGTAGAACGTTTGGTTAAAGAAGTCGACGACTTCGTTTTCGAACGCATTGATGCGCTCGTGAGCGTATTTGGCATAAATGATATGCCTTCGGTCACACTCAAGACCGTTGAATACGGCAAACTGACCCTTGGGATCGCTCACGGCGTCCATAAGCGATGTGCCCATGAGCACCGATCCGCGCACCCGAGACGACAGAGCCTCGAGGCCACCGGGGATTGGATTGGCAACCGCCGTGCAGGCAAGGCCTCGCTCGTCCAAGGCGGAAACCGCCAGCGCAACACCGCTGCCAAGGCCCTCGCCCCACGCAAAAATGCGATCGGGGTCCACGCCATCAAGATTACGCGCGACCTTCGCCAACGCGCAGCCCCAACGAACGCGCCTGACAAAAGCAGGCGAGGTAATCCCCTGCTGCAGATCGCTGAGTCCAATCGCCTCATCGTCCAGTGCAAGCACGGCATATCCCATGGCGGCAAATCTCGTCATGTGATGCCAGCCGCGCACAGGCCGATCGATGTCGTGGAACATCAGGCACAGCGGCACGCGCTCAGATACTCGGGCACGACCAACAGGCTCAATCAAACGAGCGTGGACCGCATGGTCACCGAGCTCAAAGGAAACCTCCGAGTAACGGGCGCAGGGGTTAACAAAGTCAATCGCCGTAACAGTCAACCCGCAAACCTCAAGGTCCGAAGCGGCTGTCTTCAAATCGGATATATCCGCCAAAACATCGCCGCGCCAATCCCGGAAATCGGAGAGCCTTGACGAAACCGTCCCAGCAATCCCCGCAAGCTCGGGGACTATCAGCTCGTCAACATTGCTCTCGCACTTAGACATGAGCCTCCCCTCCCTCACAGAAAAACGGAATGATCAAATCATCAAAGTCCTGAATCTCCTCGTGGCCAAAGCCCTCAAAGAACTCATGACGCTTATCGCAGGACAGGTTGTTGTACACCGCAAACTGCGTTGCCGGCGGACAGACGATATCGGCCGTGCCCGTGCCAAACAGCACGGGGCACTTGACCATGGGGGCAAAATTCTTGGAATCGAAGTACGCCAGCTTGGCATAGGCTTCCTCGATACGAGTCGAGTCCTCGTCAAACCAACGCGACCAATAGCGCAGACCCTCGTAGGCAATATCGTCGGCGTCCAGATCCCAAACCAGGCGGAAGTCCGACAGGAAGGGATAGAGGATGGCGGCGCGATTGATAAGATCGCTGTTAAGCGCGCAGGTCGCAATGCCCAAACCGCCGCCCTGCGATGCGCCGTTCACATACACGCGGGTAAGATCGATGCCCTCGAGCTCGCGAACGATACGGCACAGAATGCGGATATCCTGATGTAGGCGGACATAGTAGAGGTTGGCCGGGTCGCCGTCGATACCGGCGACGATATGGCCCGCGACCGTCGTGCCCTCAAATCCACCAATGTCCTCGGAGGGGCCTCCTTGGCCAGGACAATCGAGAGCAATGAGCGCCATGCCCATGCCCGCAAACGACGCCTGCTCAAACCAGCTGCGGCTCGCACCCGGATATCCATGGAACTGAAGTACCAATGGCACGGGCTCGTCCGAGACGGGTTTAAGGCACTTGGCATGCAGGCGCGCGCCACACATGCCGGTATACCAGAGGTCGAAAAACCGACAGGTCGCGGAATTCGCAACCGAAGCCGCCTCAATCGCGTAGTCAAGCTCAACGGCGTCGGCCTCGGCCATGCGGTCCTTCCAAAAGAGATCGAAATCCGATGGACGGGGCATAGCGCCTCGATATTCACCAAATTGCTGTTGTAGCTCCTGAGCACTTGGCATGGCTCGTGAACCCAACCTTTCGAAATCGCAACGGAGGTGCGCCCGGCAAGGGAACCGGGCGCACGGGAGGGAAAGCGAGGCTACTCGCCGAGCTTGGGATGCAGCAGCGACGGCGCAGCGCCGAGCAGCATCTTGGTGTAGGGGTCCTGAGGGTGCTGGAAGACCTGCTTGGCCTCGCCCTGCTCGACGATCTTGCCGCCATTCATAACGATGATGTCGTCAGAGATATAGCGGACCGTCTGGATGTCATGGCTGATGAACACCATGGCCAGGCCGAGCTCCTTCTTAAGGTCGGTCAGCAGGTTCAGAATCTGCGCGCGGACCGAAACGTCCAGAGCCGAGGTGGGCTCGTCGGCGATGATGGCATCGGGGTTCAGCGACAGGGCACGGGCAATTGCGACGCGCTGGCGCTGGCCGCCCGAAAGCTGGCCGGGAAGAACCTCGGCGGCGGAGCTGGGCAGACCGGTGAGCTCCAAGAGCTCCTTGACGCGCTTCTCCTGCTCGGCCTCGGTACCCAGGTTGTGGACGCGCATGGGGTCGAGCAGTTGCTCGCGAACGACCATGCGGGGGTTGAGCGCCGTGGCTGGGTTCTGGAACACGACCGAGATGACGCGGCCCATGTGGCGACGGTCCTCGGCGGTACGCTTGGTAACGTCCTTGCCCTTAAAGTAGACCTTGCCGCTCGTGGGGGCCTGCAGGCCGCACATGACGTTAGCGGTGGTGGACTTTCCGCAACCGGACTCGCCGACGATGCCGATGGTCTGTCCGGGCATGAGCTTAATCGTTACACCCTGGACGGCGTGAACCAGGTTGGGGTGCAGAATCGAGCCGGTACGGGTCCTAAAGGTGACGTGGACGTCATCAAGGAAGATGATCGGCTCGACGCCGTTGACTGCGGTCTCGCTCATCTACATCACCTCCGCGTGAGGGGTCAAACCATTTGCCTTGAGCACCTCATCGGGGAGCTCTGAATAGAAGTGCTCGGTGCCGGGCACGCGCTTGAAGACCGGACGGGTGTCCAGGCCAATGCGCGGATGGCTCGAGCGGGGCGCGAAGCGATCGCCCTTGGGGAAATCGCGCGGGCTCGGAACGGCGCCGGGCACCTGGTGCAGGCGGCCCGAACCGCTCTCGATGGACAGGACGGAACCCAGAAGGCCGCGGGTGTACTCGTGAATCGGGTTGGTGAGCAGCTCCTTGGTGGGCGCCTGCTCGATAACCTGACCGGCGTACATAACCGTGATGTTATGGGCAACCTCGGCGACCAGCGCCAGGTCATGCGAAACGAAGATCATGGCAAAGCCGAGCTTGGCCTGAAGGTCGTTAAGCAGCTTGATGACCTGCTTCTGGACGGTAACGTCCAGAGCGGTCGTGGGCTCGTCGCAGATGACCAGCTTGGGGTCGCGGGTAAGGGCCATAGCGATCAGAACGCGCTGACGCTGACCACCGGAAAGCTCATGCGGATAGCTCTCGAGCGTACGCTTGGGGTCGAGGCCCACGAGCTCCAGGAGCTCCTCGGCGCTACGGGTCCCGCCACGCTTGGTGAGCTGCTTCATCTGGGCGGAAATGAGCATGGAGGGGTTGAGCGAGGACAGGGCGTCCTGATAGACCATGGCGATATCGGTACCGCGCAGGCCGAACCACTCCTTCTTGCTCATCTTGAGCAGGTCGCGGCCCTCCCAGAGAACCTCACCGGAAAGATGCTCGTCATCGTCGGTCAGGCCCATGATGGCCAGCGTGGTGATGGACTTACCGCAGCCGGACTCGCCTACCAGGCCCATGGTCTGGCCGGGACGGACGTCAAAGTTAACGTGGTCGACGACGTTGATGTCACCGTGGTGCTCAAACTGGATGCAGAAATCGCGGACCGAAAGGATCGGCTCAACGGACTCATCGGGCACATGGCGGTCGTTACGCTTGAGTTCGACATCACGCAGGGCGCCAAGACGGGCGGACAGGGACTGAGCCTGCTCCTTGTAGGCGCGAACGGGGTCGGAGACCAGCAGGTCGGCCTCGCGGCGCTTGGAGGAGTCGGTCGGATCCAGGGCGGCGGAGGGAGCAGCGGCCATGGCGTCGGTAATGCCCTCGGAGAGGATGTTGAGTGCCAGGCAGGTGATCATGATGGCCAGGCCCGGGAACAGCGCCTGCCACCAACGGCCAGCGAGCACGCCACCGCGAGCGTCGGCGAGGATGTTGCCCCAGGTAGCGGTGGGCTCCTGGATACCAGCGCCGATGAAGGTCAGCGAGGCCTCGAAGATGATGGCGTCGGCGACCAGGGTAACGGTGAAGACCATGATCGGGGCGATGCAGTTACGCAGAACATGCTTGATCAAAATCCACGGAGCCTTGGCGCCGGAAACGATGACCGCGCGGACATAGTCCTCGCCGTACTCGGACACGATGTTGGCGCGCACGATACGGGCAATCTGCGGAGTGTACATAAAGCCGATGGCGAAGATGATCGACGGCACGGAATTGCCCAGGATGGAGACGAAGACGGCAGCGAGGGCGATGCCCGGGATGGACATGATGATGTCCAGGATGCGCATGATCGCCTCGGAAACGGACTTGCGCGAAACCGCCGCGAGGGCGCCCACGACCGAGCCGCAGACCAGAGCCATGGCAGTGGCGCCAAAGCCGATGATCAGCGAGTAACGGCCACCGTAAAGCATACGCGACAGGATGTCGCGGCCCTTATCGTCGGTACCGAAGATAAATCCATTGCCGGGAGCCTGGCGAGCAGTGAAAATCTCGACCGGGCTATAGGGGGCAAGAAGGGGCGCCAGAATCGCGGTCAGGGCGACCAACACCAGCACGACGGCGGCAATCTTAGAAGACAGCGTCATCTTCTTCCAGCCACCGAGCTTGAGCCCCTTGGAGGCAGCTTTCTCGAGCTGCTCGGTTTGCTTCTCTCGAATCTTTACCATAATCTACACCGTCCTGATGCGCGGGTTGATGAGCAGGTAGAGCATGTCAACCACGATGTTGATGATGATGAAGGCAAGAGCAACGACGATGACGACGCCCTGAACCAGGTTCGCCTCGTTGCCCTGAACGCCCTGCAGAATCGCAGTACCCATGCCGGGGAGGTTGAAGATGACCTCGATGACGACGGCACCGCCCATAAGGTAGCCGATCTTAAGACCGAGGGTGGTGACCGGGGTGATCAGCGCGTTGCGCAAAACGTTGATGCCGACGACGACCTTCTCGGGAACGCCGGCGCCACGGGCCATGCGGACATAGTCCTTATCGAGCTCCTCGACCATGGCCGTACGCACGATACGAGTCATCTGACCCGTCAGCGGGAATGCCAGGGCGATGGCGGGCATGATCATACGTCCCAGATAGCCAGCCGGGTTGGTGGTGAAGTGAGGCAGAGCACCGGACGCCGGGAGCACCTTAAGGTAGGAAGAGAACAGCAGAATCAACAGAACGGCAAGCCAGAACGACGGGGTTGCCAGGCCGGCGATGGAAAAGACGCGGATCACTTGGTCCGGCCATTTATCGCGGTACAGTGCCGCGATGACGCCGAGCAAAAACGAGACGACCGCGCCGATGGCAAGACCGATGAAGGTCAGCTGCATCGTGACGGGCAGGGCCGTGGAGATGCGCTTGGCAACGGAGTTGCGAGCAGCACCATAGGTGCCCATGTCACCATGGATCAAATCGCCCATGTAGCGCACGTAGCGCACGGGCCAGGGGTCGTCCAGACCATACTTCTCATGGTACTCGGCAACCGCCTCGGGCGAGGCACCGTCACCCAACGCCGTATAGGCGGGGTCGGTCTTGGAGAACGACATAAGGAAGAACACCAGGACGGTGACGCCCAATGCCATGATCGGCAGCGCCACGAGACGCCTTCCAATCAAACGTAGAAAGTTGTTCACGTTCTCTCCCCTTTCTTTTGTCGGTAGGACCAACTGGTATATGAGTATGGATACTCATTACAAGACCCGAGCGACATCGAGGCCGCCCGGGTCTTTGTTTCAACTATGAGGACGTTGCCTTACGACCGACGCCCCACATATGACTCAAGCGAGTCTTAGGCCTTGACGGTCGCGACGCCCCTGAAGGACATGCTCGTCGTGCCGATGCCCTTGAAGCCATCGAGGGCCTCGCCGTTGGGCGCGGTGGACGGATCGTCCCAGGAAGCGGAGACGGTCTTGACGTGGACAACGGGGTACAGAACAGCGTTGTCGGCGATGATGTCGAAGCACTCGTTCCACTTCTTCTGCTGCTCGTCGCCCTCGGCGGCAAGAGCCTCGTCCATGAGACCGTGGAGCTTCTCCCACTCAGCGGACTCCTTCCACGGGCAACGGGTCTGCATCCAGACGTTGTCGCCATACCACCAGTTGAGCAGCAGGTCGGGATCGGCACCGAAGCAGGACGGATCGCCAGGAGCGAGAAGGATATCGTAGGCCTCGCCGCCGTCGATGGCAGCGTAGGTGGCCGGCGAGGTATCGGTCTGGATGGTCACCTCGAAGCCGAGAGCGTCGAGGTCGTTCTTGACCTGGGCGGCCATGCCCTTAATCTGCTCGTTGTCGGTGGTGCGCAGGGTGATGGCACCCGGGGTGATGCCGGACTCCTCGATGAGCTTCTTGGCCTTCTTGGCGTCGGTCTTGTACACCGTGGAAGCCTCATGATAGTTGGTGAAGCTCTTGGGCAGGTAGCAGCTGGCAGCGGTGGCAAGGCCGGCGAAGGTGTTGGTGATCATCTTCTCGGTGTCGAGCGCGTACATGACAGCCTGACGGACCTTGACGTTGTTCCAAGGCTCCTTGGCGACGTTGAACATGATGAAGCGGGTGCCGAAGCCCTGGACGTTGTCGATCTTGCAGCCAGCGCTCTCGAGCTGGTCGACGGCGTCAGCGGTGACGAGCTCCATAACGAGCGTGGAGCCTTCCTGCTGGGCGGTAACGCGAGCGGTGGGGTCGGTCAGGATGCTGTACTGGATCTTCTTATCCTCGGCAGCATACTCACCGTTGTACTCGGGATTGGGAACCAGGGTGATCTCGGTATCGGAGATAGAGTCGTACATCCAGGGGCCGGAGCCGATCGGCTGCTTGGCGCGATCCTCCTCGGTCTGGGTGGCCGGGGTAACGCGGATGATGGCAAGACGATCCTTGAGCAGAGAGAAGTTGGGGACCTTGGTCTTGACCGTCACGGTGCTGGCGTCCTTAGCCTCGATGGACTCGAAGGGCTGGAAGAACGGAGCATAGGTAGCGGAAGCGGCGCAAGCGGTGTAGGAGGCAACGACATCGTCAGCGGTGACCTCGGTGCCATCGGAGAACTTGGCGCCCTTGCGGATGGTAACCTCGAAAGTGGTGTCGTCCACAGACTTGGGGTCGTCGGTGGCGAGCTCGTTGAAGGTGCTGTAGTCGTGGTAATCGATGCCGTAGAGGCCCTCGACGACGTGCCAGTTAGCACCCAGGCCCACAGCGGAGCCGGTGCTGGCGGGGTCGAAGCTGGACGGAGCGTAAGCGGAACCAGCGGTGATCACGCCGCCGCCACGGTTGGCGGAATCGGTGGAACCGGAAGCGGAACCCTCGTCGCTAGAGCTGCCACCGCAGCCGGTGAGACCAAGCCCTGCGACAGCAGCGACGCTGCCGGTGAGGCCGAGGAACGAACGCCTGGACATACCCTTGTTGATGATGGCCATGTCTTCTCCTATCAATAGAGAATCTTACCCGGGAGCACCTAGACTTGCCCCCGCGCAACTTGCGGACGATATATACCTTACCTACCGACAAACCCAACTTGGGTGCCGCGCTCGGCGACCGATACATACATACGCTTGAACGGTATTTACTACCGTTCACCGAATTCATTGACAAACGATTCGACAGACAGTATGTATCGACGAGGTGAGATATCAGTCTTCGTCAACCCGCAGGATAGCAGGGTTATTCACCATGGCTAGTCAAACGTTTTAGCGTTAATAAAACCCGAAATCAGCAGGTAATCGCCGCGAAATAAATGATTGAAAAATCAGCCAATCATGTATATCAGTTGTTTAGAAGCGCGTTTAGTTTTCGGAACGGCTGGCCGATGCTTGGGCGCGCTCGGCATTCCATGCAACAAGTGCCTCGTGGACCGCTTTGGCGACATCGGCCGGAACGCCTCGAACTTCCGCAATCTCCTGCTCGCTTGCCGCGCGCAAACGCTTCATCGAGCCAAAATGGCGCATAATGGCACGTTTTCTGGTGGGTCCCACGCCCGGAACGTCGTCAAGCACCGAAACCGTCATAGCCTTATCGCGCAACTCGCGATGGAACGTAATCGCAAATCGGTGGGATTCATCGCGAACCTGCTTGATCAGATAAAGCGAAGCGGAGCCGGTCGGCAGCACGACGGGGGTCTCGTCCCACGGCACGAAAACTTCCTCATCGGCCTTTGCCAAGCCACAAACTGGTATATCGAGGCCAAGCGCCTCAAGTTGCTTAATTGCAGCGGTCAATTGCGGTTTGCCGCCATCGACAACGAGCAAATCGGGGCGCGAGCCAAAGCGCTCGTCCGCCATGCGCTCGGGAGCATAGCGACGCCCCAGAACCTCGGACATCGATACGAAGTCGTTCGCCTCGTCCAATTCGGCCTGAATTTTAAAGCGACGATACTGGCCCTTGTCGGCACGGCCGTTGGTAAATACCACCATCGAAGCGACGGTAAAGGTGCCGTGCAACGTCGAGATATCGAAGCACTCGATGCGCAACGGCGGCGCAGGCAGCGCCAGCGCGCTTTCGAGCTCCAGGAGCGCCTGATTAGTGCGATCGTCAGCATACCCCGTGCGCATCATGTAGCGCACGAGGGCATGGCGCGCATTTTTGGAAGCCATATCGAGCAGGCGGTGCTTTTCGCCGCGCTGCGGCCTATGGAGATGGCAAGAGCGTTCGCGCTTGCCCGCAAGCCACTCCCCCAACGCTTCGGCGTCCTCAAGCTCGACAGAGAGATTGATCTCGGCTGGAATATCAGCCGTCTCGTCGTAATAGCGCTTAAGAAAGCCCGATTGAAGCTCTTCCTCGTCGACATCCAGGCCTTTATCTAGGATGAACTCACAAGTTCGAACCGTTCGGCCCTCGCGAACGACAAAGACACAGGCGGCAGAGATAGTCTCTTCGCGATAGAAGCCGATGACGTCGATATCGACGCTCGATGGAAAAACGACCTGTTGGCGATCGTCCAGGCCCCTAATGACTTCCAGGCGACGCTTGACGCGCGCCGCACGCTCAAAATCGAGCGTCTCGGCTGCCTCCGTCATCTCGGACGTAAGCTCGTCAACGACATCCTTGCGATGGCCCGACAAGAAACGTTCGACACGTTTGACGTTCTTGGCATAGTCGGCAGGGGAAATCGCGCCGATGCATGCGCCCGGCCCGCGCCCGACATGGTAGTCAAAGCAGGGACGCCCGTTTTGCGCGCAAATCATATTGACGATGTCTTCTTCGCCCTTATGAGATTCGACGATGCGGCGGCAGCGGCGCCATTCCGCACAGGATGCCGAGCAAATAGGAATAACCTTGCGTAGCGTATCGATGGTCTCACGCGCCGCACGGCTATCGGTATAGGGGCCAAAATAGCGCGTTCCCGGTTTATGACGCTCTCGCGTGTATTTAATAGCCGGAAACAAGTCGCTCTTGGTAATGGCGATAAAGGGATAGCTTTTATCGTCTTTGAGATCGACGTTAAAGTACGGATGGTACTGGCCAATCAGATTGCGCTCGAGCACCAATGCCTCGTGCTCGGTCTCCACCACGATATAGTCGAAGCTCGCCACCAGCTGCATCATGAGCGGGATCTTTTGACGCTCGTCCTGCAGCGTCACGTATTGACGCATACGGGCACGCAGGTTTTTTGCCTTGCCCACATAGATGACATCACCCTTGGCATCTTTCCAAAGGTAGCAGCCGGGTTGCGTGGGAACGCGCGAAACCTGCTCGGCAAGTGTTGGAATGTTGTCGTGACCTGCCACGCGCACCTACTTGCGACGAAGCAGCGCCGAGACCTCGGGCATCTTAAAGACGAAGGCAAGACCAAAAGTTACAGCGAGCGAGACGACGCCTGCAACACAAACGTAGCCCAGGGTAATGAGGATCGAGCTGCCAAGCGCTCCGACAAAGTGCTCAAGTGCCCACATGACGCCGGCGCCCGCGGCAGCGCCCAAGCCACCGAACAGTAGGCCGAAGAAACCGCCATGCAGGATAGACTTGACCTGAAGGCCATGCAGACGACGGCGCAGCCACCACAGT
The DNA here is from genome assembly GCF_039752985.1 of Collinsella aerofaciens. GTDB lineage: Bacteria > Actinomycetota > Coriobacteriia > Coriobacteriales > Coriobacteriaceae > Collinsella > Collinsella aerofaciens_BT. The sequence continues at coordinate 15,494 of NZ_JBDMHA010000052.1, forward strand.
GAGCATCCGACCAAGACCACGTAGTCAACGACGTACGAAAGCGCAATTGCCGGCATACCGTAGCCCAGCACCACGCCAAACAGCAACACCGAACCGGCCTGGCCGATAGCGGAGTACAGGCAATAGCGGCTATAAGGTTTCATATCGAGCAGGGCCGAGAAGCTCTTCTGCATCAGCACGACCACGCCGTAGAGCGGCAGGGAAAGTGCCAGATAGATAAGGAACTCCGACACCAGCGCCACACCGGATTCATCGAACTTGCCGGCGCAGTAGATCATGTTGAGCGGACGGGCGAAGACGATCAGATACATCGCAAACGGAATCAGGAAGAAGAGCATCTGGGCGACACCGCGCGAAATGCCCGTGCGGACGCTGTCGTAATCCTTCTCCTGCGCATCGTGAGAGAGTTCGGTATAGAGTGCCGTCGAAAGCGAGGCGGCGATCAGCGCATAGGGCAATGTGTACCACAGGCGCGCATATGCGATGACGGAAGGGCCGGTCTCGGGCTGCACCACCAGCGCGGCGGCATTGGTAATGGAGGTCGAGACAAACATGCACACCGTGGCGAGCAGCGTCGGGATACCAAGCGCGATCGTCTGTCGCAGCGCGGGATCCTTAAAGTCGATATGGATATGAGGATGCACGCCATGCTTGCCAAGCGCGGGAATCTGGCAGGCCATCTGGACAAAGACGCCGAGGGTCGTACCAACTGCGATCAAGATAATACCGGCCTGCTCGCCAAATTGTGCAGACACGGGAGCAAAGCCCATAAAGCTGGCGATGACGATGACATTGTTGAGAACCGGGGCAAACGTCGACCAGAAATAGTCGCGGTGTGCGTTGAGAACGCCCGAGAACACCGAGCCCAAGCCATAAAACAGAATTTGAATAGCAAAGAAGCGGAACATGAACGCAGCGGTATCCATGCTGCCGCCATCGCCCGAAAGGAACGACTGCGTCCAAATAAAGCCGGGAGCAAACACGGTGCCCAGCAGCGAGATACCGCCCAGCAGCAGAAGCAGAATACCAAGCAGGTTGCCGACATACTCGTTCGATGCCTCGCGACCCTGCTCGCGCCTCACACCCATATACACCGGCAAAAACGCCGTAACGAGCATGCCGCCCATCACGAGCTCGTAGAGCATGTTGGGCAGGTTGTTGGCAACCTGATAGGAGGACGAGAGCAGCGACATACCGATGGCGGCCGCCATGGCCCACGTGCGGATAAAACCGGTGACGCGAGACACAATGGTCAGGATGGTCATAAGCCCGGCGGAACGACCAACCGTGGAGTAGTCCGACGAGCCCATGTCGTCAGTGTCATCTCGCGACGAAGAAGCTTCGGATGAGGGTGTCTGAGGCGCAGATTCTTTTGCAAAATGAGCTCCGCGCTTCAATTCTTCCTGCGCCATCGCTCAGTCCTCTCTCGTAATCGCGGCAACCGTCGCCCCGCAAAATGCAATTAAATCATCGGGTGCAAGCTCGAGCTGATAACCACGCTTGCCTCCCGAAATAAAAATGGTATCCCAAAGGACACATGTCTCATCAATGAGCGTCCGGTAGCGTTTTTTCATACCGACCGGGCTGCAGCCGCCGCGAACGTAGCCAGTCGCCGCAAGCAAATCCTTCACATGCATCAAGGCCAAGGACTTCTCCCCCGCGGCACGCGCGGCGGACTTTAGATCGAGCTCGTCGGCAACAGGGATACAG
>NZ_JBDMHA010000053.1:0-14752 GCF_039752985.1 Collinsella aerofaciens
CGACCTCGGCGCGGGGCAGGATGACCGAAACCATGGTGAGGATCATAAACGCCATGACGATCTGCATGGTGTAGGAGATAAACGCCATCATGTTGCCGACCTGCATCACGCCGTCGGACACGCCCTGCGCGCCAAACCAGACGATAAGCACGGTGATGCAGTTCATGACGAGCATCATGAGCGGCATCATAAAGCTCATGGCTCGGTTGGTGTAGAGCTGCGTGGTCATCAGGTCGAGCGAAGCCTTGTCAAAACGCTCGAGCTCATGCTCCTCGCGGTTGAACGAGCGGATGGGCATAAGGCCGTCGAGCAGCTCGCGGGCGGTAAGGTTCACGCGGTCCACAAAGCTCTGCATCTTTTTGAACTTGGGCATGGTGAGGCCCATAAGCACGCCGACGACGGCCGAGACCGCGATGATGGCCACGGCGATGGTCCACTCCAGGCCGGTGTGGTTGGCCAGGACACGCATGACGGCGACGATGCCCATGACGGGGGCCATCAGACACATGCGGATAAACAGGGTTGCGGCCATCTGAATCTGCTGAATGTCGTTGGTGCAGCGGGTGATGAGCGAGGCCTGGCTAAACTTGCCCACCTCGGCCGGCGAGAAGTGCATAACCTTGTTGAAGGTCTCGCGGCGCAGGTCGCGGGCGATGGAGCAGGCGGTGCGCGAAGCCACGGCACCGGTCAGGATGGTGGCGACCAGCGAGATTAGGCACAGACCAAACATCGTGGTCGCCATGCGGCCCAGGTAGGCGTTCTGCACGTCGGCGGGGTCGATGCCCTGTGCCTTGTACTCGTCCTGCACATAGCTCACGGCGCGCTGGGTGACGATGGAGCCCGACATGGAGCCCATTTTGTCCGCCATTTGGTTGGCGCCCTCAACGAGCTTGCCCTGGTCGATTAGGCCGCCTTCAACGCCTAGACGCAGGCTCTTCATGGTGATCTTGCCACCGTCGGCATCAATCTGCTTTTGCATGTTCTGCACCGCAGCGGCCTTCTGCTGCATCTCGGCGAGTTGCTCGGGCGTCATCGCCGCCATCTGCTCGGGCGTGGGCATGGCCTGGGCGCCGCTGTTGTCTTTCTCACCGGACGTGCCCATCATGTCGCCCATGGAGTTGGCATCGATGCCCTGGTTGAGCGAAAGGACGACAGTCTCAGGCAGGCTCATAATGCCGGCAATCTTGCCTCCATCGGCACGCTCTTCCTCGGTACCCTTGTACGTTCGAATGCCGTTTTTGTCAGCCTTGCTAAACACGGCCTCCACAGCCTTGGCGTCCTTGGCGCTCATAAAGAGTTCGAGGTCGTCGAGCGATTCGGCGCGAATGGTGTCGGGCACGGGCGAGGCGATGCCGCCTTGCTGCACGCCCACGTCGACGATGTCGCTCATATAGGTAGGCAGCGCCAGATCGGCGTTGCAGCTGATTACGATAAGTACGATAGCTGCGAGCAGTGCCAGGACATGCTTTTTAAAGAGCTTGAGAATCCTCACTCGGCATCTCTCCTTTCTTGATTGTGGTCGATAATTTCGTTGGCACGCCTTAGAAGACGCACCATCTCTTGGGTATCTGTTTCGCCGAGCTGTTCGAGGAAAGCCGCGGTGCGGTCCTCGAATTCCCGACGTTTGATTTCGAGATCCTGGAATCCCTTGTCGGTCACTATGACGTGTACGCGACGACGGTCAGTCTTTGAGTGCTCGCGCTCGACCCAGCCCTTGGCTTCGAGGGCGCGTAGGATATTGGCGATGCGGGCGCTCGAGACCCAGGCGCGATCAGCGAGTTCGCTCGGCGTGAGCGAACCGCCGGCGAGTATGAGGGCGCGCATAACGGCCATCTCGCCGCCGAGGGCTTTGTCCGCAAAGCGCGAAATGCGCTGATGCATGCTGCCGAACTCGGTAAGGAGCTGACGCCCAAGTTCACGGAAATCGGTATCTTCCACCGAAAACCCCTAACACTAGAAACTATTTTCGGTGAAAGATGATACCCCCATACGCGGGCCTCATACAGTGGGCAATATTAAGAGCTCATTAAGACTTAAAATAATTCAATTGCTGAAGCGTTTTAAAGAACTATTATGCCCGCGGTTAGGCGAGGGGTTGTCACCACCATGACGACTGGGACTCATATAATCGCCACGTGCGATGCTCCAACTTCCCGCAAGGAGACACCTTACATAAAGGGGGATGGAGTCATGGCATTTGACTTCACGGGCAAGACCGCGATTGTCACGGGCGGCACTCAGGGCATTGGCCTCGAGATCGCCAAGGGCATCGTCGCGGGCGGCGGACATGTCGCGCTCATCGCAAGGAACGCTGCTAAGGGCGAGGCCGCGGTGGCCGAGCTTGGCGAGGGCAACAAGTTCTATCAGCTCGATGTCGCCGATGCACCCAAGGCGCGCGAGACTGTCGAGCAGATTTTTACGGACCTGCCGCAAACCAACATCCTGATCAACTGCGCTGGCGTCATCAGCACCAAGAAGTTCGATGAGATCGATGACACCGAGTGGCGTCGCACCATCGACATCAACCTCAACGGCACCTTTACCATGATGAACGCCGTGTACCCGCACTTTAAGGCGGCCCATGCCGGCACTATCGTCAACGTGAGTTCCGTTGCTGGCAAGATCGGCGGTGGCCTGCTCGGCACCGCGGCCTACGCGAGCTCCAAGGCCGGTGTTAACGGTCTAACCAAGGCAGTCGCCAAGGAAGGCGGCAAGTTTGGCGTTCGCTGCAACGCCGTGTGCCCGTCGCTCACCCTTACTGATATGACCTCGATTCTCTCTGACGAGAACTCTCAGCGCATCATCAACGGTATTCCTCTGGGCCGCGCCGCCCAGGCCAGCGAGCCTGCGCAGATGGTGCTGTTCTTCGCTTCCGATCTCGCCAGCTTCGTGAACGGCGAGATCGGTGACTGCGACGGCGGCATCGTCCTGGACGGGTAATACCCCGCGACGATTATTCGGCGACGGCTCCTGCGACTCGGGACCGTCGCCTTCTTTCTGACATAGGCGCGTGCGGCTACGATTCGCATGCATCCAAAGGAGATATATATGAGTGAATCGACTGCGGTGGAGGCGCCGGCGGCAAAGGAGCCGTTCTTTAAGATGTCCTCCATCCCGGGTGCCAATATTTTGGTGCCGCTTTTGCTGGGCTGCCTGCTCAACACGCTATTCCCTGACCTGTTCAAAACGCTCGGCAGCTTTACGCTTGGCATGACCCAGCAGGGCGCTGGCCCGCTCGTGGGCGCTTTTTTGCTCATCGTCGGTACGACGATTTCGTTTAAGAGCGCTCCTGCCGCCGCTGCCCGCGGCGCCATCATCATCGCCGTCAAGCAGATCGTGGTCGTTGCCATGTCGCTGCTCATCCTTTATGTGTTCAACGACAACTTGTTTGGCATCTCTGCCATGGTGATGCTGGCGGCTTGCACCGGCGCCAACAACGCTATGTACGCTGGGCTGATGGGTACCATGGGCAACGAGGCTGAGCGTGGCGCTGTCGCCATCACCACGCTGGTTGTCGGCCCTCCGGTCACGATGATCGTGCTCGGCGCTGCCGGCCAGGCCCCGATCGGCTGGTCGCTCGTGGGCGCCATTCTGCCGATCGTCGTCGGCATTATTCTGGGTAACCTGTTCCCCAGCTTTAAGAAGATGATGGCACCGGCACTTTCCGCCATCATCGTGCTCGTCTTCTTTGCCATGGGCTCGACCATGACCTTTGGCCAGCTCATTAATGGCGGTCTCCCCGGTATTCTGCTCGGCGTGATCTGCTCGGTGGTCTTTGCAATTCCCGTTATCGCGGTCGATAAGCTCACGGGCGGTACGGGTGTCGCAGGTGCGGCCATTTCGAGCTGCGCCGGAGCCAATGTGGCCACGCCTGCTGCCATGGCAAGCGTCAACGAGGCCATGTACGGCGGCGCGGTGCTCGCGACGGCCACGGCACAGGTTGCTGCCTGCGCAATCGTTACGGCTATTTTGACCCCGCTGGTCACCAGCTGGTGCTACAAGCATTTTGAGGGCCAGCAGAGCAACGGCAAGGCAACGACCGACAAGGCCTCCGCAGCCGCCTAATGCCAAACGGTAATCAAAGCTAAAAACTAGCTACGCCACAGGGCGGCCACGGGGGATCCCGTGGCCGCCCTGCAGTTTCTGTAGGGTCTTTGGGACACTTTACCCTGATAAAGCTGGCATAACAGCTAGAGTGAACGTCGTACAAAGGCAAGGAAAAAACCAAACAAATCGGTGAACGGTAGTTGTTCACGCTCGCATTTCCTGCGGATTTGTTAAAAATGCCCTAATGGTATAAAAAAAGAAACATATAACAGCCCTGATGAAGGGGGTGGCTATGTTATCCTTCTCAAACGGGTGAAATCTTGGGTTTTGGGTTGCAGTTCCAAGGTGGACAAACGTTTTTCCCTGTACCAACGTGTGGTGAAGAACGGAAGAAGCCGGTAGTGCAAGCCGATAATTCAAGAATTCAATAAGTAGCGGTGTGAGAGAGCGCCGCATTACACGTAACTAGGAGCGTGGTTACACAATGCAGGAGGCATGGGAAGGCTTCAAGGAAGGTATCTGGACGGGAGAGGTTGACGTCCGAGACTTCATCCAGAAGAACTACACCCCCTACGAGGGCGATGAGTCGTTCCTCGTAGGTCCGACCGAGCGTACCAAGGAGCTGTGGGGCGAGGTTCTCGACCTGCTGCTTAAGGAGCGCGAGCAGGGTGGTGTCCTCGATATGGACACCAAGACCGTTACGGGTATCGTGAGCCACCCCGCTGGCTACATCGATAACGCCCACCGCGAGAAGGAGACCATCGTCGGTCTCCAGACTGACAAGCCGCTCAAGCGCGCGCTGCACGTCAACGGTGGTATCCGCATCGCTTGCCAGGCTGCCAGCCAGCACGGCTACAAGGTCGACGAGAACGTTGTTGAGCGCTACACCTTTGAGCGCAAGACCCACAACGCCGGCGTCTTCGATGTTTACACCCCCGAGATGCGTGCTTGCCGCTCGGCTCACATCATCACCGGTCTGCCCGATGGCTATGGCCGCGGCCGCATCATCGGCGACTACCGTCGTGTTGCCCTGTACGGCGTCGACTACCTGATCAAGGACAAGGAGGCCCAGAAGGCTTCCACTCCGACGGTCATGACCGCCGACAACATCCGCGACCGTGAGGAGCTGCAGGAGCAGATCCGCGCCCTCGGCGAGCTCAAGATGATGGCCGAGACCTATGGTTTCGACATTTCCAACCCTGCTACCAACACGCAGGAGGCCATCCAGTGGATGTACTTCGCCTACCTTGCTGCCGTCAAGGAGCAGAACGGCGCCGCTATGTCCATCGGCCGTACCTCTACGTTCATCGACATCTATGCTGAGCGCGACCTTGCCAACGGTACCTTCACCGAGGAGCAGATCCAGGAGTTCGTGGATCACTTCATCATGAAGCTCCGCATGGTCAAGTTTGCCCGTACCCCCGAGTACCAGGCCCTGTTCACCGGCGACCCGCAGTGGGTCACCGAGTCCATCGGCGGCATGGGTGTCGACGGCCGTACGCTCGTTACCAAGATGAGCTACCGCTACCTGCACACGCTCGAGAACATGGGCACCAGCCCCGAGCCCAACATGACCGTTCTGTGGTCGACCCGTCTGCCCGAGAACTTCAAGAAGTTCTGCGCCAAGACTTCTGTCGCCAGCTCCTCGATCCAGTACGAGAACGACGACCTCATGCGCGTTTACCACGGCGACGACTACGGCATCGCCTGCTGCGTGTCCTCCATGCGCATCGGCAAGGAGATGCAGTTCTTCGGCGCCCGCGCCAACCTGGCCAAGTGCCTGCTGTATGCACTCAACGGCGGTGTTGACGAGGTCTCCAAGAAGCAGGTCGGCCCCAAGTATCGCGCCGTCGAGGGCGATACGCTCGATTACGACGACGTTGTGGCCAAGTACAACGACATGATGAAGTGGCTCGCTGGCGTGTACGTCAACTCGCTGAACATCATTCACTACATGCACGACAAGTACTGCTACGAGCGCATCCAGATGGCTCTGCACGACAAGCACGTGCACCGCTGGTTCGCTACGGGCATCGCTGGCCTTTCCGTCGTGGCTGACTCCCTGTCCGCCATCAAGTACGCCAAGGTCCACCCCGTCCGTGACGAGAACGGCATCATCGTCGACTTCGAGACCGAGGGCGAGTTCCCCAAGTACGGTAACGACGACGACCGCGTCGACCAGATCGCTCACGACGTTGTGCACCAGTTCATGGAGTACATCCGCATGAACGACACCTACCGCAACTCCGTGCCCACGACCTCGGTTCTGACCATTACCTCCAACGTCGTGTACGGTAAGAAGACCGGCTCCACGCCCGACGGCCGCAAGGCTGGCCAGCCGTTCGCCCCGGGTGCTAACCCCATGCACAAGCGCGATAGCCACGGCGCCATCGCTTCGCTGTCTTCGGTTTCCAAGCTCCCGTTCCGCGATGCTCAGGACGGCATCTCCAACACCTTCTCCATCATCCCGAGTGCGCTCGGCAAGGAGGACCAGGTGTTCTTTGGCGATATCGACCTTGATCAGCTGGGCGAGTAACTATTGTTAGTGCTATACTAACAATAACGATTACTGATTAGCGCGCCGGTTTCGGCCGGCGCCTATTAATCGAAGGAGACACATTATGAAGGTTTCTGAAGTTTCCGAGGCTCAGGCCGATAACCTGGTCCACATGCTCGACGCTTACGCCGAGAAGGGTGGCCACCACCTGAACGTCAACGTCTTCAACCGTGAGACGCTGCTCGACGCTCAGGCTCACCCCGAGAAGTACCCGCAGCTGACCATCCGCGTTTCCGGCTATGCCGTGAACTTCCACACGCTCACCAAGGAGCAGCAGGACGAGGTCATTGCGCGTACCTTCCACGACAAGTTCTAAAGGGATTTAACTCCCGCAGGATCGCCGGGCCGCTTTGGGTTACTTTCCAAAACGTCCTCGGACATGCAAAGGGCTCCGCTGCGCGCTTCGCGCGGCGGAGCCCTTTGCGTCCTGCGGAAATGTTTTGGAAAGTAACCCAAAGCGGCCCGGCGGGGGTCCTGTGTAGTCACCCTTTAGGCGGAACTCTCCTAATTATTTGGATGAGTCGTTTACTTACTTGTGCTGTTACCGTCTTCCCGCTGTTGTTGGGGTATGCTTTGTTCGTATGTAAACGTTTGACATGTTGATGGGGGAGGGTGCTATGGCTCACGAGGGCGCTCGTTCTAAGGATTCTGCTAAGCCTGGCATCAAGGAAGTTGCAGCGGTGGCGGGGGTTTCGCCTACTACGGTATCTCGCGTGCTTAATAATCGCGGCTATATTAGCCAAGAGACCCGCGATAAGGTCCATGCCGCGATGAAGCGCATCAACTATACGCCCAACGATATCGCCCGTGCCATGCTCAACGGTCGCCTGAATCTTATCGGTATGATCGTCCCCTATGTCAGCAGTCCGTTTCATGCCCAAGTGGTTCAAGTCATTGAGCATACCCTGGCCGAAAACGGTTTTAAGATGCTGCTGTGCAATAGCGCCAATCGACCCGAGCTTGAGCGCTCTTATATCGACATGCTTCGACGCAATATGGTTGATGGCGTCATCGTCAACTCGCTTAATATCGGTGCCGAGGCGTATGCCGAGATGGGTTTGAGTCTGGTTGGTATCGACTGCGACCTTGGCGAGGCCTCTGTTCAGATTGCGAGCGACAGCTATAGTATCGGCGAACTTGCCACGCGTCGCCTGATCGATGACGGGTGTTCGCGCATCCTGTGCCTGCGCAGCAATAGCCGCATGCGCATGCCTGCCAATAAGCGTACCGATGCCTACCTCGATGTTGTTGAGCAGGCCGGTTTGCCCGCGCTTGTCCGTGAGGTCGAGTTCGTTAAGCCCGACGACGAAAAGAGCGCGGTCGTTGCGAAGATCCTCGATGAGAACCCCGATATTGACGGCATCTTTGCGGGAGACGACACGATGGCGGCTATCTGTCTTAACGTGATGAAGCAGCGCGGCTTGAGCGCTCCGGGCGATATTAAGGTCGTGGGCGCGGATGGTGCCCGCCGCACTATGACGTTTATGCCTGACTTAACAACCGTTCGCCAAGATATCGATCGCATCGGAGAGCTCGCGGCGCAATCCATCATTGCTCTTATTAACGGCGAAAAGCCCGAATCGAATATCAAGCTCCCCGTTGAACTCATTGAGGGTAAAACCGCGTAGTTCATCCCGTGCCAAAAGAATTCCTCAAACACCTCTGATGACCGTTCGCCGGCATATGTCAACCGTTTGCCGACGACTGGAACTGCGAAAAGACGTATTGGTGTGAAAACGTTTGACATATGAAAACGATTGACATATCTTGCAGTTGTACCGAGTTAGTATCTCGTGAGAAAGGAAGTCTCGGATGCACAAGGTGTATTACCAGCCTGAGGGAATTTGGGTAGGCGACATCATGCCGTACGGCGAGGACGGCACGTTCTATCTCTATCATCAGCGTGACACGCGAAACCCCGGACCTTTCGGAGAGCCGTTTGGCTGGGCACTCGCGACAACCAAGGACTTCGTCAATTACAAAGACTTTGGCGAGAGCCTTGAGCGTGGCGGCGACGAGGAAGTCGACCAGTATGTTTATGCCGGCACGGTGTTTAAGGTGGGCGACAAGTACCATGCGCTCTACACTGGTTGCAATCGCGATAAGGTCAAGGCACGCTTGATGAAGCAGGTTCTTCTTCACGCAACGAGTGACGACGCCGTCAAGTGGGAGAAGAACATCGCCGAGACGCTGCTTCCGCCCCAGGAGGGTTACGATGACCGCAACTGGCGCGATCCCTTTGTGCTTTGGGATGAGGAGAACGAAGAGTACATGCTCATCCTCGGCACGCGTGTGGGCGAGGACAAGCGTCTGATGACCGGTCGTCTGGTCAAGTTCACCTCCAAGGACCTGGATACCTGGGAGTTCCAGGGCGACTGGTGGAATCCGGGCCTGTACACCATGTTCGAAATGCCTGATCTCTTTAAGATGGGCGACTGGTGGTATCTGGTGTTCTCCGAGTACAGTGATGGCAACAAGACCCGTTACCGCATGTCTCGCTCTATCAACGGTCCTTGGATCACTCCTGCGGACGATTCCTTCGATGGCCGCGCGTACTATGCCGCGCGTACCGCATTTGATGGCGAGCGCCGCGTTCTCTTTGGTTGGGTTCCTACGCGTGACGAGGGCGGCGACCCCAGCTCTTACCTGTGGGGTGGCACCTTTATGCCTCTCGAGATCGTTCAGCGTGCCGACGGAACGCTCGGCACCAAGCTCCCTGACAGCATGCTTGGCGCCTTTGGCGAGGCTAAGGCAGTCGAGGCCTTTGAGCTTTCCTGCGAGTCGGGCAAGGTCGAGCAGGTGCTCGCCGCGGATGCCGGTTCCACCTATATGCTCGATGCCGACATCGAGCTCGCCGGTGACGCTGCCGGCTTCTCGGTGAAGCTTGCCGAGGACGCCGAGTCCGGTCTTGCCTATGAGTTCCGCGCCAACCTGCGTGAGGGCAAGCTCGAGTTTACGGCGGCCCCCCAGTATCCGTGGTTCCAGGTCAACAACATGGGCCTCGAGCGTCCGTTGTTCTTTAAGGGCGAGGGCACTCATCATGTGCGCCTGGTCGTTGACGACGATATCGCGACCATCTTTGTCGATGATGTTGCGCTTAACGCGCGCTTCTGCAATAAGCAGGGCCAGGGTGTGGCACTGACGGTCACCGACGGTACGCTCAAGTGCGCAAATGCAACGATCGCGTCTCTATAATGGCATCAAAACGTTTTATGATTTCGTAAGGGAATGGAGAGGAACATGGACTACAAAGTAGTGTCTCAGCAAGTCGTCGATAACGTCGGCGGTCTGGAGAACATCGAGGGCGCCACGCATTGCGTTACGCGTCTGCGTCTGGTGCTCAAGGATACGAGCAAGTACAACAAGGCCGAGCTCGAGAACATCGATGGCGTCAAGGGCGTGCTGTACAACAGCGGCCAGCTCATGATCATCTTCGGTACCGGTACCGTCAACAAGGTCTACGATGAGTTTATGGCTCTGACGGGCGTTAAGGAGATCAGCGCTTCCGAGGTCAAGGGCGCCGAGGCGGACAAGAAGGGCAAGTTCTTCTCGGTCCTCAAGGTATTCTCGGATATCTTTATCCCCATCATTCCCGCTTTCGTCGGCGCTGCTATCATCATCGGCCTTAAGTCGCTGATCGTTGCCAACGGCCTCTTTGGCATGGAGGGCAGCCTTGCCGACCACAGCGAGTTCCTCAAGAACCTCGCAAGCTTCTTTGCCATTATCGCCACCACGTTTGACTACCTGCCTGTCCTGGTTATGTACAGCGCGGTGAAGCGTTTTGGCGGTAACCCGATTCTGGGCATCCTCGTCGGTATCGTCATGGTTCACCCGAGCCTTATGAACCGTAACGCGTTCGTTATGGATCCGTCGGGTGCTGAGTACTGGAACTTTGGTCCGCTCTCCATCCCCATGGTTGCTTTCCAGGGCGGCGTGTTCCCTGCAATCCTGACTGCCTGGTTTATGGCCAAGGTCGAAAAGATTGCCCAGAAGTACATCCCCGAGGTCGTCTCGTTTGTCTTTGTCCCGACCGTTACCCTGATTCTTGCTAACGTTGCCCTGTTCACCGTGTTCGGCCCGCTCGGCAACCTGATCGGCGACGTCCTCGCTGGCGTAATCGATGTCCTGTACAACAGGATGGGCGTCTTTGGCGCCTTTGTCTTTGCCGCGTTCCTGCAGCCGCTCGTCGTTACCGGTACGCATCAGTTCATCCAGGGTATTGAGGCCAACCTCGTTGCCACGACTGGCTTCAACTACATCCAGGCAATCTGGTCGGTTTCCATCATCGCCCAGGGCGGTGGCGCCATCGGCATGTACCTCATTCACAAGAAGCATTCCAAAGAGCGCAACATCTGCATGTCGTCCTTTATCCCGACGCTGGTCGGTATCTCCGAGCCCGCAATCTTTGCTGCAAACATGCGCTACTCGATCATCCCGTTCATCTGCGCTTGCATCGGTGCAGGCTGCGGCGGTGCCTTCGTGAAGCTCTTTGAGGTGCGCGCCATCGGTCAGGGTCTGACCGGCGTGCTTGGCCTGCTCATCGTCACGCCCGAGACGCTCGTGTGGTATGTGGCTGGCAATCTCATCGCCTTTATCGTGCCGATCGTCTTGATCTTTGCCTACAACAAGGCAAAGGGCGTGCCGACCACTGATGAAGAGGGCGCTGGTGCTGGCTTCGATGTCAGCTTCTAGTTGAGCCGTTCAGCGTAATCTGAGGATAAGTCCATTTGGGGAAGGGCGTTCGACTCGTGTGAGTCGAGCGTCCTTCCCCATAGACGAGAAAGTCAACGGCGATGTTTAATCAAAAAAATAAGGTGACACGCGCGGACTATGAGCAGTGGCGTGCCGGACAGGATGAGACGGCGGGTCGCATCGCGTCTGACCCCGATAGGCTCCTGTTCCATGTGGAGCCTGAGCTTGGCTGGCTCAACGACCCCAACGGTTTGGTGCAGATCGGTGATACGTATCACATCTATCACCAATACGATCCATTCGATGCTGCGCATGGCGGTCCAGTGATTTGGAATCATCTGACAACAAAGGATTTTGTGACGTACGAGAATCGCGGCCCTGTGCTGTTCCCCGATTCCGATTTGGATTCGAGCGGAGCGTATTCTGGTTCTGCCTTTGTACACGACGGCAAGATTCACTACTTCTATACCGGCAACGTCAAGCATTTTGACCGCGATGATTACGACTACGTGTTGACGGGCCGTGAGCAAAACCAGATTCATGTGGTTGCCGAGAACCCCGACGAATTGGGCGAGAAGCGCATAGCTGTTGGGCCGGTCGATTACCCCGACGATATCGGTACGCACGTGCGTGATCCCAAAATCCTTGAACACGATGGTATCTACTACATGGTTCTGGGCGCTCGTACGAAAGACGACCGCGGCTGCGTGCTTGTCTATACCTCGAGCGATCTAGAGGACTGGAGCTATGCGACGCGCATTGAGTTGGGCGAGAAGTTTGGCTTTATGTGGGAGTGCCCCGATCTGTTTGAGCTCGATGGTGAGCTTATTCTCGTTTGCTGTCCGCAGGGTGTGTCCGCCGATGGATGGCGTTACCGCAATCCGCACCAGTGCGTGTGGTTTCCCATCGAGGCCGATTGGGAGGCGCCGAGTTTTAAGATCGCCGGGCAGGGCATGCCCCCGATGGTCGATGCCGGCTTTGATTTCTACGCACCGCAGTCTTTTGAGGATGCTGCGGGTCGGCGTTTGATGATCGGGTGGTCGGGTTGCCCCGATGCGACGGCAAAAAGCCCGACGGTGGCACGCGGGTGGCAGTGCGCGTTGACGGTGCCGAGAGAACTGAGCATGCGCGATGGTAAGCTCTGTCAGCAGCCGGTGCACGAGATTGAGAGGATGCGCGGCGACTGCGTTTGCGCGACAGGCGGTGAAACCGTTGAGGAGCCGGGCCGCCTGTTTGATCTTGTGGTTTCCTGTGAGGGCGCCCAGGTGATCGAGCTCGAAATCCGCAAGGGTGTCTTTGTGCGCTATGCAGACGGGATGCTTACCCTCGACATGGGTGACGAAGGCTATGGGCGCGACCAGAGGTCGATCGAGCTCAGCGAGCTTCGCGACCTGCGCGTGCTTTCGGACACTACGATGGTCGAGATTTTTGCAAATGGCGGCGAGGCGGCACTTACGAGCCGTACCTATTCGCCGGCGGTTCCGGCGATGGGGTTGCATGCCGAGGGTGCGGCGTCGATGGATTTCTACCGCCTCGCGCATTAACCGTGTGTGGAGCGCGATTGGACTTGCTGGGCGGAATGTGTCGCAGTTGCTGCAGCGAACTACCGTTCATCGCGTATAGCTACCGTTTGCGGAATAAGTAACACTCCTTAATAAACCGTGTAGAATCTCAGATAAGCACGGAGTTTTCCAGGGAGACGCTGTCCTTTGTTGTGTGCAAGGGGCGGCGTCTCTTTGGCGCTTGGACGCCGTTGTGCAACAGTGCGGCGGTGCGTGCCATGTATTGAAAAGCCAATGTCGAGATGGGTCGTGATATTAATGGGCAAGTACGTAATCGTGGTCGAGTCTGGGTCGGATGTGACGCCGGAGCTCTGCGAGCGCTACGGCATCGTGCGCGTGCCCATGCATGTCACGATTGGTGACGAGACCGTCGAGGACGGCTCGATCGATCCGCTCGAGATTTATTCGCGCTGCAATGAGTTTGGCGTGATGCCCAAGACCAGTGGCTGCGCGCCTGCGGATTTTGCTCACGTGTACGACCGCATTCACGCTGAGCAGCCCGACGCGACTATTTTGCATCTTGCATATTCCGAGGCCACGACCTGTTCGCATCAGTCCTCAAAGATTGCGGCCCAGGGGCGCGACTACGTGTTCTCCATGGACACGCGCTTTGTCTCGGTAGGCCAGTCGCTTGTTGTCGTCGAGACCGCCAAATACATCGAGGCTCACCCCGATGCCACCGTCGACGAGATCTTCGCCTTCGCGAACTCCGTCATGGACCGCGTGCTGTTGGGCTTTGTTCCTACGGACCTTGCCTTCCTTAAGGCGGGCGGTCGCTTGTCCAACGTCGCGTTCCTGGGCGCCCATCTGCTCAAGATTAAGCCCTGCATTGAGGTAACGGGCGGCAAGTTCGTGGCAACCAAGAAGTTCCGCGGCTCTATGCTCAAGTGCGCCCGCGCCTTTATTGATCACATGGTTGCCAAGGGCGAGATTGACTACTCGCACATTGGCCTGGCGTATTCGGTAGGTCTTTCCGAGGAGCTGCGCGACGACATGGAAGTCTATGCACACGATCTTGGCTTTAAGGACATTACCTGGACTCAGGTCGGCGACGTCATCTCGAGCCATTGCGGCCCGACCGCCTTCGGCGCGGTGCTCACGCTTAAGGCGTAAGGCCTGGAGTCTATCGATTTCTATTGCCTCGGCGGTGGGCGGGTTGCGATAACCCTCCCGCCGCTTTTGCGTGGAGTCAAATAGGACGACCTAATTGACCTCTAAACCGTTTCGCCATCATATGTATGGGCTAGAATGGCTCTGGCATTTATGTAACTAAAACCAATGAGAGGCAAGGTAGCGGGAATGGCTGAGATGACGCTCGAGGGTGTGGACGCTCGTCCCGAGGACTCCGCGTTTGCCCTGGGCCGCGTACATTCGATCGAGACGATGGGTACGGTTGACGGTCCCGGCATCCGCTTCGTAGTGTTTGTCCAAGGCTGTCCCATGCGCTGCGCGTATTGCCACAATCCCGATACCTGGTCGGTTAACGGCGGCACCATGGTGACCGTCGAGCATCTGATGGACGAGTTCCAGAGCAACCATGAGTTTTACCGCAGCGGTGGCATTACCGTTTCGGGCGGCGAGCCGCTTCTGCAGCCCGAGTTTTTGGCCGACCTGTTCCGTGCAATGCACAACAACCCCGATGGTCGTGTGCATACCTGCCTGGATAGCTGTGGCTACGCCTTCGACCCTCAGCATCCCGAGAAGTTCGATGCCGTGCTCAACGAGACCGACATGGTACTGCTCGATATTAAGCATGCCGACCCGGTCGAGCATAAAAAGCTGACCGGTTGTGATCCCGCACGCATCCTGGCGTTTGGCGATGAGCTTGCACGTCGCAATATCAAGGTCGTTATCCGCCACGTGGTTGTGCCGGGCATTACCGACACGG
This sequence comes from Collinsella aerofaciens, assembly GCF_039752985.1. Classification (GTDB taxonomy): domain Bacteria; phylum Actinomycetota; class Coriobacteriia; order Coriobacteriales; family Coriobacteriaceae; genus Collinsella; species Collinsella aerofaciens_BT. Next base: position 14,747 of record NZ_JBDMHA010000053.1, read on the forward strand.
CGGAGG
>NZ_JBDMHA010000053.1:14902-17009 GCF_039752985.1 Collinsella aerofaciens
GATGGATACCGCGCGCATGCCCGAGCTGCGCAATGCCGTTATGGCCGGTATGAAAAAGCGCCGTGCGGAGCTCAAAAACGCTATCGGATAGCATGCCATTTTCGTTCCCCAAGGGCACTCATTGGGGACAGACTTAAATGAGTGCCCCTGGGCACCTAGTTGATTGCTAAAGAGCCCCGTCCTAAAAAGACTGCTCTCTGGGTTGCGGTGAGATGCGCAACAGAATCGTGCCATTTGGATAAATACGCTTGTGGTTTCTTTAAAGACACCTTAAACGCTGCTGAATATCTTTGGAAAGAAATGCCTGCTCGGTATCATGCTGCTCGTATATAAACGGTAGCAGTCAGGAGACCACGTGCGAAACATCGCATCGCGGGACGAGTATGTGCCGCAGCATGGCAGCAGATATAAGACGAAGGGCACGTCTTCGCGTGGCCTTGCCGGCGCTCGCATCCGCGTGAGGAAGATTGCCGCTATTGGGATGCTAACGTCGGCGGTTATTATCCTCGGAATTACCGTTAAAACCTACGCCTCGGAGCGAACGGGGCGCCCAGATGCGTCAACGGTACAGCTGCAAAACGAGAAGGTTTCAAAGTCCAAAGCGTCGGCAGATCAAGCTCTGTCGACGGCAGATCTCAAGACGAGACTTTCGAAGGCGAACTTCAACGATATCCCTTCGGGTGATACCGTTCGGACCTTCTCGTTGGTGGATAACAAGACTCCTGCCTTGGAGGATGAGAGCCTTGCCTCGCTCCAGGATGCCCTGTGTCGGGCGCAGGAACTGGGCGACGTGGGTGTAGTGTTCTACGACCTATCGAGTGGTAGGGGCGTGACGTATAACGCCGATGTTGAGGTGTATGGAGCGAGCAGTTATAAGGCGCTGTATGCACTCTATATTTGCGAGATGTTGGTCGAATCGGGGCAGGTGTCGCTCGATTGGCCTTTAGCCACGTATGGTGGTTACAGCATGGGCTGGCAGACGGTGCGCGACCTTATCGAGAATGCCGTCGTCAACTCAGACAACGATTCGTTTATCGCGTTACGCGCGGCGTTTGACCATGATGGCTATGAGGATTGGATTGCCAATCTGGGCGTTGATGACGAAACGGCACTGAATCCGATGAGTGATTTTCCGACCTACTGCCCGCGCACTTCTGCGAGGTTATGGCGCGAGATGAGCGAGTATCTGAGCATGGATATCGAGACTTCACAGTGGTTGTCGGGCCTTCTGGCATCAACATCGCGCTCGTTTATTCGCGATGGCATTGCGGACGAGCAGGTTTTGGTGCGCAACAAGGCAGGCTGGATTAGCGAGGATGGTTACTATTCGACATGCGATGCGGGCCTCATCGACATCGATGGCCGTACCTATGTCATGAGCGTCATGACATCGATGCCATGGAGTGACCGTTCGAGCGAGGTTACGGCCGCGATTGCAAAGGCTCTGTTTGATACGCGAGCTGCACTGGCTTAGCGTGTTCGTTTGGCGAGGTCAAACAAAATGCTGGTACCATACCTTGGTTGAGAATTTCGTATAGGTTTGGGGAATGGTATGGCTACCATCGCGATTATCGGTGCGCTCGAAAAAGAGATCATGCAGATTAAGGAAGAGCTGAGCGACGTTTGCGAGGCACGGGAGGCGGGCTTGACCGTTGTGAGCGGTGAGCTCGACGGCCTGACAGTTGTCGCCACAACGGCGGGCATGGGCACGGTGAACGCCGCCGCTGCAACACAGCACCTCATTAGCAAGTATGCTCCGCAGGCTGTTGTGTTTTCGGGCATTGCGGGCGGTTTGAACCCCAAGCTCCATATCGACGACGTGGTCATTGGCAAACGCCTACGCTATCTGGATACCGATACCGCGCTTATCGCCGAGTCCGCACCGGGGCTCGAGGAGTTTGGCTCGACGCCCGCGCTGGTCGATATTGCCGCCGACGTGCTTGCTGAGCGTGGGTTTGTTGACGCTTCGAAAAATGCAGTCGCTTCGAACGAGGGCACCAAGCAGTTCCTGGTCGGCACGATTGCCACGGGTAACCGCTTTGTGACGGGCGCTACCATGCGCAACGACGCTATCGAGGCGACGCATGCCGATTGTGTCGGCATGGAG
>NZ_JBDMHA010000054.1:0-15979 GCF_039752985.1 Collinsella aerofaciens
GCTCGAGCACCGTCGTGACCACACGGTCGCCGGGGCACACCACCCCGTTGATGGCGGTGTTGAGCGCCGCCGTAGAGTTGGGCGTAAAGCACACATGGTCCGCCCTCGGGCAACCCAAAAGGCGCGCGAGCTTGGCGCGGCAACCGTGAATCGTACGAGCGGCATCGAGGGCACCCGACGTGGCGCCGCGTCCGGCATTGCCGAGCGAGCACATCGCCTGCGTCACGGCATCGATGACCGTCTGCGGCTTGTGCATGGTCGTCGCCGCGTTATCCAGGTAGATCATCGCACGACCTCCCACATATCAATCACCGTAAAGTCCTCGGTGGGAACGCCCGCCGCGGCGAGTTCGCCGCGCAGCAGTTCCTCATCGGCAGGCAACGCCTTCCACGCCAGACCGCAGCCGGCAGCGACCTCCCCGGGTACGGGAATCGTTCGCCCAGGAAGGCCGCGCTCGATGCATAGGGACTCGCAGCCCATGGCGGCCGCCGTGGTGGGAAACGTGATGACAAGCGCCGGGCGCTTCTCCCTCATGGCAACTCCAACCAATACGCTACGGGCGCACGACGCGCACGGCCTGCTCCATCTTCTCCACGATCACGTACATATTCGTGACCTCGCCCACCGCGAGCTGGTCCTTAATGCCATAGTGATCGAGGCAGGTACCGCAGGTGAGAATCTCGACACCCTGCTCGGCCAGACCCTTCAGGTCGTCGAGCACCGGCGAGCCCTCAACGGTGAGCTTGGCGCCGCCGTTGTAGAACAGCATGGTCGCGGGCAGCTCCTCCTGCTGCGTCACGGCAAAGATAAACGCCTTCATGAGCTTGTGGCCCAGCTCGTCGTCGCCACGGCCCATGCAGTCGGTGTAGACGGAAATGACGAGCTTGCCCTTGCCGGCGCTGGCATCACAGAAGGCAGCGCCATCCTGCTCGGGATCGGCCACGGCAACGGCGCCAGAGGTCGCCACGGTCACGTGCCACTCGGCGTCAGAAACCTTCTCGACCGAGGCCGTGCAGCCTTTCTCCTGCGCCATCTTGGAAATGTTCTTGACGGCGGTCTCATTATCGACCGAGGTCACGACGGCGCCCTCGCCATCGAGCTGCTTCAGGGCTTTGAGCGTCTTGACGACGGGCAGCGGGCAGGCATCGCCCATGGCATTGACTTCAATTTTGGTAGACATAGCTTTTCCTTTCGAAAGAACCGTTCTAGAGAACGGTAAACAGTTACATAAACGTGCGGGCTAGCGAACAACGTGGACGGCAGGACCGCCTGGCACCGACTCGCACACGCGACCGACGACGGCGGCAATACGTCCTTCGGCATGCAGACGGCGCGCAAGCTCATCCACATCGGCAGCAGGTGCCGCGATAAGCAGGCCACCAGACGTCTGCGGGTCGTACAGCGCGTCGAGCATGCCCGGCTCAAGGTCCTCGTCGGCCGTCACGCGCGGGCCAAAGAAGTCCTGGTTGCGGTAGGAGCCCGCGGGGATAATGCCCAAACGCGCCATGTCGAGCACCTGGTCAAAGAGCGGCACCGCCCCCGACGCAAGCTCAATCTGCACGCCCGAGCCCTCGGCCATCTCGCACGCATGCCCGATCAGGCCAAAGCCCGTGATGTCGGTGCAGCCGTGAAGCTCAAGTCCCTCGGCCAGACGAATCGGAGCCTCGTTGAGGGTGCGCATCGAGTCAAACATGGCTGCGGCCTCGTCCTGCTCGATGAGCTCGCCCTTAATGGCCGTGGTGATGATGCCCGAGCCAACCGCCTTGGTCAGCAGTAACGCATCGCCCACGCGCGCGCCGCTGTTGGCGAGCATGCGGTCGAGCGCGACAAACCCGCTCACGGACAGGCCGTACTTGGGCTCGTCGTCGTTGATGGTGTGACCGCCCGCGATGGAGCAACCCGCCTCGACGCACTTGTCGGCGCCGCCCGCCAGAATCTGACCTGCGACCTCGACGCCCAGGCAACTGGGAATGCACAGCAGGTTCATGGCATGGCTCGGCCGCCCGCCCATGGCGTAGATGTCCGACAGCGAGTTTGCCGCGGCGATCTGGCCAAACAAAAACGGGTCGTCGACCATCGGTGGGAAGAAGTCGATGGACTGCACGAGACCCAAGTTATCGCCAACGCGAAAGACGCTCGCATCGTCGGAGGTATCGAACCCCACGAGCAAGTTGTCGTTATGCACATTGGGTAAATCGCCCAGGACCTGGGCGAGGGCTCCAGGAGCCAACTTAGCGGCTCAACCGCTCGCGGCAGTCATAGACGTGAGCTTAATCTGATCGTCAGCCATCGATACCTCCTCTCATCGGTCAATCATTTTCTCCCAGTATACGCATGAATGCGAGCCTGCGGCGGATGCATTAATTGAGCGCCTGTGCGCGAATCGCCGCGCCGATGGCACCGGCGAAGCGGGCCTGGGGCGAGGTGGTCACCGGCGACCCCAGCAGCTCGCCCAACCGCTCCACCACGAAGGCGTTCTCGCACAGGCCACCGGTCAGGTAGTACGGGGCGCCCGCGGCCTGCCCGGCCATGGTCGCCACGCGCGAGACCACGCTGTCGATCACGCCACGCGCAATGTTCTCGCGCGGCTCACCGCGACCGATCAGGCTGATAACCTCGCTTTCGGCAAACACCGTGCACATGCTGCTGATCTTGGTGGGCTCGCCGGAACGCGCCAGGTCAGCCATCTGCTGCTGGGAAATGCCTAGGCGATCGGCCATGATCTCCAAAAAGCGCCCCGTGCCGGCGGCGCACTTGTCGTTCATGGCAAACTTGGCCACGCGGCCACTTTTAAGCTGAATGACCTTGGTGTCCTGGCCGCCTACGTCAATCACCGTGCCGTGATCGCCAAACAGGCGCACGGCACCGGTACCGTGGCAGGTGATCTCGGTCACGACCTTGTGCGCATAGGGCACGGCGACACGACCGTAGCCGGTCGCGACCACACGCACATCGTCGGCTGCCACGTCATAGCCGGCCGCTGCCAGCGCCTCGCGCAGCCGCTCGGAAGCATCGACCGAGGAGAACCCGGTTGGCTGCACGCACGTCCACGCCACCGAACCCTCCCCGTCGACCACAGCAGCCTTAGCCGCCGTAGACCCGATATCGATCCCGATCCCTATCATGGCTCTCTCACAATCTAAACATCAAAGACAGCTGCGCGTTCAGGCGCCTTAGCTCTAGGTTTCTCAGGTGCCGGAGATTGCCCCGAAAGAGGAGCGCAGCGTACTTTGGGTACGCAAGCGACGGTTTGAGGAGCAAGATCCGGTGCCTGAGGAAGCTAGAGGGTTTCGATGAAGGCGGCGATGCGAGTCTCGATCTGGCCCATGTCACCGTTGCTGTAGTCGGTCTCGATCTTCATATACGGAATACCCACACCCTCGACAGCCCCCTGCATGCGCGCGCTCTCAACGTTGAAGGTGTGGCAGGCCTGTAGCACGCTCTCTACCACGCCATCGACATGGTACTTCTCGCACATGGCCAGCGTATTTTCCATACGGCCGTCGTTGGGCGTCATGACCGAGCAGTTGATGTCCAGGTAACGGTCGGCGATGGCGCGCAGGATATCGGGAGCCTCCGGGTCGATCATCATGGCCGCCGTGCGCTCACCCGAGCAGTCGTCCATGCACACGACCACACCGCCGTTGGACTCGATGGTGCGACCGATCTTGTTGATTACGCCACCCACTGGGCAGCCGGTGATCAGAATGCGCTTGGCATCCGCCGCGACCGGGCGCTCGCCCGCGTCGTAGGCCTCGCGCAGCTTGACAATCTTTTGCTCCAGCTGCTGCGCATAGGCCTCGATATCAAAGCTGAACGTGCCGGCAAACATGGTGCTCATCAGGTCGACGCCGCTCATGGCCGCCGGCTGGTTGGCCTGCAGCGCAAACATCTCGAGCTGGGCCGCACGCAAGCGGTTGCGACGACGGACGGCAGCGCGCAGGTCATCGTCGGTAATCGTGATGCCGTAGAAGTTCTCGAGCTCCTCCTTGAGCAGGCAGCACTCCTCGTACCAGCCTTCACGCTCGTAGGCGCGATCGCGACCCTGCGGAAGATGCAGAATGTGCGTGCGCTTGAGCTCGTTGAGTAGCTCGTACATCTTCTTCTTGCCGTCGCAGGTGGTCTCACCGATGATCATGTCGCTAAAGTACGTAAACGGGCACTTTTGCGAATAGGCAAAACCATACGTCGACTTGATGAGCGGACACAGATTTGCCGGCAGCACCTTCTCGGCCTCGGGAATCACCTCATCGGACGTACCGCAAAGGGCCACGCTCGAGGCGCCCGCGGCATCGATAATCTCGAGCGGCGTATAGCTGCACAAAAAGCCGACCAGACGATTGCCCGCCTGCTTGTAATCCTTGACACGAATAAACGCCGCCTTGCGCTGCTCGTTGAACTCCTCAAACGTGGATGGCAACGGCTGCTCCATATTTTCCGACATATAACTCCTTAACAAACCTTTTGACCAACCAAGGAAACGGCTTTCCCAGGTGCCCGAGGTTGCCGTGAAAGAGAAGCGCCGCGTACTTTGGTACGCAAACGATGGTTTGAACGGCAAGATCGGGTGCCTGGGGAAGCCGCCGGGACGGATACCCCTAAATGGTTTCCAAGAAAGCCTCAATCCTGGTTTGCAGTTGGCCTGCATCCTCGCCGGCGTAGTCGGTCGTGATGTGCATAAACGGAATGCCGGCCTCCTCGGCAGCCTTCTCCACGGCAAACGACTCCATCTCGTAGAGCGTGCAGAACTGCAGGGCCACGTCGACGATGCCGTCGGCATGCAGGTCTTTGGCCATCTGGACAATGTCCTTCATACGCTGGTCGTTGGGGGTAAAGACGGCGCAGTTGATCTTAAAGTAGCGCTCGGCAATGGCATCGAGCATCTCGTCGACCGTCTCACCGGACTCATCGACCAGGTCCTTGTAATAGCGCGAGCCCGTGCAGGACTCCTCGCCTACCACAACGCCGCCGGCTTTCTCGATGAGGTTGAACAGCTTCCAGTTGGGCACGGCCATGGGCGTACCGGTGTACAGGATGCGCTTGGTCCCCTTGGGCGCCACGCCCTCGCCGGTCTCAACACGCTGCTCGCACTCAGCCGCCATATCGTTAATGGCTCCGGTCAGACGCGGCGTGTCGTCCATAAAGGCTGCCTGCACGGTCAGCAGGCTATCGAGACCGCTGATAGGCACCGGGTCGGCAGTGCGCGTGGCAGCGAGGCGCTGCAGGGCGCGACGCTTCTCATTGACGGCGCGGATGGCGGTCTTCAGACGCTCAGGCGTAATCTTGACGTCACACTCTTCCTCGATCTTGGCGGCAAGCTTTTTAACCTCGGCCTTCCAGGTCACGAGCGTCGACTCGTCGTGTACGTTGGGAATATCCATGACGTACATGTTCTTTTGCGTGGCAAAGAACTCGTAAGCTTTCTTCTTGCCATCGCAGGTGTTCTCGCCTACCACCAGGTCGCTCGACTCGATATAGGGGCAGACCTCGCCCAGCTTAAAGCCGGCAAAGCTCTTGATAAGCGGGCAGGTGTTGCGCGGCAGGTGCTCCTCGACCTTATCGGTTGCCCAATCGGCACCCGAGCACAGGCCCACGGGGATGCCGTCGCAGGCAAGCACGATCTCCTCGGGCACGTACACACAGAACGAACCGACGATCTTGGTGGCCTCGCCGGCCTCCTTCTTGTCGAGCATCTCCTTAATACGGCCGCTATGGATGTTGGTGGCGACAAAATCCAGGTAGGACGTGGACTTGGGGCGATTGTTCTGCGTCAGGAACATGTCGCCGTACATCTGACCCACGGCGCCCAGCAGCATGTCGTGGTCGGCAAGATTCATGCCGAGGCTCTCCCACATCGGATGGAAATCAAATTCTTCAGCCATGACGGTTCCCCTCTCGAACCAAAAATGAATAGCTACGGTATTTCTGCACGGTGGGTGGCGAAAACCCAGCCGTGCTCAAACCCGGAATTTTGGGGAACCCGCTTTGCGGTCGATTATTTAGTTGTGCGTCGTCTCTCCCGGAGCCGTGAACATACCTGCTCATATGCGGCTCCGAGCCATATACAGGGCGCGCGCGGCAACGCGACGCGAATATGTCTTCTGCAGCATCGGCGCGCCCTCCTTTTCTCGTCGAAGGTAACTATATCAACGGTTGTCGTCAAGACGAACACCGTCGACACGCGTACGACAACGTTGGGATGTGAGCATCTCGCTGTCTGATAATTAATTATCAGACTGATAAGGTTTAGTCATGTAGAAATCGGCGAACGGCGAAGTGAAAACAAAGCGGTCGAGGACTACCTCCTCGACCGCATCGCACCCGCATTATCGGCAAACGAGATGAATCCTGCTTGCATCAAAATGCATGCGCAGAGTCTCACCCGCCTGCGGCAGCTCTTCCACGGGTACACTCACCTTATTCACCTTCCACTGCAGACGCGTGGGCGCATCAGCACGCGGCACGTCCAGCAGCACCAGCCGCTCAAAGCGCGAATCGCTCACACGAGCCACGTGCAAATCGTAGCTGTTACGGCCCCGCTCCGCGCGATTGTCAACATGGAAGTAGCTCGCACGAATACCGAGGTACGCCACGTCATCTCGAACCTCACGGCCCACATTAAAGGTCATGCCCCAGTCGAGGGCCTCAACTTCTTCGTCGCCGATCTTGCGCGCGCGGCTCGTATTCTTGCAGCCCGTCAGGCGCAGTGCCGCCAGCGTCTGCGGACGACGGACCACGTCCTCGATGGAGCCGATCTCCTCCACATGCCCGTCGTGCATCACGCAGATGCGCTGACACAGGCGGCACGCTTCGTCGATGTCGTGGCTCACGTAGAGCACGGTACGGTTGCAGACGTCGAACAGGTCGAGCATGTTTTGCTCAAGCGCGCTCTTGAGATACGCATCGAGTGCGCTCATGGGCTCGTCGAACATAAAGATGCCCGGGTGAGCCGCCACCATACGGGCAAGCGCCACACGTTGCTGCTGACCGCCCGAGAGGCGCGCGGGATAGCGGTCGGCAAAATCGGCTAGGCCAAAGATGCCCAGGTAGCGCTCGGCAAGTTTTTTACGCGCCGCGGCGTCGCCCGCGTCCTTTACGCCGGCACATACGTTATCGGCCACCGTCATGTTGGGAAACAGCTGATAGTTTTGGAACAGCAGGGCGCATTTGCGCTCCTGGGGCGACAGGTTGATGCCCGCCGCCGAGTCAAAAAAGGTCACGCCGTTGACGACGATCTTGCCCTCGTCGGGCGTCTCCACACCGGCAATGCAGCGCAAGGTGCAGCTCTTGCCGCAACCCGAGGCACCGAGCAGCGCCACACGCTCCTCGCCGGCCTCAAGCTGCATGTCGAGCATAAACCCGGGATAGCGCTTTTTAATATCCAGAACGAGCGACATGGCCTATCGACCTCCCTTCGCAACCGCGTCATCGCGCATAAGCTCGGCCAGCGCCTCGCGATCGATTCGCAGGGCATCGCCGCCCGCCGGGTCGAGCGAATCACCCTGTCCGGCGAGGTCTTTGGCCTGCTTGCGCCCCGCATGGGAAAGGCCCCGCTCGCGATACTTTTGCGAATGGGCGGTGTACATGTTAATGAACAGGATGACCAGGAAGCTGAACGCAATTACGACCACGACCCAGAAGAGCGCGACCGACGTATTGCCGCCCATCCACTCAAAATAGATGGCGATGGGGATGGTCTGCGTGATGCCGGCGTAGTTGCCCGCAAAGAACAGCGTGCAGCCAAACTCTCCCATCGCGCGGGCAAAGGCGAGGACCGTACCAGCAGCAATAGAAGGCCACCCAAGCGGCATCATAAGCTTGGCAAAGATGCGACGCTCGGACCATCCCAGGGTTCGCGCGGCGTCAAGCATCTGCGTGTCGAGGCTCTCAAAGGCGCCGAGCGCCGTACGGTAGACCAGGGGGAACGATACCACCACGGCAGAGATCACCGCCGCCGGCCACGTAAAGACAATCGAGACGCCGTGCGCAATCAGCCACTGGCCCACCCCGGTCGAGCGACCAAACAGCATAAGCAGCAAAAAGCCGCAGACCGTGGGCGGCAACACCATGGGGATGGTAAAGACCGAGTCGAGCAGGCCCTTGATGCGACTCGAGGTACCCATAGTCTTCCACGCGGCGAACAGGCCCAGCGCAAGGGAGATCACCAGGGCAAGGCCGCTCGTTTTAATGGACACCCAAAACGGGCGATAGTCGATGTCGCCCAAAAAGGAGACCAGAGAGGTCAAGGGCCCTTGCTCATCCCGCAACATGACAGACGACGCCTCTACCATTTGAGCGCTATCAAGCCAACGCGCGCCGCCCTTGGCATCACCCGAGGCTGATGCAATCACCACATAGCGGTCCCCATCCGCACCGCGCTCATCAAAGCCATAGGTATACCCGCCGGCATCAAACGTTGTTTCCGCCGTGACATACCAAGGAAGATCCACGTCCCCCAGCCGCGCACCTCCCATGCAGTTTGCGCTGTCGAGGTCACAGACGAGGGCCTTGAGACCCGATACGCACTCGTTGTCCTGCGGATCCAATCTATACTTCTCGACCGCCTTGGGCGATATCCACGCCACAACGCGATCGGCAGCAGGCGCCACTACAAGGTCCACATCCTCGTCAACGGGAAACCGGTAGCCCTCAGGCTGGCCCTCCATGGCACGAGCGGTCCCCTTCGCCAACCGCTCAAAACCCTCGATTCCATAGGAAAGCCCATGAGCGGTCGCAGCAACCTGGGCCCCGTCCTCGGCGTCCCCGGCAAACGCAAATCCCGGCACCCAGCAAAGCGCGAAGGTCAAAGCACAGGCGACAAGCATGCGGAATCTATTAAGCACGAAAAGCTCCAAGCGAATACAAGGACGGAGTGAAACACAAAACGATGGAATTATCGCGCCAAGCCGCACTACTCGGAAAGCTCAAAGCCGTACTTGCCCCAAATCTTCTGGGCCTTCTTGTTGGTCAGGCAGAAGTCGATGAACGCCTTGGCCTCGTCGGCGTGCTCGGAGCTCTCGGCGACGGCACCGGGATACACGATGGGCTTGTGCGAGTCCTCGGGGCACACGAAGGCCTCCTCGATGCCGTCGTAGCGGAAGATATCGGAGCTGTAGACAAAACCCGCCACGCAGTCGCCTGTAGAGACGTAAGACGCAGCGGTGCCGACCTTGTCGGCCAGGGCTACCTTGTCGGCGAGCTCGGGCGCGTACTCGCCGTCGTCGCCCTCGGTACCGGTATAGAGGCCCACGGAAGCCAGCGCCTGGTTGGCGTACTTGCCGGCGGGGACGGTCTTGGCGTCGCCAATGGCAATCTTACCGTCCAGATTCGCGACGTCGGCGATGGCCTCGACCTTAGTATCGGAGCCCTCGGCGCGAATGATCACGAGGTCGTTGACGAACATGTCCTCACGCGTGTCGGCATCGACGAGCTCGGCGGCTTCGGCGTCGTCCATGGTGCCCTTGGAGGCCGTGATGAGCACGTCGACGGCGGCACCGGCGCGCATCTGCTCGACAAGGTCGCCAGACGCCTTAAACTGCGTGTCGGCAAACGTGGTGCCGGTCTGCTCGGTGTAGAGCTCCTGAACCTCGGGCAGAGCTTTCTCGAGCGAGTTAGCGGCAAAGACCTGCAGCTCGACAGCCTTCTTCTTAGAGGAAGACTTGACGGAGCCGGCATCGGATCCGGCCGGCTCGGACGTCTTGCTGCCCGAACAGCCGGCAAGACCAAGGCCGGCAGCGGCGACAGCAGAAAGCGAAACGAATCCGCGGCGAGAAACCATATCGAACATGTTCAACCCTTTCGAACGCTATGCCCGGGTACCCCACCGCGGGCTTTAATCTGCAATCAGATTATACTTCTGCGCGAATAATGATAGTGAGAAATTATTCTCGTCAGAGAATATAGTTCCGAATTACCGTGCATCTCGGCGTCGCTTCGGCGGAAAACAAAGGCGGAGCAGCCGTTCAGGTCGCCCCGCCGCAGTTAAACCGCTTAGTTGGTATGTCCGCCGCCAGCTGTCATCTGAGCCGCATGCTCCAGCTGGTCTGCTATGGCCTCCCAGCTTTCGCGGGCGGCCTTCGTAGAACCGGGAAAGTTTACGACAAGTGTATGACCTCGTTGCATGCAAATAGCGCGCGAGAGCATGGCGCGGCGCGTCTTGGTCATCGAATACGCGCGGATTGCCTCTGCAATACCCGGCACATCGCGGTCGCAGACGGCACGCGTCGCCTCGGGCGTCACATCTCGCATCGAAAGCCCCGTGCCGCCGCAGGTGAGCACGACATTGGCGTGGCACTCATCGGCAGCTTCCACAATGGCATCACCGATCTCGCTGACGTCGTCGCGCACGACCACATGTGAGGCGACCGTCCAGCCCTGTGCCTCGATAAGTTCCTCGAGTGCAGCTCCGGCCTCATCCTGCAAAAGATCGCGTGTGTCCGAGCACGTCACGATCGAAATCTTCAACTCCATAGCGTTCCTCCTATAGCGCCGTTCCCTCGGGCAGGTCGACGCGAACAACGTCCACGGCATCTCCCGCCTTGAGCTCGCACGGTCCTTCGTCAATACGCAACAGGCAGTTCGCACGCTGCATAGTTCCAAGCAGCGCCGAATTCTGTGTCTTAGCCTCGGTCACCAACAACTCACCGGTCTCGGGGTCGCGCAAAACCGTGGCGCGATCGAAGAAGCGGCGATGCTGTCGCTTTTTCACGCCGTGCGTGAGCGTCGCCTGCTGCACGGGACGCGTACCCTCGGCAAAGCCGCGCATCTTGCGAATCGCCGGGCGGGCGAGCATCTCAAAGCCCACATACGCCGCGGCCGGATTGCCTGAAAGCCCCAGGTAGGGCTTACCCCCGAGCAAGCCAAACGTGATGGCCTTGCCCGGACGCATCGAGATGCGGTCAAACAGCACCTCGCCCTCGCGCCGGACGAGCGCCGTCACATAGTCGTAATCGCCCGCCGAGGCGCCACCGCTCGTAATGACAAAATCGCACTCTCGCGTGGCGCGATGTACCAGCTCGGCAATCGCTTGCTCATCATCGGGCGCGATGCCGTAGAACACGGGCTCGGCGCCGGCATCGAGTGCCTCGGCCATCAGCGCCGAGGAGTTGGAATCGCGAATCTGACCACGCGCCGGTACCTTACTCGGTGCGACCAGTTCCGTGCCCAGCGAGATGATGCCCACACGCGGGGCAGCGTGCACCTTCACGCTCGCGTATCCGGCGCTCGCCAGCAGACCCGCGCCCGCCGGAGCCACGACCTCGCCGGCGTGCATCACAACATCGCCGGCATGGGCCTCCTCGGCAGCAGAGCGAACGTTCTCCCCTACCTTGGCCGGCGCCGAAAAGCGAACGTGCGAGCCCTCGTTGCCGTCACCGTCGAGCACATCGACGATCTCGTACTTCACCACGGCATCGGCACCCTCGGGCACCGGCGCGCCTGTCATGATGCGGACCGCCTCGCCCGCACCGATTGCGCCCTCAAACACATGGCCCGCGGCCTCGTGTCCGATAACGTCGAGCGTCACCGGCGCCTCGCCAGATGTCTGCACCAAGTCCGCCGAGCGCACGGCATATCCGTCCATAGCGCTGTTGGCAAACGGCGAGATATCGATATCGGCCACCGCGTCCTCGGCCAAGGGAAAACCAGCCGCCTGCCACACGGGAATCTCGACGAGATCGGTCGGAGCAACGTGCGACAGGACAATCGACTGTGCGTCCTCCAGTGGAATGAGTTTCTCTGCCATATGCACCTCTTAATGCCACGGCGCACAACAGGGGCGCCAATTCTTTATGCTTGTCTCAGTATAATCCCCCAACGCACGACCGCGACTCGGCCTGTACCCGCAAATACACCTGTCGGTTGCAGGCCGCGAAACAGAATGGAAACCAACCCACCGGCTCGTCGCGTTTACCGCGTTTTATAATGCTTGCGTTGCAACCTAAAAGAGGAACGTATGGCTCATAACGACAAACCCGAAAGCGCAAACAAAGCGCAGGATCATTCCCAGCCGCTCGACGACGGCGGCTTTTTCTCCCTTAATGACGTCATCACGGCAGGCAGGCATCAACTTACCCGCTCCGAGCATCTCTTGGCTGCCGACACGCGCCGCAACGCCCGCAACCTACTTGCGAGCGCTAAGTTGCTCGTACTCGTCGTCATCGTCTCGCTCGCCATGGGCGTTGCCGCTTGGGCGTTTTTGGCCTCGCTGAATATCGCGACCGATTATCGCGAGCACCACGTGTGGATTTACGCGTTGCTTCCCGTTGTGGGCGTTGCCACCGCATGGGTGTACAAAAACCACGGCCTTGCCGCCAAACGAGGTAACAACCTGGTCATCGACTCCGCCCTGGGCACACGCCTTATCCATATGCGCATGGCCGTCCTCACCTTCGTCTGCTCCACACTCACGCACCTAACAGGCGGATCGGCCGGCCGCGAGGGCGCCGCGGTGCAGATTGGCGGCACCATCGCCAGCAACATCTCGAGCCTCGCCCACCTCAAAAAGCATGACCACCACGACCTCATGCTCGCCGGCATCTCGTCGGCCTTTGGCGCCGTATTCGGTTCACCCCTCGCCGGAGCCTTCTTTGGCATGGAGATGTGCTTTATCGGCAAGATCGACTACACCGCGGGCATCTACTGCCTGGTCGCCTCGTTTACCGGCTACTTTACGTCGCTTGCCTTGGGAACCGAGTACGAGGCGAATGTTATCGCCAGCGTTCCCAACATGACACCACGGACGGTTGTCATCGTTGTTATCAGTGCCATTATCTTCGGTCTGACGGCACGCCTCTTTGCCTGGTCAGTTCGAACCGTCAAGAGCCTGTACGGTCGCTTTATCACCAATTACCTCGTTCGCGCACTCATAGGCGCACTCGTGGTTTTGGCCGCCTATGCCCTCCTCGACGCCTGGGACTACGCCGGCCTTTCCACGTGGCTTTCCGGCGCCGGATTTGCCGGCAACACCACCCTGGCGGACGCAGTCATCAAGTTGGTCGTCACAGCGCTCACCTTGGGCGCTGGCTTCCAAGGCGGCGAGGTCACGCCCCTGTTTGGCATCGGTGCGGCACTCGGTGGCTGGATAGGTTGCCTTACCGGGCTCGACCCCAGTTTTCTGGCGGCTCTCGGCATGCTCGGCGTGTTCTGCGCCGGCCTCAACGTGCCCATCACCACCTGCATGATGGCCATCGACCTGTTCCACGGCACGGCCGCCGGGTTCTTTGTCATCGTGGCCTTTATCAGCTACCTAACCGGCGGACACCGCGGCGTGTACCCCGCCCAGCGCATCATCTCACCCAAGCGCCGTTCGCTTATTGTGGATGAGGGCGGTACGGTAGCGGATGCCATCGAGCGCCACAACGACCTGATAGAGTAGACGTTAGTATTCGCCGTGCAGCCACAATCGGGGGCAATTCGACCTGAGCGCGACCGCACCGTCACGTCATACGCCGGGAGTCGCCCCATGCATGCAACTGATTTTGCCCGCACGCTCATCATCGCCAACCCAGCCGCCCAGTCGGGTGCGGCGCGCGAAGTTGCCGAGCGCCTGCAACGCTTTTTGGATATGACCGCGCGCGCATCCCAGTTTGACCTGGTGCTGACCGAGCGCATGGGACACGCCAAGGAGCTGGCCGCACAGGCTCAGGGCTATCGCACCGTTATCGCCCTTGGCGGCGACGGCGTGATTCACGAGGTCGTCAACGGGCTTATGACGCAAGAGGAGGGCACCCGCCCCGCCCTTGCCGTCCTGCCCGTGGGCTCCGGCAACGATTTTGCCCAAACGCTCGGCATCGACGATTTCTCCGGCAAGGATTTTGGCGCGCTGCTCACCTGCGAGCTGCAGCGTCAGGACATCGGGCGCATTCGCTCGTGGAGCCCTGCGAGCGGCAGCGGCGAGGCTACCGTTGAGTACTACGACCAGACACTTTCGGTCGGCATCGATGCCGCCATCGGCCTGGGCACCACCAAGCTGCGCAAAAAGACGGGCTTGACGGGCGCTCCGCTCTACACTCTCTCGGGACTTGAGCAGTTTGGCCTACGCTATCGCAACTACCCCATGACCATCAGCTTTGATGGTGCGCCCGCCGAGCGCGTGCGGGCGATTATCATGGCCATCCAGCTGGGACCCACCTATGGTTCGGGCTATCGCATCTGTCCCAACGCCGACCCGTGCGACGGCATACTCGACGTCTGCTACGCCTGCGGCCCCGTTCCGCGCGCGGTCGCGCTTCCCATGTTCCTTTCGGCCAAAGATGGCCACCATACCAAGCTGCCACCGGTTCGCATGCGCCGCTGTCGCCATGCGGAGCTCACCTTTGAGGAGCCAGACTACCCCATCCAGGCCGACGGCGAGCCCATCGACGCCTCGCGCATCGAGGTCGACATCCTTCCCACCGCTCTCGAGGTCTGGCACCCAACCCGCTAACCCCACCTAAGTTGCGGTGAAATAGGGACTGTTTATGCAGCTAAAGCCGCAAAACAGTCCCTATTTCACCGCAACTTATGAGGAGGCTATTCGTCGCTGCCCGGTTTGCGACGGTTGGCCTTTTTAATGGCGTTGAAGTGCTTGTCATTGAGCCTGCGCTGGCGTGAGCGCTGAGGCACCTTGGTCTTTACGCGTCGGCGCGGTGGACGCCCGCGACGCTCAAGCTCAGCGCGCAGCTTACGCAGGCAGCTGCTACGGTTTTGGAACTGACTGCGGCTCTCGCGCGCTGTCACGGTAATCCCCGAAGGGATATGTTTCATGCGTACCGCCGAGTCCGTCGTGTTCACGCCCTGTCCGCCCGGACCTGTCGCGCGAAACACCTGCACCTCGCAATCGCGCGCCAACTCCTCGACCGACATCTCGGCATAGCGCGCATACTCGCGCCATCCCATCTTGTTCTCATCCATATCAACACCTCCCCTCATAAAAAATGTGACAAAGGGAAAGTCCCTTTGTCACATCGCATACCAATCGCTTGTGTTGCGCGCTTAGGCGAAGGTGATCTCGCCGGTATCGCAGTCCATATCGGCGATGCGGGCTAGGCTCTCAACGCGGAAGCCGCGCTCGCGGAGCTTATCGCCACCGCCCTGGAAGCCCTTCTCCACCGCAATGCCAATGCCGGATACCTCGGCACCTGCGGCCTCGCAGATCTTGATAAGACCCTCGAGCGCGCAGCCGTTGGCCAGGAAGTCGTCGATAATCAGGACCTTGTCGCCCTCGGACAGGAAGCGCTTGCCAACGATGACCGGGTACTCCTTCTGTTTGGTAAAGGAATAGATGGTCGTGGCATACTGCTCGCCGTCGAGGTTGATAGACTGTGCCTTCTTGGCAAAGACCACCGGCACGCCGCCAAAATGCTGGGCTGCAATGCAGGCCATACCAATGCCCGAAGCCTCGATCGTCAGGATCTTGTTGATCTCGACACCCTCGAACAGACGGGCCCACTCGGCACCCATGTGGTCGAACAGCTCAACGTCGCACTGGTGGTTGAGGAAGGCATCAACCTTAAGGACGTTACCGGCCTTTACGATGCCGTCATGGCGAATACGATCCTCAAGCTCCTGCATGGCGCAACCCCTTCTCGCGGCAACGATACCGCGCGATTAATAAACGTTGTTCGATAGTCTACCACGGACCGACCCCCGCCCGCCCCACAAGCCGCATCGCACTATAAAGCTGCAAGACCAGTAGATAGGCCCGATTCGTGGCAGACAGCCTCCCAACACGCTAATGCCGGGTGCGCGTCCTCACCAAACGTACCAATGTGAGCGCAAAGCCCACGGTAGCAACGGCCATCAGCACGTAGAATACCAAACGGAAGCCAAAGAGGAACACGTCCGGACGACCCGCCACATAGCTCGTGACCGTCTTGCCCATCGCCGCGCTCGTCTGTCCATACAGGATGCGCGACGCCGCCGTAATACCCAGCGCTATGCCCGCATAGCGCGCCAAGCTGCTCAAGCTGCCCGCAAAGCCAAGCGCCTCACGCGGAGC
>NZ_JBDMHA010000055.1:0-15046 GCF_039752985.1 Collinsella aerofaciens
TCTTACCGATCTTGAACGCAAGTCCTTGGCGGGGGAGCGTGAACTGCTGACCATGCTCACGAGCTACCCCGACCTGTTCCGCACGTATGCCGATCGCATCTGCTCCATCGAGTGGGTTGACCCACGTCACGAGTCCATCGCATGGGCCATACTGGCGTCGCCCCCTGGTACCGATCCTGCGGCCTGCATGGATGCGGCGCGCGCGGTATGTCCCGAGGCGGCATCGCTTGTCAGTGCCGGACGCATCTCGGCGACGAGCAAGCACCCCACCGAGACGAACATCGTCTTTATGCTTGACACGCTCGAGCTCTACACCATCAAACGCCGCATGCGCTCCGCACAGGCTAAGCTGCGCCGGGACCATTCGCTCGATGAACAGGCGCGGCGCG
Organism: Collinsella aerofaciens; assembly: GCF_039752985.1. Taxonomy (GTDB): domain Bacteria; phylum Actinomycetota; class Coriobacteriia; order Coriobacteriales; family Coriobacteriaceae; genus Collinsella; species Collinsella aerofaciens_BT. The sequence goes on from NZ_JBDMHA010000055.1 coordinate 390, forward strand.
TGCTGACCATGCAGGCGGTGCAGGACGCGCAGCGTCAACGCGAGCTGCAAAAGTCGATCGGCGGCGTGGCGGACCCGTTCCGTTTGATCGGTTTGGAGACGGCGGGCGCCGACCAGGCCTAGATGTTGTGGTCAACCAGCGTATTCTCACCTATATCCAGACCTCTTTTTGGGTATAGACGTCACTGTGTGTGCTAAAGTATTGAGTCCTGTGGACTATGAAGGGAGAATCTGTGCCAAAAAAGACTGAGAGCACGGGTACTGGGCTGGAATCCTACGTTGCAAAGCTCATGGGCAACGGCTCAAACAGGACTTCGGTAACCGAGGACGAGATTCAGGTCGCCCTGAAGGATATCGATGTAACTGATGAGCAGCTCACCGCGGTGTATTCCGCGCTGCGCAACAGCGGCATCCAGATTATCTCCGCGAGCGGTAACGACGACGCCCCCATGGACGTCGACGATGACGATAACGATACCGATACCGACGACTTTGGTGACGACGAGCACGATTCCGGCTCGCTCGACGATCACGAGCTCAAGATGGCCCGTCAGGCCGATGCCGAGATGGGCTCCTCCAAGAGCAAGAAGAAGCGCACCGTGCGCACGTCCCGTTCGCGTTCGCGCGTGCGCGGTATCGACGCCTCCACGGTGATGCTGACCGGCGACCCCGTCCGCATGTACCTCAAGGAGATCGGCAAGGTCGACCTGCTGACCGCCTCCGAAGAGGTCGATCTGGCTATGAAGATCGAGGCGGGTCTCGAGGCCACTGAGAAGCTCGAGGCCTCCGAGGCGGGCGAGCTTGAGCTCACGCGTTCCGAGATGCGTCGTCTGACCCGTATCGAGAATGTCGGTCTTGAGGCCAAGCAGGCACTCATTAGCGCCAACCTGCGTCTGGTCGTTTCCATCGCCAAGCGCTATGTCGGTCGCGGCATGCTGTTCCTGGACTTGATCCAGGAGGGCAACCTCGGTCTGATTCGTGCTGTCGAGAAGTTCGACTACCAGAAGGGCTTTAAGTTCTCCACGTACGCCACGTGGTGGATCCGTCAGGCCATTACGCGCGCTATCGCCGACCAGGCCCGTACCATCCGTATTCCCGTGCACATGGTCGAGACCATCAACAAGCTCGTCCGCGTGCAGCGCCAGCTCCTTCAGGACCTGGGCCGCGACCCGACCCCCGAGGAGATCGGCGCCGAAATGGACATGAGCGCCGACCGTGTCCGCGAGATCCAGAAGATTTCGCAGGAGCCCGTGTCGCTCGAAACTCCTATCGGCGAGGAAGAGGATTCCCAGCTGGGCGACTTCATCGAGGACTCCCAGGCCATCGTTCCGCCCGATGCGGCCAGTTTCTCCATGCTGCAGGAACAGCTCACCCAGGTGCTCGATTCGCTTGCCGACCGCGAGCGCAAGGTTATCGAGCTGCGTTTTGGCCTTGCTGACGGACATCCCCGCACGCTCGAGGAGGTCGGTCGCGAGTTTGGCGTCACGCGCGAGCGCATTCGCCAGATCGAGTCCAAGACCCTGGCCAAGCTCCGTCATCCCAGCCGCAGCAGCAAGCTGAAGGACTATATCGAAAGCTAGGAGTTACGGCGTTTTACCAAACGCCGTAACTGGCCGACGCTGCAAACCCGCCAGAGCGGCAATCTGCCTTTCAACTTCGGCGGCATGACCAGAAGGTCAATGCCGCCTCGTTTCAAGGCACCTTGCTCGCCCTGGCGGGTTTTCGCTGTCGTTACCAAAACATCGGCGTTTTCGTTGCCGGTAGTCATTGGGGACGTTCTTGAATGACTAGTCGTTTAAGAACGTCCCCAATGACTAATTGACTAGGTCGGAAAAATTCTCAAAAAAGTTCTTGCCCTGAGCTGATTCGTCCGTATAATAAACTTCGTTGCTTGAGAGCACGCACCTATTCCTCGGTAGCTCAATGGTAGAGCACGCGGCTGTTAACCGCGCTGTTGTAGGTTCGAGTCCTACCCGGGGAGCCAGAATTTCTCAGCCCATTCCGCTGGGCTTTTAAATTCCTCGGTAGCTCAATGGTAGAGCACGCGGCTGTTAACCGCGCTGTTGTAGGTTCGAGTCCTACCCGGGGAGCCAGGTTGTAAAACCCGTCGCTTATGCGGCGGGTTTTTTCATGCCGCGATCGGCTGTCACGAACGTTACCTTATCAACATTTCGTGTCGAGGATGTAATCGTGAACCCCGTCGCCTCAACATGGCTTGGTCGTTGTAGAATAATGCAATGATTGCTCCCACGACATGGTGCCGCGAGCACCAGAAAAGGAGATTCTTGTGTCTGAGACCATTAACGGCAGCTTGAGCGTCTCGAATGACGTTATTGCCGATATTGCCGGTTATGCCGCTATGACGTGCTACGGCGTCGTCGGTATGGCCGAGCAGCTCCAGGGCGCCGAGAGCGTGCGTCTGCTTGCCGGTCAGCGCCTCCGCAAGGGCGTTCTTGTCTCCGCCGATGAGAACGGCCTCACGGTCGACCTTCACGTCGTGCTCGAGAACGGCGTCAACATGAAGTCCGTCTGCCACAATCTTTCGAGCTCCGTTGCCTTCACCCTGCAGGAGATCGCCCAGATCGATCCCGCCAGCCTTAAGATCGGCATTCACATCGACGCGCTCAAGAGCCGTCTGAACTAGCATCCGAAAACGGAGATTCTAACACCCATGATTGCAAAGACCATTCGCACCTGTTTTCCGATCGCTGCGGCTGCCGTTTCCGACAAGGCCGAGGAGATCAACAAGCTCAACGTCTTCCCCGTACCCGATGGCGATACCGGCACCAACATGTCGCTTACGCTCGCCTCGGTGACCAAGGAGCTTTCTGCTCTTCCTGCCGACGCCGACATGGAAGCCATCGCCGGCGCCATCACCCACGGCTCCCTCATGGGTGCCCGCGGTAACTCCGGCGTCATCACGTCGCAGATTCTGCGCGGTGTGGCCGAGGGCCTTGTCTCTGCCGACGAGCCCATTACGTCCGCCAATATCGCCTTCGCTTTCCGTCGCGCCGTTAAGGTCGCTTTCCAGGCTGTCCGCAAGCCCATCGAAGGCACGATCCTCACGGTCCTGCGTGATGTCTCGACCAAGGCCGATGAGTGCGAGAAGAAGAAGTTCTCGGCCGAGGATGCGCTCGATGCCATCGTCGTCGAGGCATACCAGTCCGTCGCCCGCACGCCCGACCTGCTGCCCGTTCTGAAGGAGAACGGCGTGGTCGACTCCGGCGCCTTTGGATTTGCCATTTTCCTCGAGAACTTCGTGGCTGCCGCTCTTGGCCGCAGCACCGTTGTCGAGGATTTCTCCGCTACGTTTGATTCCGCAGGCTCTGCCCGCGATGCCGCTCTTGGCCGTGTTGAGATCGAGGCTAACGACGACTGGGAGGGCTCGGAGTTCCGTTACTGCAATGAGTTCCTGTTTAAGGCAGACGCCCCGTTTGACGAGGACGAGTGCCTTAAGTTCCTGGGCTCCATGGGCGACTGCGAGCTGCTCGTTGGCGCTTACCCCGATTACAAGATTCACGTGCACTCCAACACCCCCAACCTGGTGCTCGAGCACATGCTGCAGCTTGGTCAGATCTACGAGGTCTTTATCCACAACATGGAGATGGAGGCCCACGATCGTACCGCCAAGATTCATGAGGACCAGGAGAAGGCTGCCGAGCCCGCCAAGGCGCTGGGCTTTGTCGCCGTTGCCGCCGGTTCGGGCGAGGCCGACATCCTCAAGTCCCTCGGCGTTGACGTGATCGTCTCGGGTGGCCAGACCATGAACCCCTCGACCGCCGATCTGCTGGGCGCCGTCGACCAGGTCAACGCGACCTCGGTCATCATCCTGCCCAACAACGGCAACATCCGCATGGCTGCCGAGGCCGCTGCCTCTGCCTGCACCGATAAGAAGGTCGCCGTCGTTCCCACTAAGACCGTTCCCCAGGCGTTCTCCGCGCTGTTCGCCGTCCTGCCCGATTCCGAGCTCGAGGACGCCGTCGCCGCTATGGTCGACGCCATCAGCGAGGTCCGCGATGGCGAGGTCACCCGCGCCGTGCGCGACTCCAGCGCCTCGGACGGCTCTCCGATTCACTCCGGTGACGTCATGGGTATCATCGCCGGTTCCATCGACGTGGTCGGCTCCGATGTGAAACAGGTCACCCTCGACTGCATCAACCGTATGCAGGAGGAAGAGGAGGGCGACGCGCTGACGATTCTGGCCGGCGAGGAACTGTCCGACGAGGCCTTCCAGGAGATCGTCGACGCCATCGAGGAAGCTCAGCCCGACCTGGAGGTCGATGCCCATCGTGGCGAGCAGCCGCTCTATCCCGTGATCTTCTCGATCGAGTAGGCATCTGAACATGTCCGAGATATGCTCCGTGCCGCGCGTCTCGGAGCGCTTTGCCCAGAGCAATGCGCTCGGCGAGGATATCGCGCGACTCAAATATGTTTCGGGTAAACGTGAGGAGGCCCTTCGCCGTCTGGGAATTCGGACGGTGGGGGACCTCCTTCTCCATATCCCGCATCGATATCTGGACTTCACTCGCTCATGGTCCATCGAGATGGCGCCCATCGGTACCGTGTGCACCATCATTGCCACGGTCGATCGCATTGTTCAAAAGCAGCCTCGTCCGCGCATGCAGGTGACCGAGGTATCGCTCGTGGATGACACGGGCGTGCTGCAGGTCGCCTTTTTCCGCCAGCCCTGGATTGTCCAGCAGCTTAAGCGGGGCGACCGCCTGGCCGTGATGGGCAAGGTCGAGTTTGCCTACGGCTTTAAGCAGATGGCCTCGCCGCATTTTGAAAAGCTTGAGGGTGGTCGTGCCGCGGGTACCATTTTGCCGGTCCATTATGTGAGCGATGGGGTGAGCCAGGCATGGATGCGCCGCATCGTGAGCGGTGCTCTTGAGCTCGTCGGCAATCCCTTTGATCCCATCCCGGCACCGCTGCGCGCAAAGCGCAAGCTCATGAGCAATGCCCGTGCGCTTCGTTCAATCCACTTTCCCTCGAGTATGGCCGAGCGCGACATTGCGCGCCGCCGTTTGGCCTATGAGGAGTGCCTGTACCTGCAGCTCGCACTGCGTCTGCGCAATGACGGCGGCTTGGTCGAGGTGGTTCCCTACGCCCACACCGCGGGCGAGCACCTTGCTGCTCTCAAGCAAGCCCTGCCGTTTTCGCTGAGCGACGAGCAGGAGGCCGCATTCCAGGATATTTTGCATGATATGTGCGATGATACGCGCGTCATGAACCGTCTGCTGCTGGGTGACGTCGGTACCGGCAAGACGGCCGTTGCCGCTTGTGCGTTGGCCGTGGCCGTCGATAGCGGCACCCAGGGCTGCGTCATGGCGCCTACGGGCGTGCTGGCTCGTCAGTATGCCGATAAGACCGGCCCCTTGCTCTCTCAGGCTGGCATGTCCTGGGCGCTCCTGACGGGCGCCACGCCGGCGGCGGAGCGCGAGCGCATCCATAAGCAGCTGGAATCGGGCAAGCTTGACGTGCTCTTTGGTACGCATGCCGTGCTTTCCGAAGACGTGAATTTTAAGCACTTGTCGCTCGTGGTTATCGACGAACAACATCGCTTTGGCGTGGGTCAGCGCAACGCCTTGCGCGCGAAGGGCCCCGGCGCGGACCTGCTCGTCATGACGGCGACGCCCATCCCGCGCACGCTGGCGCTCTCGGTCTACGGCGACCTGGACACGAGTATCATCCGCCATCGTCCCGTCCCGGGTGCCGGCGTGACGACGCGCGTCCTCACCGAGTCGAGCCGCGACCTGGCCTATGGTGCCATCCGCGAGGCGCACGAGAAGGGTCAGCAGGCCTACGTGATCTGTCCGCTTGTGGAGCCGAGTGACTCGACCGATGAGCTCGAGGATGTGCCCGGTATCGCCCGTGACGACGAGGGCCGCGTGACCGTCCCCGTGCCGCTGCACGATACGGCGACCGAGCTCGACCGCCTGCGCCTGGCGCTGCCGGGCCTAACTATCGAACGTCTCCACGGCCGCATGCGGGCGGGGGAGAAGGATCGCGTGATCGACGCCTTTAAACGCGGTGAGATTGACGTGCTCGTTTCGACCACCGTGGTCGAGGTGGGCGTCGACGTGCCCAACGCCACCGTCATGGTCATCGAGAACGGTGAGCGCTTTGGTTTGGCCGCCCTGCACCAGCTGCGCGGTCGTGTGGGCCGTGGCGGCGTGGCGGGCACATGCCTGGTCATGACGCACTCCAAGGGTAACGGCGGCACATCGGCGGCACAAGATCGCCTGCAGTCGCTCGAGAAGACCGCAGATGGCTTTACGCTCGCGCAGATGGACCTACGCCTGCGCCACGAGGGCGAAATCTTGGGTTACCGTCAGCATGGTGGCGTGACCCTACGTTTTGTCGACCTCGATGCCGACGAGGAGCTCATCGAGTGGGCGCATTTGGACGCGGTCGAGCTCTTGCGGTATGCTAGCAATCTTGACTCTGTGGCGACGCGTCCCCTGCGCGATGCAGTCGCCGCGCGGTATCGACACATCTTTAAGGAGGTCAGCGGAGGATGAGAATCATCGGCGGTGAATGGCGCGGTCGCAAGATCGAAGAGCCGCGCGGTCGCGATGTTACGCGTCCGACGACCGACCGCGTGCGCGAGGCGTGCGCATCCATGGTCCTATCGGCCTTTGACTTTGATTTGGACGAGGTTAGCGTACTGGATGCCTTTGGCGGCTCCGGTGCCCTAGGCATCGAGATGCTCTCGCGGGGCGCCCGTTCGCTCACGACGTTTGAGATCGATCGCAATGCCGCGAGGCTCATTACCAAGAATATCGAGTCGCTCTGCCGCGATCGCGCGCGTTGGCGTGTGGTGACGGGCGATGTCCTTGTGAGCGCTTCGCGTGGCCGCGTGCCGGGCGGCCCCTTCGATCTGGTCTTGCTCGACCCGCCCTATGCTTTTGGTGCTAAGCCGGTCGATGAGCTGCTGCAGAACCTAGCCCAGCAGGGCTTGCTCACCCCGGGCGCCTATGCTCTGTTTGAGCATGCTGCCGCCGACGCGGGTGCACATCCTGCCGGCTTTGTAACCGTGCGTGAGAAACGCTATGGCATCACCTCGGTCGACCTGCTCCGTTGGGTCGGCGAGGGCGAGGATGACGATACCGCCACCGATGCCGATGGCAGCGACGGCACGAAGTTTCAGGAGGATGCTCATGAGTGACACCATTAACCGCGTCATCGTTCCGGGTACCTTCGATCCCATCACGTTCGGCCATATCGACGTCATCCGCCGCGCCCGTCGCATTTTTCCCAGCGTGATCGTGGCCGTTGCCGAGTCGCAGGGCAAAAACGGCGTGGGCACCACCTTTATGCTCGACGAGCGCGTGGCGCTGGCCCGTGAGGCACTCGGTGATATTGATGGCGTCGAGGTCCTGCCCTTTACCGGCCTGCTCGTCGACTTTGCTCGTGAGCAGGGTGCTGGTGCCGTGGTCAAGGGCCTGCGCGCCATGACCGACTTTGAGTATGAGCTGCAGCAAGCCGACCTCAACTACCGCTTGGATAGCGAGCTGGAGTCCATCTTTGTCATGAGTGCTCCGCAGTATGGCTACATCTCGAGCTCGGTGGTACGCCAGATCGCCTCGCTCGGTAGTGATGTTTCGACGTTTGTGCCGGCTAATGTGGTCGAGGCGCTTAAACATCGCTTTTCGTGACGTTTTTTATTGCCAGGTGGCATGTGGTAAACTAGCACGATGATATGTTACCTATGAAAGGAGACCGGATGCCGGGCGAGAATTTTCCTGGCGACAGGATCGTGAGCCTTGTCGACGAGCTCGAGGGGCTCATCCAAGAGGCTAAGACGCCGTTCGGCAAGAACGCCCAGATGAAGGTCATCGATGCCGACGTCTTCTTTAACATCCTCGATGAGATCCGCATGAGCTATCCCGAGGAATGGCAGAAGTCCCGCCGTATCCTCAAAGAGCGCGAGGAGCTTATGGCTTCCGCCGCCGCTCAGGCCGATTCCATCATCGCCGACGCTCAGCAGCAGGCCCTCACTATTGCCGGTGAGCAGGAAATTGTTCGCCTTGCGCAGCAGCAGGCCGACGATATCCGCGACCGTGCCCAGCAGTATGAGCGCGAGACGCGATATGCTGCCGAGGATTACGCCGAGCAGGTCTTTACGCACCTCGAGGAGAACCTCAAGAGTCTGACCGGCACCGTCACCCGTTGCCGCCAGCAGCTCAATGAGGGCGCCGCCCAGCAGAATGGTCAGTGGTAATGGCTGAGTTCCCGAGCGTTACCGTCGATCTTTCCGAGCAGCTCGAGTTTCCCGGAGACTCGTATCCGCTGACCGGCAAGGTCGATGTCGCCGCCTACACGGTGGGCGAGAAGGAGTACCAGCTGCAGGACGGTATCGACTACGACGTGGTCTTTACCAATGCCGGCACCGGTGTTCTGCTTACCGGCATGGTTCGCGCGCACGCCACCGGCGAGTGCGACCGTTGCCTGGAGCCTGCCTCGTTTGACATTGCCGGCGAGATCGAGGAGTTCTATCTCTTCCATGAGCCCGAGGACCCCGAGGCCTACGAAGACGGCTACGAGCTCCTGGGCGAGGATCGCGTTGTCGATCTGGGCGAGCCCATCAACGATGCCGTTGTCATGGACACGCCGTTTGTGGTGCTCTGCAAGCCCGATTGTCGTGGTCTTTGTCCCGTCTGCGGCGCCAATCTCAACGTGGAGCAATGTGATTGTGCCGCCCAAGCCGAGGCCGAATGGGCCGAAGCCACGGAAAATCCATTTGCAGCATTGAAGAATCTCAAGCTTGACGAGTAAAACTGTGGTAGTATCGCTACTTGCGCGTAATTGCCACACTGGATAGTTCATAAGGAAGGTCACTATGCCCGTACCTAAACAAAAGCAGGGTCGTATCCGCACTCACACCCGCCGTTCCGCCAACATGAAGATCTCGGCTGCGGCTCAGTCCACGTGCCCCCGTTGCGGTGCTGTCAAGCTCCCGCACCACGTGTGCCCTAGCTGCGGTTTCTACAAGGACCGCGAGGTTATCGTTACCGAGTAACGGTATACTCTGGATACGATGCCGTTCCAACTGGAACCACAATGGCCGGCTCATTGAGTCGGCCATTTTTGTATAAGGAGCATGTATATGAGTAACGTTCGCGTTTGTGTAGACGTTGTGGGTGGAGACGAGAAGCCGCAGGTTGTCCTCGATGGTATTGAGGCTGCCCTGGCAGCCGATCCCGATATTGAGGTCCTGGCTGCCGGTCCCGCCGAAATCGTCAATCCCTTCGCCGCCTCCCATGCGCGCGTCGAGGCCCTGGAGGCACCCGACGTTATCGCCATGGATGACGATCCCATTCGCGCCGTGATGACCAAGCGTAAGTCGTCGATCGTGCTTTCTTGCCGCGCCATTAAGAAGGGCAACGCGGATGCGTTCTTCTCCGCCGGCTCTACCGGCGCTATGACAGCTGCCGCGACCGCCTACGTCACGCCGTTTCGATATATGGCCGAGGGTAAGAAGCAACCGGTGCGTCCGTGCCTGACCAATGCGCTGCCCAATCGTGCCGGCGGTCTGACGGTGCTGTGCGACATGGGCGCCAATCCCGATGTCGAGGTTGACGATATGGTGCGCTTTGCGCAGATGGGCAGCGCCTATGCACGTGTCGTCTTGGGCATTGAACATCCCCGCGTGGGCCTGCTCGCCAATGGCACCGAGGACGAGAAGGGCTCCAACTTTACCAAGGCCTGTTTCCCCGCTATGAAGGCCGCAGTTCCGGGCTTTGTGGGCAACTGCGAAGGCACTGACCTCACCTCGGGCAATTTCGATGTCGTTGTTGCCGATGGCATGTCGGGTAATATCGCGCTCAAGGCTACCGAGGGCGCTGCCAAGTTTTTGCTGCAGGAGCTCAAGGGCGCCTTTATGTCCTCGCTCGGCACCAAGATTGCCGCGCTGCTCATCAAAAAGCAGATGCGCGAGATTAAGGCCAAGCTCTCTGGCGATGCCAAGGGCGGCGCCATCCTGCTGGGCCTGCGCGGTGTGGTCTTGATCGGCCACGGCGCCACGTCGGTTGAGGCTGTCAAAAACGGCACGCTCGCCGCGGCTGAGGCCGTACGTGCCGGACTGGTCGAGAACGTCGCCAACTCCATGGACGGCATCGTTTTATAACAGCGGCGTTATGCGCCTCGGGGCGTGCGTCGTGGGGTAGAATCAGAACCGTGTCCTGGTACCGCCCGGGCGGTACCATTCTTTTGGTATTCATGCACTATGAGAGGAAGCGCTATGGACCGCTCCGAAATCTTCGACAAGATCGCCGAGGTCACTGCTGACGTTCTGGGCGTCGATGTTGCCGAAATTAGCGATGAGACCACCTTTGACGACCTCGATGCCAACTCGCTCGAGCGCCTGCAGCTGGTTACGGCTATCGAGGACGAGTTCGACCTCGAGATCGATGATGAGACCCTGCTCTCGCTCAACTCTGTCGCCGACGCCGTCGACGCTATCGAAGCTGCCAAGGAGGCCTAAGTCTTGGCTTTATCCGAACGACTTACGCGCGCCCAGGAGATTCTGGGCCACGAGTTCAATGACAAGGTGCTGCTGCGCTCAGCCCTCACGCATCCTTCGGCCGTCGAAGGCCAGCCAGTCTCGGCAAGCTACGAGCGCTTGGAGTTTTTGGGCGATTCCATTTTGGGTGCCGTCGTCGCCCGCTCGCTCTTTGAGTCCTATCCCGAGTTTGACGAGGGCAAGCTCACCCGCTTGAAGGTGTCGCTCGTCTCGGGCGCCACGTTGTCTGAAGTGTCCCACGAGCTGGGTATCGACGACATCATCATTTTTGGTGCCTCCGAGACCGGTACGGGCGCACGCGGCCTGCATTCGGCGCTCGAGAACGTCTATGAGTCGCTCGTGGGCGCGCTGTACCTGGATGCTGGTTGGGATGCCGCGGCGGAGTTTATTCACCGCACGCTTAAGCCGCACCTGGCTACCGAGCGTGCCGAACACCCTGCGAACCCCAAGTCGTTTTTGCAGGAGTGCGTGCAGGCCGACGGCCACGAGCCTCCGGCGTATAAGCTGATCGGATCCGAGGGTCCGGCGCATGCGCCCACCTTTACCGCCGTGGTGTTGATCGATGGCATTCGTCAGGGTCGCGGCACCGGTTCCTCTAAGAAGGAAGCCGAGGGAGCCGCCGCGCTCGAGGCGCTCGACCGTATGGGTTACACCACCAATGGCGTGATTCTCAACAAGAAGCCTGTTTAAGCGAGGAACCGTGTATCTCAAGTCCCTCACGCTCAAAGGGTTCAAGTCGTTTGCCGACCGCGCCCATATGTCATTTGAGCCGGGCCTGACCGTAATCGTCGGTCCCAACGGCTCGGGAAAATCGAACATCTCCGACTCGATTCTGTGGGTCCTGGGCGAGCAGAGCGCCAAGCAGCTGCGCGGTCAGGCCATGGAGGATGTCATCTTCTCGGGCTCGTCGGCGCGCAAGCCGGTGGGTGTGGCCGAGGTCACGTTGGTGCTCGATAACTCGGACCATATGCTGCCTGTCGACTTTGACGAAGTCGCCATCACCCGTCGCATGTATCGCTCGGGCGAGAGCGAGTACCTCATTAACTCGAGTCCGTGCCGCTTGATGGACATTCAGGACATCCTGCACGATTCGGGCCTGGGCAAGGATACGCATTCCATCATCAGTCAGGGCAAGCTCGACGCCATTTTGCAGAGCCGCCCCGAGGAGCGCCGCGCCCTCATCGAGGAAGCCGCCGGTATCTCCAAGCACAAGCGTCGCAAGGAGCGTGCGCTTAAAAAGATCAAGTCGATGGACGAGCACCTGACCCGTGCCCGCGACATCAATAAGGAAATCGCCCGCCAGCTGCGTCCGCTGGAGCGTCAGGTCGATCGCGCGCGCAAGTACAAGGAGCTGTCCTCGCGCGCAAACGAGCTTACGCAGATGCTGGCCGTTGACGAGCTGCGTTCCCTGCAGTCGCAGTGGAACGATCTGGAGAGCCGCTCCAAAGAGGGCGCGGCCGAGCTTGAGCTAGCGCAGTACCGCTTGGGCGAGAAAGAGCGTGAGCTCGAGAAGCTTCAGGTCATGCTCGAGGAAAAAGGCTTGTTTGTGGGCGACCTGGGCGAGCAGCGCCGCCATATGCAAGACGTGGTCGGCCGCATTACCTCCGACATGCGCCTGCTTGAGGAAAAGGGCCACAACATGGTGTCGCGCCTGTCCGATATGCGCGGGCAGATCTCGGGTTCTGAGCATCAGCGCCGTCGCGTGGTCGAGGAGCTCGAGGATGCGCGCGCCCAGCTCGAAGAAGTGATCGGTGCGCACATGCAGGCTCAGGAGGACGTTGACGCCGCCGGACCTGCCGCCGCCCAGCTCCACGAGCGTCGCGTTTCGCTCGACAATCAGATTTCGCAGCTCACGCGCGAGCAGCGCGATGTGCAGCGCGTGGCCGATAACGCCGCGCTCGAGCTTGCCAAGGTGAAGGACTCGCTGAGCAACGCCGAGGTCGAGGACAACATGTACGCCTCGCGCCTGGAGCAGATTGACGAGCAGCTCGAGGAGGTCACGGCCTCGCTCGAGAGCCGTCGCGACCGCGCCGAGGAGCTCGACGGCGCACTCGATCAGGCTCGCCAAGCCCAGGTCGATGCGCGCGAAGCCACCGAGGTTGCCCGCGCTGCCCTTAAGGACCTGCGTGCCCGCGAGAGCGAGGCGCGCAACAGGCTGTCCGAGGTGCGCTCGGAGCTTGCCAGCCAAAAGAAACTCGATGCCCGTATGGCCGACAGCTCGCCGCTCGTGAGCCGACTGGTGGGGGCGTTGGGCGATGACATAACGGGTCGCCTGGGTGATGTGCTCGAAGCCCCTCGTGAGCTCGAGGGCCTGGTGGAGCAGCTGCTTGCCGGCGATATCGATGCCCTGTTGTTTGATGACGCTGATGCGCTCGAGCGCGCCGGGCGTGCCGCCCTGGACCAGAAGAAGGCCTCGGGCGAGGCACTGCTGGTGGCGCGCGGCGTGAGCGGCGGTGCAGCTGCCAAGGGCGCTGCCGGCTCTCGTCTGGTCGATCGTCTGTCTGTGCGCGCCGGTTATGGTCCGATTGTCGAGGCGCTGCTCGGCGGCTATTACGTGGTCGATGACTTGGCCACCGCGCTGACTGCGCCTGTCGTTGACGGTGTGACCTACGTGACTCCCGATGGCGCCCGCGTGTGCTGCGGCGGCTTGGTGCGCGTGGGGCTCGATGCCGGCGAGGCTTCGGGTGCCTTGGAGCGCAAGCGCCGCATCCGTGAGCTCGAGGGCCTAGAGCCCGATCTGGCTGCTATCTTTGAGCATGTTTCGGACCAAGTCGTCGAGGCCAACGCCGCCGTCGAGGAGGCCCGTGCTGCCGAGGGCGATGCCGCCGGCGAGATTGCCCGCCTTGAGGGTGAGCGTCGCTCGCTACTGTCCGAGATCGGCCGCCTTGAGCAAAGCGCCAACAACGCCGAGGTCGAGCGCGTGCGCATTTCCAAGCGCCGTGAGCAGGCCGCTGAGGCCGTCCGTGCCGCTCGTCCACGCGAGGATGAACTTACTCGCTCACGGGACGAAGCTCGTGCGCAGGCGAGCGACTTAGGTCTCCAGATTGCCGAGGCCAACGACGAGCTCGACCGCGTGCGCCGCGATGACTCCGAGGCCGCCGGTAAGCTCGCCGATGCCAAGGTGCGTCTGGCCCAGACGAGCGAGCGCCTGCGTTCGCTGAAGGGCCGCGTTCCCGATCTGGAGCATCGTCTGGAGGGTATCGACCGCCGTATCCGCGGAACGCGCCAGGCTTCGCGCTCGCTTGAGCTGCTGCGACTGCGCGTCGATCCCATGCACGAGCGCTACTCGGCCCTGCTGGAGCGCGCCTCGGACTGGGCCGCGCGCCTTCGTGACCAGGCTTCGCTCGAGGAGGCAGACTCCGCCTCGCTCAAGAAGACCATCGAGGACGCCAAGGCCGAAGTCGCTCGCGCCAAAGATAAGGTTGATACCGCCACCGCGACGCAAAACGAGTTCAAGGTCGCACGCGGCAAGCTCGAGGTGCAGGTGGAGGCAGCCATCAAGGCCATCACTGCCGACGGCACCACGGTGCTCGAGGAAGCGCTCATGCTTCCCGCGCCTACCGACCGCGACGCTGCCGAGCGTGAGCTCAACCAGCTCGTTCGCCAAATCAACAACCTGGGTCCGGTGAACCAGGTTGCCATGGAAGAGTACGAGCAGCTCAAACGCCGCGCCGATTACATCGAGGAGCAGCTGGCCGATCTGGAGAGCGCGCGCAAGGCGCTCACCAAGATTACCGTGGCCATCGACCGTAAGATGCGCAAGGCGTTTCTGGTAACTTTCGAGAAGGTCGATGCGAACTTCCGCGAGATCTTCGCCATGCTGTTCCCGGGTGGCCAGGCTCATCTGGAGATGACCGACCCCGAGCATCCGGCCGATACGGGTATCGAGGTCGTGGCGCAGCCGCGCGGCAAGCGCATCACCAAGATGATGCTCATGTCGGGCGGCGAGAAGAGCCTGACGGCGCTCGCCCTGCTCTTTGCCGTGTACCGCACGCGTACGGTGCCGTTCTATGTGCTGGACGAGGTCGAGGCGGCACTCGACGACGCCAACTTGTCCAAGCTCATCGGCGCCCTTGATGTACTGCGTTCCGATACGCAGCTCTTGGTCATTTCACATCAGCGTCGTACTATGG
>NZ_JBDMHA010000056.1:0-13901 GCF_039752985.1 Collinsella aerofaciens
CCATATGTTTATGGCGAGCGCTCGCGCTGTCGAGATTCTGCACAAGATCGATCCCGCAAACAAGGTGGGTTGCATGGTCGCTGCCGGTGCGACCTATCCGTACCGTTGTGCGCCCGAGGACGTATGGCTTGCGTATGAGGAGGACCGCGGCCGCTACTTCTACACAGACGTGATGGCTGCGGGCGCCTATCCTGCTTGGAAGCTGCGTGCACTCGAGAAAGAGGGTGTTCACGTGCCCTTTGAGCCGGGCGATACGGAGTATCTGGCAGAGCATACGGTCGACTTCATCTCGTTCTCGTACTATTGCTCGCGCTTGGTGTGCGCCGATGATCAGGTGATCGCCGAGAAGGCGGAGGGCAACGTGTTCCCGACGTTGCGCAATCCGTACCTCAAGGATAAAGAGACTGCCTGGAAGTGGCAGATCGATGCGCTGGGTTTGCGCGTGACGCTTGCCGGCTACCACGATCGTTACCATCTTCCGCTCTTTATCGCCGAGAACGGTGTGGGCGGACTCGATGCGCTGGAAGACGGCAAAGTCCACGATGCGTATCATATTGATTACCTGCGAAGGCATATTCTTGCGCTGCGCGATGCAATTGTCGAGGACGGTGTTGACCTGATGGGATACACGCCGTGGGGCTGTATCGATTTGGTGTCGGCCTCGACGGGGCAGATGAAGAAGCGCTATGGCTTTGTTTATGTTGATGCCGATGATATGGGCAAAGGCACGTTCGATCGCTACCGAAAGGACAGCTTCTGCTGGTACCAAAAGGTCATTGCATCAAATGGCGAGGACTTGAGTTAACTCTTGCAGGTCTGTTGCCCCCGCGGTCCGCTTCGGCCGCGGGGGCTTTTGTTATTGAGGCGGCTGTTCATGAGGAGCATTGCAGGCTGCGGAAACCCGGCACTTGGGGACGTTCCTTTCCTGCCGGCAGCTTGGGACAGTCCTTAAAGGCCGCATCGATCAACTGCGGAAAGCACATCCCAGAATGAGCGTCCAACATGGGGTGCGGTTTCCCTTGAGGCCCTCAATCGGAAAATGCATCCCGGATTATTGTCGAAAAGCGGTCCCTAGTTTCCCAAACGGGCCGCTAACGGAAAGCGCACCCCGCTATTGGGCCCCAAAGCAGGATGCGCTTTCCGTGCTGGCAGTTCCAAGCAGTTCGGGATGGCCCTTTTCGTCTGCTCTCGGCCGGCGTCCGTAAGACTGTCCCCGACGACCACTCATTTAAGTCTGTCCCCAATGAGTGCCCAATGACTAGTAGTAGGCCCACATGGCTTCGACTTCGTTAAGGACTTCTACGACGCCCCAGCGGCGGGCGCTGCGGCTGGCCGAGTTGGGATCGAAGACTCCAATCTGGTCGGCGTCGTCAATACCGTAAAGCACAATGTAGTGGCCCACGTTGGTAAAGGTGCCCGGCCGAACGGCGGCGATGACGGGCGCTCCCGAACGCAGCGCCTGAGTCATCGATTCGCGATCGTTATGGAGCTCCGTTCCGTTAAGTCCCAACTGCCACGCGCCGCTCGTCATAAACGACCATTCGGTTGCACCGGTGGGGGCGTAATTGCCCGCCTCGGAAAGCGCGCACATATCGACGGGGGTCATATCGGTGCGTCCCGTCTTAAAGATGTAGACCATGGTGAGGCACGTAGGCCCACAGGCATTTTGGCGGATGGTGCCGCCGGCGTAAGGCAGCTCCGACCACGCAGGGTCGATCTGATAGATATGGGGCATCGTGCCGGCTTGCCATTGCGAGCGCGGGGTCGAAAAGGCGAAAGAATAACCGGGTGCGACGGGGGCCTTGAGCAGCTTGTCCTCGGCGGTGGGCTCGAGACCGGCCGAACCGTGGGACATACAGGAGCTCATAAGCACAAAGACCAGACAGATGAGGATAGAGCACAGTGCGAGGCAAAGCCGACGAGCCGGCAGGGCGGGGGCATTCACGTACGATGTCGAGCGGTAGGGCTTGCCGTCGCGTCCGCCTTGGGGATGCGAAAAGAAGCGGTTGATATGGCTGCCGGGCTGACGTGCGCCGTTGCGGCGCAGTTGCGGAACCTCGGCTTGGCGCTGTCGAGTGCGCGCGCCCAAGCGGCTATCTTGCTGTGCGCTTGTGCCCGTGCTCGGACGGCCACTCTGCCGTGTTCTGTTTGTCTGCTGCCGAGACGAAGGCCTGGGTTGCTCTTGAGGGCGTTGCGGATTGCTGCTCGTGGCACTTCTGGGCGTCGGCGTGGTGCGGCCAGCAAGGCGAACGCTTTGTCGCCGTTGATCACCGTCGTTGTATCCGTATGCCATTCGTACCGCCTTGTCTCATGTATAACCTGTCTATCCTACAAAAAAGATGTGCAACAAATGGGTCCGCGCGTCAAAAGCTCGGTAAACGGTACGAAAGGCGCAAAACACACGGCCTCAAAAACATCTCTATATGCGTCCGATGAGCGTACGCCCGTCGGACGGGCGACAACAATGAGCGGCAAACCGTGCCGTTCGTCCCAAAAACGGCGCCGCTCGTTTTGCAGTTCTGCCTTCGGTCGAGCCACAAGCGGCGCTGCTGTGCCAAGGCCGTATCTTAAAGCCATGAAATAAAAGCGCGCGGCAAAACAGACCGCGCAAGGGGTGACGCCAAAGAGGCGTCAATAAGGAAAGGAGGGGAACAATGGCGGACAAGAACGCAGAAGTTGCAGTCGAAGGTAACGGCGGCATGAAGAAAACGCTTTCGCTCTGGAACTTCTTCACCATCGGTTTCGGTGCCATCATCGGAACTGGCTGGGTTCTGCAGGTCGGCGACTGGATGGTCGTGGGCGGCGGTCCCGTTCCCGCTATGATCGCATTCCTCTTGGGTGCAATCTTTCTCGTGCCCGTCGGAGCTGTTTTCGGTGAGCTCACGGCTGCTATCCCCATCTCGGGCGGCATCGTCGAGTATGTCGATCGTAGCTTTGGCCGTACGCTGAGCTATATCACCGGTTGGCTCCTGGCCCTGGGCAACGGCATCCTGTGCCCGTGGGAGGCAATCGCTATCTCGACCCTCGTGTCCGAGATGTTCGGCAGCCTGCCCGGTCTTGAGTGGCTGCGTGCCGTCAAGCTCTATACCATCCTGGGCGCCGACGTTTACCTGTTCCCGACGCTGATCGCGCTCGGCTTTGCAACCTACGTCATCTTCCTCAACTTCCGCGGTGCCAGCTCGGCCGCCAAGCTGCAGGCCTTCCTGACCAAGGCCCTGCTCTGCGGCATGCTGCTCGCCATGGGCGTCTCGCTGTTCACCGGCTCGCCGGACAACGCCATGCCCGTGTTCTCCCAGGTCACCGGTGCTGGCGGCGGCAAGCCTGCTACCGAGGGCACCAGCCTGTTCGCAGGCATCGTTTCGGTCCTGGTTCTGACCCCGTTCTTCTACGCCGGTTTCGACACCATTCCTCAGCAGGCTGAGGAAGCGGCCGAGGGCCTCAACTGGAACAAGTTCGGCAAGATCATCTCCCTGGCCCTGCTGGCCGCAGGCGGCTTCTACATGGTCTGCATCTACTCGTTCGGCACCATCCTCGACTGGCATGAGTTCGTTAAGAGCCCGGTTCCCGCGCTTGCCTGCCTCAAGGGCATCAACATGCTCCTGTACCTGGCCATGCTCGTCATCGCCACGCTTGGACCCATGGGCCCGATGAACTCCTTCTACGGCGCCACGAGCCGCATCATGCTCGCCATGGGCCGAAAGGGCCAGCTGCCCGAGAAGTTCGCCGAGGTCGATCCCAAGTCCGGCGCTCCCAAGCTCGCCTGCGTCGTTCTGGGCGTCATCACCGTCGTCGGTCCGTTCCTGGGCAAGAACATGCTCATCCCTCTGACCAACGTGTCGGCTCTCGCCTTCATCTTCTCCTGCGGCATGGTCGCCCTCGCTTGCCTGCGCATGCGCTTCACCGAGCCCGACCTGCCTCGTCCCTACGAGGTGCCCGGCGGCAAGTTTGGCATCAGCCTCGCTATCGTTGCCTGCGGCACCATCATTGGCCTGCTCGTGATCCCGTTCTCTCCCGCCTCCCTCAACATGGTGGAGTGGAGCATCGTGATCGGCTGGTTGGCTATTGGCCTGGCCCTCATGGCTTTCACCAATTCCCGCAAAAAGTAACGCCGAGCCGGGGCGGATCAGGTGCGCGGGACCCTCTCTTCCGCGCACCGAACCCGGCATCACTTGGGTAGCTTTGTGAGGCCGCGACCCAACGCGGCCTCGCCCACTATATGGATCCATAAGGAGGAACCATGTCCACTAAGTATGCAATCGTTGGCGGCAAGCTCATCGACGGTACCGGTGCCGAGCCGGTCGAGAACTCCCTCGTTCTCGTCGACGACAACGGCAAGATCGAGTACGCCGGCGCCATGCAGGACCTTCCCGAGGGCGTTGAGGTCATCGACGCCGCCGGCAAGACCGTCCTTCCCGGCCTGATCGACACCCACCTGCACTTCTCGGGCAACTTGACCGACGATGACACCGACTGGGTCATGCAGCCGCTCCTCGAGAAGCAGGCCGTCGCCGTCAAGCAGGCCTACGACTGCCTCACCCACGGCCTCACCACCGTCTGCGAGATCGGCCGCTTTGGTATCCAGATCCGTGACTGCATCGACAAGGGCGTCTTCAAGGGCCCGCGCGTTCTGGCCACCGGCCTTGGCTTCTGCCGCGTTGCCGGCCACGGCGACTCCCACCACTGCAGCCAGGAGCTTAACAAGGAATCGCACCCCTGGGGCGATCAGGTCGACGGTCCTTGGGATCTGCGCAAGGCCGTCCGCCGTCGCCTGCGCGAGAACCCTGATGCCATCAAGATCTGGGCTACCGGTGGCGGCATCTGGCGCTGGGACTCCGGCCGCGACCAGCACTACTGCTCCGAGGAGATTCAGGCCGTGGTCGAAGAGGCAAAGATGGTCGGCATCCCCGTGTGGAGCCACTGCTACAACAACCACGCCGCTGCCTACGATTCCGTTCGCTTTGGCTGCGAGCAGCTGATTCACGGCTTCGATATCGATGAGCGCACCATGGACCTCATGGCCGAGCAGGGCACCTTCTTCACTCCGACGATCGCCTTCCTGCCCACCTGGTACGCCACCTATCCGCCCGTCTACGTTCCCGAGCTGCACGACAAGTACGAGGGCACTCTGGTCGAGAAGGAGCTGCAGCGCAACTACGACTGCCTGCGCGAGGCCAAGAAGCGCGGCGTCGTCATGACGATCGGCTCCGACTCCTTCTCCTTCGTCACCCCGTACGGCACCTGCTCCATCGAGGAGATGTACGAGTTCGTCGACAAGATCGGTTTCACCCCGGTCGAGACCATCACCTGCGCTACCCTCAACGGTGCCAAGATGTGCCACATCGAGGACGAGACCGGTTCCATCGAGGCCGGCAAGTGCGCCGACCTGCTGGTCGTCAACGGTGACGTCGCCGCCGACATCCACGTGCTCAACACCGACAACATGGACGTCATCATGAAGGACGGCTGGATCGTCGAGGCTGGCACCTTTGGCGAGGCCAACAAATACAGCGCCTAAACTACCGTTCATCGACGACTGGATGTAAAACACAGTATTTGATTGCATAATGCAATGGAGAGGGTCGCTTGCGGCCCTCTTTATTGCTATGGGTGCGATAGATAAAAGGGGATGACGGTGGATTTAAACAGGCTGATTCTGGGCAAGAGCTACAACTCTACCAAGGTCTTTCGTACGGCCCAGCATGTGGTCCAGGCCATCCTGCTCGGTGTTGTCGTTCCGGCGCTTATCCTGCTGCTTATCTGGGATTTAACCGATAATCCCAATCCCGTTCCGGGCGTTGTCGTTATTGCCGGCCTGGTCATGCTGTGCTTCTTTTTCTCGTATGTCTTTGTGGTCCCCGATGACCTCACATCGAGCGCAACCGACCGTACGCTTGCCATCGCATCAAAAATATTCGCCTATACATCGCGTGGCCTTACGCCCGAAGCTGCCCTGGGTGCTTCTAAGATCATCCTGTCCGAGACCATCGCCTCTGCCATCTGCTTTACCGATGGCAAACAGGTGTTGGCAAGCTGGGGCGAGGACTCGGCAAAGTGCCCCGCCGGCACCCCGGTCGTGCTCAAGACCACGCTCAGTGTGATTGAGACGGGCGAGCAGAGCGTGTTTTCGCGCGACACCTCCAATGAGACGGGCGGTTATTTTCCCCGCCTGCGCGCCGGCATTGTCGCGCCGCTTACCGTGCGCGGGCATTGCGTGGGCACACTCGAGCTGTACTATCCCCGCCTGAGCAGCATCGATATGCGCCAGACGGCGTTGGCCTCGGGCTTTGCCGATCTCATCTCCACGCAGCTCGCGAGCTTTGAGCTCGAGCGCCAGGACGAGCTTACGGCCCGCGTGGAGCTGCGCGCCTTGCAATCGCAGGTCGATCCTCATTTTCTGTTTAACACCATCAGCACCATCGTGTCGCTCGTTCGAACCGAGCCCGACAAGGCGCGATCGCTGCTGATCGACTTTTCCAATTACTATCGTCAGACGCTTTCTGATTCCGATACGCTCACCACGCTCGAGCACGAGGTGGAACAGGGCACTCGTTATATCAATCTTATGCAGGCCCGGTATGGCGACGGCCGTCTGCGCGTTTCGGTCGACATCGACTTTGAGGTGCACGACAGCCTGGTACCGCCGTTTATCTTGCAGCCGCTGCTCGAAAACTGCATCAAGCATGCGCAGCGCGAGACCGAGCCGCTTTCTATTCGTGTTAGGGCTTTTGAGACCGATGACGGCTTGGAGATCATCGTCGAAGATGACGGCATCGGGATGAGCGAAGAAGTCTGCGCGCATCTGTTTGAGCAGCATCGCCGAGAGGAGCCCGAGAGCATTACCGCCGACGGCTCCGTCAAGCGAGGTTGCGGCCTGGCGCTCTTCAACGTGCTTCAGCGCATCCATTTCTTTTACGGAGAAGATTCTGGTATGCGCGTGAAGTCTCAGGAGGGCGTGGGGACGCAGGTCATCGTTGAGTTGAACGGCGAGCCACATGAGCCGGCGCCGTTGACGGTGTAGCACGCGGTTGGATTGAGAGAAAAAGAGGGGAAGCGCATATGTCCGAAGGCTGGAACATACTGGTGGTTGATGACGAGCCCCCAATTAGGGCTGAGCTACGCTATCTGTTGGAAAAGGATACGCGTGTGGGTCAGATTGCCGAGGCGGGCAATGTCACCGAAGCCGTGGAGTCGATTCTGTCGAACAAGCCCGACGTGCTGTTTTTAGACATTACCATGCCCGGTCGCTCGGGAATTGAGCTTGCCGAGACGCTGCAGAACCTAAAGACGCCGCCGGTTGTGGTGTTTGTGACGGCATTTGCCGAGTATGCGGCCGATGCCTATAACCTCGATGCTGTCGATTACATCGTCAAACCGGTCGAGGATGCCCGCCTGTCAAAGGCGCTCGACAAGATCGAGACTGCCCTGGGGGCTCGCCGCGTCGTCCATGCTCCGCGCCAGCCTTTGCGCCTGACGGTGGATCGCGGGGGCAAAAAGGTGTTCATTCCCGTGGCGGATGTCTGCTACTTTGAGGCGCGCGCCGATTTTTGCAACGCCGTCTGCGCCGAGGGGACGTACCTGATCAATGAGTCGATTTCCTCGCTCGAGCGCCGCTTGGCCTCCGAGGGCTTTATCCGTGTCCACCGCAGCTATCTGGTTAATTTGGAAGACGTGCATAATATCGAGATCGGCTCCACGGGCCTGATGGAGCTCAGGCTCGATCGCGTAACCTCGACGGTGCCCGTGTCCCGCCGTCGCGCTGCCGAGGTCAAATCGCACTTGGGGCTTGCGTAAGGGTCGGTGTGCCATCGTTTGCCGTTACAGGTTTGGCATGACTGTGCGGTGGGCATAATGGATTGCATCGAATGAAATCGAAAGGATTATTATGCCCGCGCTCATTACGCATCATCTGTTTGGCGAGGAAAGCATCGACCGTCTTCCGCAGGGCGTTATCACGTCCGATGAGGAGCGCATCGCCTTTATCCTGGGCAACCAGGGTCCCGACCCGTTTTTCTTCCACATGCTCACGCCGCGCATTTCCGACTGTATGTCGCTTGCTCAGGTCATGCACCGCTCGCGCATGTCGCGCCAGTTCTCGTGCCTGCGCGACGGCGTGTCGCACCTACAGCCGCGCGATGCCAATCTGGGTCGCGCCTTTGCGCTGGGCCTGCTGTCGCACTATGTGCTCGATCGCAATGCCCACCCCTTTGTCTACGAGCAGCAGTTTGGCATTGTTGAGTCCGACCCCGAGCTCGAGGCTTCGGGCAGCCAAGTTCACGCCGTGCTCGAAAGCGACCTGGACGTGCTGATGCTGCAGCTCAAACGTGACGGGGCCACGGTCGAGGATTATCCGCCGGCGGGCGAGATTGTCACTACCGACCGCATCAATCGCGTTGCCGGCGTGCTGATGAGCTACGTCGCCGGGCGCGTGTACGGTATCGACATCCCGGCGGGGGAGTACGCCGGCGCCGTCTCGGACATGCAGATGCTCTACCGCACTATCGAGCCGGCCGGTTCGGTCAAGACGCGTGCGATTGCCCTGCTTGAGGGCTTGGTGCACGATTATTCGCTACTCGACGGCCTTGCGCACCGCGTGACGACCGAGTTGCCCGAGCGTACCGGCAACCTGGGCCACTTGGCATGGAAGAACCCCTTTACCGATGAAGTCTCGACCGAGAGCTTCCCCGAGGTCTTTGACCGCGCGCTGCTCGATTACGAGTGCACGGTCGCCCGATTCATCGAAACAGGCGATATGGAGGCCGTGACCAACCACGTCAATTACAGCGGTCGCGTGCTCGGCGCCGACGAAGAGTTCGACCGCGAGGAGTAGCAAGCTGCCTCGCCCATACTCTCCAATAAGTTGCGGTGGAATAGTTCCTGAATGAAGCCCCCGGAGGGCTAAGCGGGAACTATTTCACCGCAACTGCGTTGATGGGATGGCGTTTCGCCCTGCGTGTCCGTATGACCGCTCCTGTCCCTTTGCCGAATCCTTACCGGCGGTTCTGGACAATTAGGGTACGATGAACTAACTGCATATCGGGCGAATACGAAGGGTCCCTGTCCATGAAATACACCAAGCTCGAGCGTAACTGGGTTATGTATGATGTGGGCAATTCGGCCCTCGTGCTGCTCAATACCTCGGTGGTGCCCATTTACTTTAACGCCATCAATACCGGTGCTTCCTCGGCCGACCTGGTGGTCGCCTGGGGCAATGCGCAGACGATCGCCTCGCTGGTCATCGCCATGCTCATGCCCATTCTGGGCGCGCTTGCCGACTATGCCGGCAACAAGATCAAGTTCTTCTTGGGCTTCTTCCTCACGGGCCTGGTGCTTTGCCTGGCGCAGGCTATCCCAATGTCCGCCATGGCATTTTTGACCGTGTACGTGCTGTGCACCATCGGCCTTAACTCTTCTATGACGTTCTACGACGCCATGCTGCCCGACATTACCACCGACGAGCGCATGGACGCCGTGTCCAGCTCGGGCTATGCCTGGGGCTACATCGGTTCCACCGTGCCGTTCGTCATCTGCCTGGCGCTCATCATGGGTGGCCCCGCTCTTGGCGTCCCTACCATGCTGGCAACGCGTCTGTCGTTTATCATCACTGGTGCCTGGTGGCTCATCTTTACCCTGCCGCTCATTCGCACCTATAAGCAAAAGTACGGTCGCGAGCGCGGTCCTGAGGACACTATCGGCCGCATCGTGGGCGGTGTGTTCTCCGAGGTCGGACACACCATGCGCGAGATCGCCCACAACAAGACCGTGCTGGTCTACATGATCGCGTTCTTCTTCTATATCGACGGTGTGCACACGGTCATTTCCATGGCAACCAGCTACGGATCGGCCTTGGGCATCGATTCGACCCAGTTGGTCCTGGCGCTGCTCGTTACGCAGTTCGTGGCCTTTCCGTCCGCCATCATCTACGGCAAGCTCGCCGGCCGCGTGGGCACGCTCAACATGATCTTGGTGGCAGTCGCCGCCTATATGGGCATTGTGCTGTTCGCCGCGTTCTTCCTAAAGACCGCCTTTGAGTTTTGGGTGCTTGCCATTATGGTCGGCCTGTTCCAGGGCGGCGTGCAGGCGCTCAGCCGTAGCTACTTTGGCCGCATTATCCCCAAGGAAAAGTCCAACGAGTACTACGGCTTCTTTGACATCTTTGGTCGTTATGCAAGCGTTATGGGCACCTTCCTGGTGTCGGTCGTCACCTCGCTGACCGGCAACCCGTCGCTGGGCGTCCTTTCCATTGGCGTGCTGCTGATCGTTGGCTTTATGCTGCTGGTCCGCCTGTCCCGCATGACTCGGGCGGCAGAGCATGCCGCATAGGAGCGAGCGGCTATTGTGCCTGTCCACGGTACTCTTTTGGGGTTATCCGCAATAAACATTGCGACTTGCGAGCAATGATTTGCCCAAGTGGGTATGATGGAATCAGCTAGGTCGCGGGGCGTCGCCTGTGTTTGGCGGCGCCCCGTTTTTGTGTTGCAGGGAGGGTAAGGCATGAACGCCACGGTCGTGATTCCAACGTATTGGGCGGGCGATGACGCTTGCGCAAACGCCCCTGGCACCTATGACCATTCGACGCGACTCAACGCCGACAATCCCGAACTCGACCGCTGCCTGGCCTCGCTTGAGCAGGTACGTGACATCCCGCGCATCATCCTTTTGGTGGTCTGTCCCGTTTCTGCCACAGCCGATGTGTCGCTGCGCGTGCACGAGATTGTCGACGCGCATCCCACGCTCAAGGTCACCGTTGTCACCAACACCCAGGCCTCGCGCATCGCAGACCGGGTTGCTCAGATCGCGCCCAAGGGTTCGGGCGAGTGCGTGAGCCTGCGAGGCTACGGTGCCATCCGCAATATGGGGCTAGCCTGCGCCGCTGTGCTGGGGCATGACGCGGTTATCTTCTTGGATGACGATGAGACTGTCATCGACGCCGACTTTATGAAGCGCGCGACCTATGCGTTGGGGCAGCAGACGCGTCAGGGCTTGCCGATCTTGGTCAAGAGCGGCTATTTCTACGATCGCGACGGCTCGCCGCTGGCTCCCACGGACAAGGCGGGCATCTGCCATCGTTGGTGGACCAAGCGCATCGAGTTCAACCGTTGGATGAAAAAGGCGCTCTCGGGCACCCGCATCTCGCGCTCCAACTACGTGTGCGGCGGCCTGATGGCCCTGCACGCCCGCGCCTTTACGCGTGTGGCCTTTGACCCGTTTATCACCCGCGGCGAGGACTTGGATTACCTCTTTAACATGCGCATGTTTGGCTACGACGTGTGGTTCGATAACGAGTGGACCGTGCGCCATCTGCCTCCGGAGTCCGAAAAGCGCTCACCGCGCTTTATGCAGGATGTATACCGTTGGTACTACGAACGGGCCAAGTTGACATTCGCCGCGCATCAAAAGGAGCTCATTCCCGTTACGGCGGCATCGCTCATGCCCTACCCGGGCCCTTGGATTTCGCGCGAGCTCGACGACCGCGTGCGCAAGACCGCTATGGTCCGCAGCGTGTTTACCCGCGAGCATGAGGGCTACCTGCGCATCTGGCGCCATGGTATCGACGAGGCAAAGGCCTATGCGCGCCAAAACGCTGCAAGCTACCTGCGTTTCCAGAGCTTTTGGCCCAAGATCATGGACGGGCTTTGGCGTGACGCACAACTGATCAGTATCCTGGAGGGGGCCGAATGATCGACCGCCGCGCCCAGCGCGATAGTTCAATATCAATCTTTCGCATCATTGCCGTTGCCTGCGCCATTTGCGTGCTGGTGTACTTTATTTTTGCCTTGGTGACCGGTATCGAGCCGATCGCCACGGTGATTGCCTGCGCGCTGCTGTGCATCTTTCTGTGCATCTTTATCTTTTTGACGCTCAATCCCGATTCGGTGCGCTCCCAGTACACCGAGGAGACGCTCTCGGTGGCCTCGGCCATGCTCGAGGACATTAAGGGCGGTCTGACGCAGGAGTCGGCGCGTTTGGTGTGCCGGCGCATTTTGCCCGAGACGCGCGCCATGACGGTGGCCATCACCGACGAGGACAACGTGCTTGCCTGCGCGGGCGAGTTTGAGGAAAAACTGCTGCCCGATACTCCCATCCACACGCTTGCCACACGCTACGTTATCGAACATGGCATCGTGCAGTCGTTCAACCGTATGGTGGATGTCGTGGGCTCGGACGGCTCGCACAACCAAGTCCCCGCCGGCATTATCGCCCCCATCAAGGTGGGCGATCGTACCGTCGGCACGCTCAAGTTCTACTACAAGACCCCGCGCGCCGTCGACCGTACCCAGTATGCGCTTGCCTCGGGCTTTGCCGAGATCTTGTCCACACAGCTCGCCATCCACGAGCTCGAGGTGCAAAAGGAACTCACGGCGCGCGCCGAGGTGCGTGCGCTGCAGGCGCAGATCAACCCGCACTTCCTGTTCAACACGCTGAACACCATTGCATCGTTTACGCGCACCGACCCGCTGCGGGCCCGCGAACTGCTTCGTGAGTTCTCATCGTTCTATCGTGCCACGCTCGACAACTCGGGATCGCTTATTCCGGTCTCGCGCGAGGTCGCACAGACCAAGCGCTACCTTACCTTTGAGAAGGCCCGCTTTGGCGAGGACCGCGTGCTTGCGACGTTCGATGTGTCCGAGGACGTGGAAGATACGCTGGTGCCGGCGTTCGTGATCCAGCCGATTGTCGAGAACGCCGTACGTCATGGTATGGGCGATGACGATGCCCTGAGGATCGACGTGACCGTTCACCAAGACGGCGAGGATGCAATCTTGATTGCCGTGGCCGATAATGGCGTGGGCATGGATGAGGGTACCGCCGCCAGACTGTTTGACGAGCGTTCTGCCCGTCCCGACGCCAGCTCTCCCCAGGGTGGCGGCGCCGGTGTGGCCATGCACAATATTTCGGAGCGCATCCATCGCTTTTATGGGCCGCACTCCTATACGCGTGTCGAATCGGCGCCGGGCAAGGGCACCAAAGTGCTCCTTCATCTTGATTTGTCAGAGAGCATCTTTGACATTCAAGAGTAAAATAAAAGGCTACGGGCTCAACGTCATGCGACGGATGCCCGGCGTAGTTAGTTGACGAAAGGTTTTATCCCTATGCTGCGTGCGATGATTGTGGATGATGAGGCGCCGGCTCGCTCGGAGCTTCGCTTCCTGCTCGAGCAAACGGGCAAGATCGGCACGATCACGGAGGCGTCGAGCGTCCGCTCCGCCATCGAGATGCTTATGGAAAGTCGCGTGGATGTCGTGTTTCTCGATATCTCGATGCCCGGTGCCTCGGGCCTGCAACTTGCCGAGGCGCTGCATAAGCTCAAAAATCCGCCGGCGATCGTGTTTGTGACTGCGTATAGTGACCATGCGGTCGAGGCATTCGACGTGGATGCCGTCGATTATCTGATGAAGCCGGTCGAGGAAGCTCGCTTGGATCGCGCGATCGAGAAGGTCATGCAACGCACCAAGCCGGTTACGGACAGCAAGGTGACCATCGAGCGTATCCCGGTGGAAAAGGGCGGCCGCAAGGTGCTCATTCCCGTGGACGACATTCGCTTTATCATGGCCAAGGACGATTACTCCTGCATCTATACCGTCGATGATCGCTTTTTGTCGACGACCTCGCTGGCGCAGTTTGAGGCCAAACTCTGCGACTTTGGCTTCTTCCGTGTTCACCGCCGCTATATCGTCAACTTGGCGTGCGTCACGGATGTGGAGACGGTGCCCTCGGGCGCCATCCAGCTGGGCATTACGGGCGTCGACGAACGCGTGCCGGTTTCGCGCCGCCGCGTCGTGCCGCTTAAGAAGGCCCTGAGTCTCTAGCACACTGGCCCCGCAGCCCTGTAGACCTATCGTCTGCGGAGGCGTGGGGCCTTTTTGTATGTATCTGCCGAATCGTTTTTTGCGGAAGGGATC
>NZ_JBDMHA010000056.1:14051-14639 GCF_039752985.1 Collinsella aerofaciens
CCTATGCACCATCGCCCCCGTGCGGGCCGTACTGGGCAACAACGATTACTACCGCGACTACGGTCCCGATGTAGACCGTCTTGCGCTCTTTACCTACGAAGGCCTCAAATTCGCCGTAGCCCACTACCGCGAAGACCTTCCGGTGGGATCCGTAGACGTAGCCATCAACGGCCACACCCACGTAACCAAAGAAGCCCAAGTGGGCCGTTGCTTAGTCCTCAACCCGGGCAGCGCCAGCTACCCCAGAGGCACCCGAGGCCCCACCATGGCCAGAATGCTAGTAAAAGACGGCAAGATCCTAAGCACTAAGTTTATTGACCTAGAGTAATCACAACAAAAACGGGGGATGCAGATGCGTCCCCCGTTTCCATTTGAGCCAATGGCCGAGCTTCAACAAGATCCATCAGACCAACCCCGCCGCGGAGAACGGGGCCGCCGAGCCGCGAAGCGGCGAGCAACAACAACGGCTCGAACAAAGTGACGGCAGGGAGGGTCTCCGGGGCCGGCTGGCGCGGGTTAAGTTTGTCGCGAGTTCCGCACGCAAAGGAAAGCACTTAATGTGCTTTCCGTCTTGCGCAGGACTGTAGA
>NZ_JBDMHA010000057.1:0-13734 GCF_039752985.1 Collinsella aerofaciens
GCTTCTACACCGTTGAGCCTCACCATGCAGCCGAGACGGACAGAAGACCGTGAGCACGGCGAAGAAGACGCGACTGGCTCATCCTTCAATCAATCCAATATATGAAATCAGATGCAGCCCACTCCAAAGACAACTTCGAAGTTCTTGATTTAGCTACAGCTTTACTGTCACTTACAGCGCCTAAATCAGCATCAGCCCCTACCCGTTGCCTTGTTAATTTTCCTATACATCTTGGAAACATGGCCACTAATGGGATCATTCGGAAACGCCTTCTGAGCTCTTGCAACATATGAAAGATAGTTTCCATGGTGGCTTGGGTCCGAAGTGCCTCGCTTGTCACTCGATCTGTTCCCCTTCGGAGAGTAATGCTCGTACAATGCGCTTACGCGCTTTTTACTCGGATGCTTGTCCGGATTATCGGCCAGCCTGCCGATTGATTTAGCGGCACGATAAAACCTGCTGTAAAACCTGCCGACCGTAGATTGGCGAATTCGGACATCTTTACCGTCAAAATCAAATCCCAAAAACGAAACATGATTTCCAGCATGATGCGCGGTTCGCACAACTTCCATTTCTCCTGCGAGCAATGCACCAAGTGAAAGTTGCTCGACCCTCCCATCGTTTACACGGTGGATTTTGGTCTTTTCATCTTGTAGTTCAACTGCAGGAACTCCCTGTGCCAAAGCAAGTGCATTGCTTGCTGTTTTGAGATCCTTGGCTCGGACGATAATGATGAAGTCATCGCAATATCGTATATACCTGCCATTCACGCTGGCAACACACGCGTTAATCTGGGCATCGATATCAAACATATACATGTTCGCCAAGACGCCACTTGTTGCCAGCCCTTGGGGGATGCCCCTCGCATCATGACTTCTTTTTCAAGGCACAACAATCGAAGAACCCTTGTAAGCCGAAAACTCCGCAGGTGTCAAGATGCGCGGTAGCCTGTTAAGACTCCTTAACGCCTTGGATCGAACTTTGGACGCAGAATCGCCAAACGTGAACGGGTCGTCTGGCTGAAGATCAATCCAGCCAAGCCCATTCCTTCTCGCTAAATCGCCAACAGGCCAATAACAGTAATGCAATATGTTTTTCAGGACTTGGTAATGGTCCGGTGGAAGCACGCCCTCGTTAAAGAATCCTCTAACGGCCTTGCGTAAGTAACTATGGTCAAGGTTATCGAAAAAGTGGGTGAAGTCTCCCGTGATAACTAGCGAATCCCCCTGCCCGCGAATGGCATCGATTGCATCTGCAGCAACAGAGCAATTAGTGAGGTGAAATCCGCTTCGATAAGCCGTAGCAACACTGCCGATACCAGTTTCTAAGGCACGACGGTCATATAACTTGCCCCATTGCAGCGCATAATACTGAAAAATCCTATGATCCAAGTGAGATGCATATGCGATATCTCTCGTCTTCAGGATCTTCTTACCGTCCCTGAATCTCACATGGCAAAGCGTATTCGCAATCAAGGGAAGAAATGCGTGACGCTGAATAAAATCTACATCACAAACCCTCGCCTCGACATCCTTGAATGCGACACGGTAATCGAAATGCGCGTAGCTCTTCTTTATCGCATACCCTGGAATACGAGGCGGGTCGAAATCGTCCACGGGCTCACCGCCTTTAATCAACCTGCTCGGTATATAGGAAGCGGCTCACCCAAACCGAGCAGGCTAACATAAGGTGAAGCGAGTTCACCAACGCAATGCGGCCGCCCATTCCAATGCTTGCCTATGGCATACTAGATGGAGATGCGGAGATAACCGATATGATTATCAGCGTCCTTGCCCAGCTATGCGCAGGCAACGTCGGCATCAATAGTGCGAACGTCGGAATTTCGTCGTTTGCGCTATTGACGGCGATAACGCACCTTTACGCCAAATGCGTAAAGCAATTTTATTGTACCGGAATGCTATCTTGAATCACGCGATCGCATCAGATCAGAAATATAGCCTACCTGAAAGAGAGTTATCGAAACTTACATTGGCATCAGATGCTTGAGGCCTTAGTGTCAATAAATACAGAGCAGCTGCCCACAGCCTAGCGGCGACATCCCGGTCTCGGACGGTCTAACGCTGCCCGAGACCTTCCTCTTATCAAAGCGCCACCGTAAGACGCATGGCTATATCATAAAATGGCACGTATAAACCTCCGTTGATCGAAAGAAAGTCGAGCATATGTCAAGAGTTGACGAAGTTAGAGCAGAGCTGGGCGAGGACAACGTCAACGAGCTTATGGACGCCTACTACACCTCTGGCCTCTCACTGAATGATCTGAGGGAGCTCTATGACCTCCCGAAGAGCTTCACAGACAAGAAGATCGTTGAGCTGTTCCCTATGATTGAGCTGGACGATGGCTGCCCCCTTTGCGGCGGTGCGCTCTTTGCGCCTAGAATCAGCAGGGGCATCAAGGACGTCTCGGCGGACTCGTACTATAAGGATCAGGTCTTCTGCCCAAATTGCGGTAAAACTAGACAGCAAGCAATGCGAGAGCTCGAAGAGTTTGAGCGGAAGTA
The DNA here is from genome assembly GCF_039752985.1 of Collinsella aerofaciens. Classification (GTDB taxonomy): domain Bacteria; phylum Actinomycetota; class Coriobacteriia; order Coriobacteriales; family Coriobacteriaceae; genus Collinsella; species Collinsella aerofaciens_BT. The sequence goes on from NZ_JBDMHA010000057.1 coordinate 2,522, forward strand.
CAGGCTGCGTCGTGCATTCTCAATTGAGCCGAAAGAGTTCGAATGGGCCAAGCGCAATCCTGATAGCCTCACGAGCACAGTATTCGAGGTCCTGATCGAAGTAAGAGGCGGGGGTGGCAATACCTACCTTGGGCCCATCGCAGACCAACCGCTCTTGTTTGGCTTCATCGACGTCTGTAAGGCGCTCAGGGGCGAGGGGTACATTCAACCAACCGCAGCATTCGACAAATGGTTGAGCGGGTTTGAGGAAGAGAAAGACGGCTTCAGCTTCTATTGGTACAAGGTGCCCTTTGCAATCAAGTTGAAAGGCTACACTGCCCACGAGAGAAACCCCATCATCGTCGTAGGTGATCGCGAATACGTCGCGCTTGGTCAGGGTGAGCGCGAGTACTGGCTGCGAACCGCAAAAGGTCTCGTTCTAGCCTACCTCGATGTCCAGCTTGACGATGCGTGCTACGAGTATGAGGGACCGAAGCGCGAAGAGTTTGAAACTCTGCTCGACACCATGCTCCTAGAATACTCGCCCGCACAGATCACCTCGCTCATCTGGAACGCGATGGCGACTGCCGAAAAGCACGCAGAGGAGGGTCCTGCCTACAAAAGAACAGGCAATTGGGCAATGGGTGTCGTCCTCAACCGTGCTAAGAAGGCTCTCTCCGAGCATTGGGATTTGCATCCGAACTTCCCCTCAAGGACGGTTGAGGACACCGAGTTCGAGTGGAACTTCTTCGACGTCCATGTACCCATAGGCGAAACTTGGATGTACAGGAGCGTCCCCGAGGTCACGGGCGGCTGCATAGAAATCAAACATGCAAAGATTCCGAAAGGTGCCGATGCCGCAACAGCGGCCATGATAGCGAAAGCCCGAGAGATCGCTTGGAGAATCGGAACGGGCGAACCCGATTACCTCTCGTACGACGAGACCGACCGGTTCATCAAGCGGTACGAATAACGAAAAAAACGACGGTATGAAGTGACTAGCGCACAGCAATTCGCGTGCCACGAACAAGTACTTGATGAAAGCGGCTACCTCCAACGCTCCCGTTAAAAAGGAACAACCCCTGAAAAGACCCTAGGGGACAAGAATCAAGCATGGCTTCAGCAGCCTGGGGTGCCACTGTCCCGCGCCTCAAACAAGTAAATTTGCCGGAGAGAGCCCTCCGACTTCTTCGGGTTGATATTGCTCGCATAAACGTCGGCAAGCCGCGTATACTAACAATATCCGACCCCCTCCTGAGCGCCGTCGCGGTGCCCGCGCTTGACCTGGCCAAGCACCTCGGGGTCGAAGTCGTGGCGGTCGCGCGGCGGATATCCCACGCGGGGCAGCGCATGCACAGGCAGCGAAGCCGAATCCCGCGTTGAACATCTCTTCAATCTTTGGCACGGATAGATACGGGAGAAGTCTCCAGCATCCTCTACGATTTCTCCGAGACGCTTCTGATATCGGCTTCGTTGATATCAGAATGTGCCGAGATGAACCTCCTCTGATGAACCCCAATGCGGCGGTTTCCATTACTTGCTGGTGGCTGGCATGGCTGCGACACGAAATGATTCGATGGCCTCCTCTATTGCATTGGGGTTCATCACCTTGAGCTCGCCGCTGGCGCGCATCTCGCTGATCTCTTCCGAAAGATCATCAATAGCGTAATCCAGGGAATTCGATATTCGAATCGATATCTCTCGGTAAAGCGAGGAAAGGCGCTCCGTTCCTTTATTTTCTTGCGAGTAGAATCGACATCTTCCATTCCACCTTGGCAACCTGCCGTTTTCATTTGAATCCGGCAGGAGGAAGAAGCGCTCTTTTACGATGCCATTCTCGAGGCTAATGTAGCAGGTCGCTGAATTTTCGAAAGCTCTGTTATGGACGATCTCGTTTCTCAGTTCTTCTAAGTACACGGCTTCGGGAAAGTCGTTGCATATATGGCCTTCGTCGCCAGAGTGCGGACTCTTTGACCTGAATTTGGAATATAGGGCCGACTTGTCTGATCGGATTTTCTTGAAGGATTCGAATCGATTGGGAATCCGGTCCAGCTCAAATAGCAGATGGCTGAGAATATCCAATGAAGAATACACCCTAATTATGAACGACTCCACTTCTCTCATCATTGAATGAGACTTTGGAGAGGATACCTTGAATACTCCGTCCGAGATGTCTCCAATGGGCTCGATTTCCCCTAGTGCGCAGAATGCCATCCTCAGTGAGCCCACGGCCTGATCGTACGTTTCGCCAAAGCTATCGGTTAAATACCTTAGATCATCTAGATAGATGAGCCTTCGCGCCTCCTCGAATGAGAAACGTTTGACGTAATCAGCGAACGAATTCCTATCGAAAGTCATTTCGGGACTGAAGCCGCCCTCTGATATTGCAATCGGACAGAAGCGGATGATGGAATAGTAAATCGACTGATTTCCGAACAATCTTTCGATGATGAGATTGTCGAGGTCGATCAATCTCGAATGGATTTGCTCCTGAATGCTGTCATAGGAATCGTATAAAAGATCTTGCGACGGCAAGCTGTACACATAGAAGCTATCAGGTTCATCGTCCAGAGTCCCTTTTGATACTGTTCCTTGTTCAGAATAGTAAGTAATTAATGATCTATCAATCGTATTAGAGAGGTTGCTGGCGTTCAATTCCATGACTTATTCTCCTCTTGTGAATATGCGATTGCTGGGAGAAAGATAGTGTAATGAGTATCTGCTGCGTCCCCGGTATCCGTTTTGGCTGTCAAACAAACACGTGATTTATTTATGGCTTCCAAACGCTTAGCGTGTCTGGAAGCTCATTTATTTTATTGTCAGCAACCACGAAGCCAACGCTGAACCTCGCCCTAGTAATTGCAACATAGAGCTTGGAGCGCGTCTGCGGCTTCAGATCCGTTGAAGCGTCTTGCAACCAAGAGGCCATATCGGCAACTGGATAAATCAGAACATGGTCATATGTTCGGCCTTTTGCTTTGCCGAAGTTGCAGACCAATGAAGCGTTCGCGGTCTGAGTGGCGACGCTATGTCTCAAAATCACTGGATCCAAAAACTCGCAATACTTTTGTGCAAGTGACTTTGGAATAGCCCAAACTCCATTATGGGTTTCATTTGAAGCGGCACACAAAGATTCGGTTGGTGGGAACTCCGGATAGACCATGTTTGCGAATTCGATGACGCTCTTAGAGCAACGATGCGTTCCGTTGAGAGTCGCGCGATCTATCTCGCAGAGCGACGTAAGCTTCTTTTTCTCGATATATTGCTCGAGGCTCAGACCCTTGTTCTTGTTTCCAGCATTGGTGCGATAGGTTGACTGCCTCTCATCGCCGCACATGACTACGGGCATGCCAGAGGATAGAAGCGCGGCGATAAAGTCATAGTCGTATCCGGCCATATCTTGTATTTCATCGATGAGCACAACGTCGAACAGCTCCTTGATCCTTTCGATAACCGCTCCGAAACTGCATTCATTGCATTTCAGCGCAAGCGCTGGAAGTTTGGCCGCATAAATCTCTTTCGATTTATTACAGTAATAACGAAGGGTTCCTTTCTTATAGAAATTCCTTCCTTCAGGATTCAGGTCAACCCCGCTGAATTTCTCTTTACCGAAGCCCGCAGCGCCTTGGAAAGGACGCACTCCGTGCTCAAGAAGGAAGGTGAACCACGGGAGTACAGTGATGTTGGAAGGGATGCAGCCATACTTCTGATAAATCATCTCCTTCGCCACCGCCGAATTTTCATCCGTAAAGGTGGTGTAAAGGATTTTTTGATCGGCATCCGAAAGACTATTGATTAAGAATGTGGTTTTTCCTGAGCCGGCAGCAGCTAAATAGATCTTAGATTTCATCTAATTCGCCTCGCACCCAAGCAATGGTTTGCATTATGTATTCCGGATACGACAAGGTTTCCACCGAATCAAATATCTTGAGCGCGACCTCTGTCTTGTTTTCCTCCATATACTTGAGTGCGGAATCTCGATCCTTGAACTCTTTGCCCAAGATTTTCGACAGCATTTCAGCGCCAATCGATTCGTACATCTCTGCTTCAAGCGTGTTGTAGTTGATTCCCTCCATGCTGCCCTTTTCAAGAAGCCTATTTGCGTACGAGACGACTTGCAGTTCATCTTCTTGAGCTAGGGTTACATACTTGTAGCCTTGATACTTCTTTTCCAGTGCCCCAATGTTTCCATCGTTGTCGGTCATGGCGATAACCCTCTTATTGATCACCTCTGCAACTTCAAGGAATCGAAGGAAGCTTGTTCCGACGGAAATGACATCGACACCATCCTGAATTGGAAGTTTTCCATCGGAGGCATCCATATATGCGCGCTGGACAACGAGCTCGTCAGCATCTCCCTCGACGAGAATAGCGGTATCGCACAGAAGAACCCTCAATGTCTTGTATCCAGGGGCCTTCATGAAGAACCTAGAGGTATCCTCGCTCAGGTCTCTCATCGAGGCAGAATTACCTCCGTTGAGAAGGATCAAGTTCCTAAGCTCGAGCTTGTTTGCAACGAAGCTGCTATGTGTCGTGATGATTAGCTGAACCCCCTCACATCGGCTCTTCACGCCCTCAAGGAACATATTCAACCTAGTATGTGAAAGATGGTTCTCGGGCTCTTCAAGCAATACCACGTTGCCGCCACGCTTTTCGCTCTTTGCCAAAGCGAGCTCTGTGCTGACGATGCTTTTGGTTCCATCTCCTACGTTGGAGAATGGAATATCCTCAAGTTTGGTGATGACTCCATTTTCCCAGGAGTTTACTGTGCCCGCTTCGAACCCAAACGTTACAGCCTTATTCGTGAGACTCTTTGCTCTTTCGGAAATCTTTTCATTTATACTTTTGACGGTTTGGTCGGCGGAAAAGCCAGTGCGCATTCTTCTATGCACTTGCGATATGGCTATCTGATCGGATCTTTCCAGCACGTCTCTTGCAATTCTTGTCACCATCGCTTTCGAACCAGGCCAAGCAAGAGAATTGCCAGCGCCAACTAGTGCCGACTTGAACTTGATGCCAGCAGGGCGGATGCTCTTTCTGGCAAATGTCGTCCATGAGCATGCGTAGTATTCGATAGGTAAACCATGGTGTGATTTCGCGGCAACAAAGTCTTGGTACTCATCGGAAAAAGACTCTGCGTCTATGGCGATATCTAGCTTGATTCCAGATTCAGCGACACCGCGACTATTAAAGTCGCCCTTATAAAGAGCAACTGTGTCCTCTTCGCCGGAAAATACCACCTCGATAACAATGCTCGGAGGATTGCAAGGCTTTCCGTTCTTCAGCAGGCAAAGATACTCGTCAACGATATCCTTGTTAAAGAGATCCTCGGAAATGCTCCTCATCAGCGGAGCTCCTCGATATTGACCATCGATTACTGCTGTTACCGCCTCAAGCAGCGTCGACTTTCCAGAATCATTATCTCCAACGACAATGTTTATTCCTTCGGAAAACGAGATGCTCGCCTCGCGAAATCTCTTAAATCCAAATACCCTGAGCTCTTTTATATGCACGGTTCCACCAACTCTCGCAGCTCAATTCGTTATTCTTTCTATTATCCGCCAAGAAAAAGCGTCACATAGGGATCGCATGTTGGTGTAAAGGGTCGCTTCCCCGGCCGTAGAAAGCACGATGCGGCTATCGCCTGGAATTCTAATTGCTGAAGTCAGGATTCGTAGAAAGGCAATAACCGCATATGAACAAGATGCACGAGATCGCGGGCGGCGGTGCCCTGATGCCGAGATTCGACGACGGCATGGTGAACATGGCCGAGCTCATAAGGGTGATGGCCGAGTCGCTCGTCAACAAGATCATGGACACCCAGGCCGACGAGGCATGCGAGGCCGGCAACCGGCCCCCTACATCTGGCTCGATGCTACCTGCATCAAGAGCCGCAGCGAGGGCCGGGCGCAGTCGACCGCGCCCGCCACGGTCACATAGCAGGTCCAAAGAAACGTCCGCATCTTCATCACGTCCTCCTGCTATTTCGCCTCCAATGCGCAAGGAGCCTACCAGCTTCTTCAGCAGAGACCTCGTTCCCACCATCATCGTCTCTATTCGCAACGCAGAAAGCTGCCGCAACCAGCTGGTAGTCTTCCGGCAACTCGAAAAAGCTGCCGTCTGCGCGCGCCTCAGTAAGAAGACCGTCGATCTTTGCGAGCTCGACCACCCTTGCGACACCAGCCTTATCGAATGAGAAGCTCGTTACTTCGCCGCTGTCAAGCGAGGTGTAGCGCCCCGACCCGAACGAGAGAAAAGACGCGCACCCCGCCCCGTCAACGTTGGCAACCCTTTTCGCATAAGCCATGAATTCATTGGGTTTACGCTCTTTGAGCAAGATCAACGCATAATGACACTCATCGTCTAGGAACAGGTTCCTCGTGGCGGCGTCCTCGATCACCTTGGCGCAAACGGCATCGGAAAGCTCGAAAATGTCGCCTTTGGGCAAAAGCGTCTTGCAGCCACCGTCTCCCCTGTCATTCAGGCTGTTCAGCTGCGATATCAAGAAAGGCGTGAGCGGACAGATCACTCTCCCCTGGCTCTCGTCCACCGACGCTCGCAGAATCTCGCCAGACTTAGCAGGCCCCAACTGTTTGAACAGCAACTCGATGAGTCTGAGGAGTTCCAGGTCGGCACTCGTCGAGGCCAAAGGGGCATAGTGCTTTTCCTTGCTCAGACCCAAGGCCAAAAGGCACGCTTTGGCGACGACTTCGGCACGTCCTTCCTCCAACGTCGATACGCGGGCCCTCATGGCCGACACAAAGTCAATCATGCTACCCGCTTCGGCGTGCCTGCGCAGGTCTTCGAGCAGCACTCCGCCCTCGCTCACATTCAACGCATCCTGTACCTCGTGAACATCGATTCCGTCCGGCATGTTCGAATGGAAGTATAGATCGAAGGAATCGGCCCGCCAGATAGCGTTCAAGGTCTCCCTCGAGTAAGAGACGCAATGACTCATGCCAGTTATATTTGCCACCCGCGGGAAAAGCCTGCAGACGGCCTCGACCGCCCACTTGGCCTCAGAGCTCGGGACTATCCCAGAAAACAGCTTCTCCAAATTGGCGAGGCTGTCTTTCGGATCCATGTTATTCATATACAACGAAGATCCGATCGTGCCGCAAAGGAGGTCCTTGTGCACGCGAATCCAATCAACGAGCTTTGGCACCTTGAGCTCCAGCACCGCCAAGGCGACGACGTCCTCGAAGCAGCAGAATCGCGGCAGGATGCTTAACTTCGCCTTTAACGCGTTCGAGAAGCGCCGAACCTCCCTTATGGTGAAGAACCGATTGTTCAGAAACGTCAGGCAGACGCCGTTCCACCTCTTGTCGTCAAGATCCTCCCGCCTGTAGGCAAACGCCTCAAAAATCGCGTTAATGTCCTTGAGAAGCATCCGCTCCAAATCGCCCGATGAAATGGACGGCAGGCGCACAGGGACCTGGACTACCTTCTCCAGGTATTCAGCGCCATCGCACTTCTGGACCTCACTTAAAGCCCGCGTAACCACCTCCTCATCGAAAGAAAGAAGGTAGTTTATCTTGGGAAGCTTCGCCAGAGAGGCGACGAGCTGAAACACCATACGCACCTGGTCGTTCGGCAGCCGATCGATGTCATCGATGATCACTACGACTCGCCCATCGAACTTGAGGAGCTCCTCCTCAAGTCTCTGTTTCTTCGAGGAGACGCTTCCCGCCCTAACTGCGGATTTCCTCAACCTGCTCGTCAAACGATTGCCGAAGGCGGGCACAGCAACGCCCGCAAGCGGCATGCCCGCCAAACTGGCAGCGGCGCCGGCGGTCATCAACAAGGCTTCAGAATATGCCGCGAAGGCATTGAGGACCTCGGGGCGCTTAGCGCGCAACTTTCCGAATAGCTTGCGCCGCCCATGTGCATCTTTATCAAGCGCACTCCCGACTTCCTTAAGGAACTGAGCGAGCAGCTGCTCGGCCGTGAGGTAATTCCAGGGCTCAAAACGGACGACAGAGACGCCCGCCTTTTCGTCATCGTCTTTTCGGGAGAGCGCATTTTCAACGAGGTTTATAACCGAAGTCTTGCCTGATCCCCAAGGTCCATACAAACCAATGACAAGCGACTCGGGCCCAGCTGCGGATTTCAGAATATCAGCCAGTCTCTCAGCGAAAGGGATCCTTCCGATAAGATCTTGCTCCCTCACCTTGATTGGTGTATCGGTGGCAAGAGATAGGTTGGGGTTATCCAAGGCCACTACCTCCCCAGTTCGTAGCTGCGCACGGCGGCCTCGGAAAGCCGCATTTTCTCTGTCAGGTCGAGCTGCGTCATTTCCAGCTCCTGGCATCTTCATCTGTTCTTTGTTCCGAAGCTGGCTCCCACAATACACATCTTGTCGTCTGCTGCCGCATCCGTTAGAAATCCATTTTATTAAAATCGATGGAATATCCCATTGACTTGAGTTCTTTCAAAAGGCCGAACTCCCAACTGTCTGTTCCGGTATAAACGACGCCCTGTAGATCGGAGGGAATCTCGATACCTTTGTCAACAAGAATTGCAACGTTTTCCCTGCCAAGCCGACCAATAAAGTATCCGGCTTCAAATACAACATTCTGTCTAGCCCTGGGATTTGCCGACTGTTCTGCCTTGGCCCTTCCTTCGTCGTCCGCCGTAAAAAGGCATACCGCTCCTGCTGCATCGCCTTCAATTTCCAGCTTTTCGATGATTGTCTTGCCCTGATTTGACTGCTCGTTCAGGACTACCGCCGTCAGGCCCTGCCTTTCGATGATTCTCGCGACCCTTTCTCTAAGCTCTCCGTTGTGGCCATGAACGATAAATACCTTCGAATAATCTCCAACATTTGCAGTCGATCCGGTTTCCCCTTCGGCTGAAAACTCATCAAGGTATGTCTCCAGCACAGCTTTTGCTTTGCGCAGGCCGTCCGCACAGGCATCAACAAAAGCCGATTTGGGCGTGCCGGGGGCGAAATAAGACAACGAATAGCTGATTTCGTTAAAACTTTTAAATTCGTAGCTGTCTTCTCCAAACCGCCTAATTAAAAGCCTGTCCGCCCTTGTCTTCCATGCTTTAAAGTCAGGCGAACTAGAGCGGATGTATTTCTTTGAAAGATCGTCTGCTGTTTCGCACAACTGTTGCAAAATTTCAAAATCAGACATTAAGCCTTCTTTCTATAACCAATAACGGAGCTAAGAAGCATCTTATTCCAATGGGCAGCCAAATCTCTTTACCGTTTCCTCAGTGCCCCTATCGGAGATGGACTTGCCCATTGCGAACTCAATAGCGTCCAGCAAAGCCATGGCGCGATCTTTGAAATAGGCATCAAAGTCATCATTAATGAACGCATCCCAGTCAATGAGATTCGATTCGATGACGGAGTTCACCCTGTTCGATTTCACTTTCTTAACGAATTTCGCTGAGCAGACGCTGGGAGTCAAGCCTCCAATTTCTCTGTCCGATTCAGGCAGCAGAGGCATCTTGTTGATGACCGAGTTCCACTTATGCCTTTCGTATCCCGTTTTTACGCAGTGGCTTTGCGGGAAGATGTGATGTATATCGGGAGCGGTTTCCATGCTGTTCACGATATCGATAGAGATGCCACGCATTAAATCGAGCCCCTTCCCCTTATAGAGGAGAGCCATGATTCCCTTATAGGCTGCCGATTGCCTCGACTAGAGTCGCAGGAGTCGGGTTGACTGGAAATGAGCATTGTTCACGGTTAGCATCTCGGATTCCGCATCTTCAATCTTGGCATTCACATCCTCTATGTCATAGCAATAGCGGGTCTCGTTTGAGCCGCCATGCATCTCTCCAAGGATTCCACATCAGAACTGACGAGTAATGTTATTTGGCTCTTTAGGTCTTTGAAGTCTTGCGGAACGACAGCCATCGGTCATCCCATATTATTCGGAGTTAGAATTATCGCCCCACGACGCTAAGCCGGTGACCATCCAGTGACTTTTGACATCGTTATAGACATCGCCAATTTGATTGTCCAAGCATTCATCGGACTCGTTACCTTGGGGGCCTTGATTGCCGCATTCTGGCAAAGTAACCAGAGCAAAAGGAACAGGGAGGACGACATTAAGCGGTATCAGCCATCCCGTATATCGGCATGGTAAGAAGAGCGTCGAAACCGAACCGATCAGCCCGAGGACAATCGATTCGTCTGGCACATCAACCTCAGGATTCCGAAGCTGCGCGCGGGGAGCTTCTTCCCCGAGGGCCTGATCGAGCGTTACCCGGGCGTGGACCGCGCGGTCGCCGCCGCGGTCTCCGAGATGGTGACCAACGGCGTGTCCGCCAGCAAGGTGAAGCGCGTGGCGCAGTCCATGGGCATAGACCGCATGAGCGCCAGCCAGGTGTCGAGGATGTGCTCCTCGCTCGACGACACGGTCGCCGACCTGCAGGAACGTGACCCTTCCGACGTCAGGTACCCCTACATCTGGCTCGACGCCACCCAACAGAGTTCATATTCCTCAACGAGACGCGCTGGCCGGTGTCGGAGATGTGCGCGGCGCTGAAGGCGGCGCGCCAGGGCTATTACGCCTGGAAGTCGCGCCCTCCGAGCGCGCACGCCTTGCGCAACGAGGAGCTTGCCATCGCGATATCCCAGCTCAGGGACGAGGTTCGGAGCATCTACGGCGCGCCCAAGACGCTCGTGCGGCTGCGCTCGCGCATGATGCGCACCTCGCGCAAGCGCGTGGCCCGCATCATGCGCGAGCGCGGATGGCGCGGAGTCACGCGCGCGCGTCAAGCGTCCCTCGGTCGACCAACGCGCCTCCAAGAGGGAGTCCCCAGACGACCTGGTCAAGCGCAGGTTCGAGGCCGGCGGCCCAAACGCGGCGTGGTTCGCGGACATCGCCTACGTCAAAACCCGCCAGGGCTGGCTGTATCTGGCGCTCGTGATGGACATATGGTCGCGCCGCATAGTGGGCTGGTCGATGGGGCCCGACATCACGGCCGAGCTGGCCGACGAGGCGCTGAAGATGGCCCTGGGCAGGCGAAACAACCCGAGGGGTTACGTGCATCATTCGGATCACGGATCCCAGTATGTGTCGTTGTTGCCGTCCAAGACCATGCGCGAGCATGGCGTGCGCCCGTCCATGGGCTCGATATCCTCTCCGTGGGACAACGCGGCCATGGAGTCGCTCATGGGCATCGTTAAGTCGAAGTGCGTGCACGCGCGCACCTAAGCCACGCGCGAGGAGGCCGCGCTGAATCTGTTCGAGTGCATCTAGGTCATCTACAAC
>NZ_JBDMHA010000058.1:0-13337 GCF_039752985.1 Collinsella aerofaciens
AGTACCAAAAGGAAGGAACCTTTGTTGTCGAGGGACATTTGAAGAGCTATCCCTCTATGCTCGCACAGTGCACGGTCGCAGTCCGCTCTGTTAAGAGCGTCCAGACCGAGTTGACGTGTACGACCCTAACTGGTGAGGTCCCGTCTCTGCCGTATTCTGCTTCGGTTGTCTTTGATAGCGGCGCCACCGAGCAGATCCCGGTGTCTTGGGATTCTTTCGACGCGTCGCTTTACTCTAAGGTGGGCTCGTTTACGGTTAAAGGTAAACTAAACGGTTTTGATTACCGTGAGGTTACCTGCACCGTTACCGTCAAAGATCCTAAGGACGTACTCGATCTTAATTCTCTGAGGTTCGAGCGCGTGGTCGGCGACATTTCTCCTCTTAGCACGTATGTCTATTTCCCGTTTACGCAGTCAAATAACACTACATACACCCAAGGTCATCAGGTTAATTGGGACAACGCCGACGTGTCTCAATTTCAAAAGGCAGGCACCTATACGGTCACGGGCACGCTTGTGACATAGAATGAATCTTCAGCCGCTAATGGCCTAAAGGTAACTGCTCAGGTCGAGGTCAAAGAAGTTGCCTCTATCGACGCTCTTGCTCCCGTTAACACGCCCGTCGGCGTACGTCCTACAACGGGCGGCGGTCTTCCCTACAGCGTTGAGGTTGCATTCACCGACGGTACAAAGAAGCAGTGCAACATTGCGTGGGACCCTATTTTGGACACGCAGGTGGCAAGTGAGGGGTCGTTTAAGCTTTCCGGTTCGCTGTCGTATTGGACCAATACCTCATCTTCATCGTCTACTCAGGTGGAACTGGGTGACAGCAACCGAGTCACGGCGACCATCTCCGTCCGCGCCCTGCAGATGCCTTCCTCGACATCGACAAGCACGCTTATCGGTTGCCAGCCCAATATGCCGGGTTCAATCGAGGCCACGATGTGGAATGGCTCGCGTGGCAATTTCCCCGTTCAGTGGTCGACGATTAGTCAGGACGCCCTAAAGAACCTTGGCCAGATTACGGTTAGCGGATACTTTACCGGCTCTAACATTCCGGCTACGGCGACGGTCAACGTCTGCGATCTCGAGGACAGCAACATCGGCAAGATTGCTTATGTTCCCGGCGCCGGACTTCTGGCTCCGCGCTACACATCCACGCTGTATTTGTCGGATGGCAGCTCGTTCTATCCCCAGTATTCGTCGGGGCAGCCTTATAGCTGGGATGAGTTTCCTCAAGAACTGCTGGACGGCAAGCCTGGCGAGTACGAAATTACCGGTACTATCACTGGCTCGTTGGCAAAGATCCATGCGACAGCGGCGTGCGGCGAGGTCAAGGGCGTTAACAACTATAGCGATAACGGTGTGACGCTTGGACAGTCGTACGAGGACTGGCGCGTTATCTATCCCGGCGAGGAAGTCAATCTGGACTACTTCTACGTGTCCGGCGTATTGCAGGATGGAACGACTTTTGACAGTCTCGGCGTCAACTGGGATACCTACGATAGGTGCCCCCAGAAGGACTGCACGATTACCGGAACGGTCGTCGGAACGAATATCCCCGTGAAAGTGCACGTCATCGTGACTAAAAACTGGGAGGCTCAGCCACAAACCATTACAGTGCTCAAGGGCAGCGACGGTACCGCTATGCTTCCCAGCTATGTCGATCTTGTCAGTTCTGATGCGGCAGAACATCCGGACTATTCGCATAAATACGCCGAGGTCAAGTGGAACACGAAAGGTTTTGATTGGACTCAGGGTGGCGTTGTTCGCGGCACTGCAACAATTAGCTTTAATGCAGGGTACGGCATGCAGGCGGTTGACGTTCCGATTACTGCCACCGTTAAGATCGCGAGTAAGGCAACCTCGGTTCAGGGCGGAACCATATGGACCGTCCCCGGCACCAAGCCGATGCTGCCGGAATACCTTGAGGTTCGATACGACAACGATGTGTCTTCTGAGCCCCAGCGCGAAAAGGTCACATGGGACCGTGTCGCCGAAGACGCGTATGCCAAGGACGGTTCGTTTAAGGTGAAGGGCAAGCTCCAAGGTGGTGCCGAGGCGACAATCACTGTTGACGTCTGTTCCGTCACTTCCGTTAGCGTTCCTGAGCGCATTAATACGGCCAGCGGTGTTTTCCCCGAGCTGCCGTGGAATGTCTCGGTTGCCACGAGTGACGGCAAAACTCATAATGCCCAGGTTCAATGGGATTACGTTCGTCCCTCGGTTTATACCGGAGAGTCGGGTCAGGTCACGACAGTGTCTGGCACGCTGTTTGCAAGCGGCCTCGACGGATACGGTGACGGCACTAACACCGGTCTCACTGTTCAGACCAAGATCGTTATCCAAGGCGTTGAGAAGGCAATCGATAACGGCGAGACCGCAGTGACCACCAAGGCGGGCACTGCGCCTGCCATGCCTTCCAAGATGGCGGTCGAGATGAGCGACGGCTCCGTTTCGACGGCGGCTATTGATTGGGATCCGATTGCGCCCGAGAAGTACGAGCGGCCTGGCACGTTCTATGCGACGGGCCATGTGGTCGGCTTTAATGCCGCTGCTGTTATGGCGCTGCTTGACGATGACGGCCAGAAGGTCGGTGTGGATGAGAACGGCAACGTGACTGCCAAGGTGACGGTTGCCGATAAGAAGGCAAAGAAGGTTGCACTGCAGCCCGAGGCGGTCGTGGTCAACACCACGGTCGGATCGATGCTGGAGCTGCCCGATGCCGTGTCCGTATATTACTCGGATGGCTCAGCGCGGGATACTCGGGGCAGTTTAGGCGGCATCGAGATCGAAAAGTGGACCGACACCGACGGCATCGACCTCTCCAATCCGCTCGCCAAGAAGGGTACGTATAAACTCGTCGGCAAGCTCAAGGATGTCGACAACGTCAACGCCATCGTGTACGTCAACGTCTCCGAGGCGCCGCGAACCATCACCAAGCTCGAGGCCAAGTCGTTTAGCGTTGCCAGTGGTACGTCCAAGCAGGAACTGTACGCCCAGATGCCCAAGCAGGTTGTGGCGACCTATTCCGATGGCTCGACCGATCTGCTCGACATTGACGTGTGGGATCTTTCTAACGTCACGGACGAGCTGCTCAACGGAACCGGCACCGTGGAGATCACGGGTACGGTTAAGCTCAACGGCGCCAAGGTGACCTGCAATGTGACCGTGGTGGATCAGAAGGCCCAGACGCCCGACTACGTCGAGCCGATCGATGTTGTTGAGATTGTGGACAATGCCAAGGTCAGCGACCTTATGGATAAACTGCCGTCCAAGGTGACGGTTGTCATGAAGGACGGCAAGACCAAGAAAGAGACGCCCGTTAAGTGGTCTCAGGTCGACAGCCTGGGCCGTGCCGGCACCGAGTTTGAGGTCACGGGTCTAACGGACAACGGTATGACCGTAAAGGTGAAGGTCAAGGTAACCGCGCATATCGTTGGCTTTGATAACGTTGACGAGATTGAGGTCGAGCGCGATACCAAGGCGGCTGATGCTTTGGCCAAGCTACCTGCCACGGTCACGGCGATCTACTCTGACGATACCGATTCCGAAGCCGGCGTAACGTGGAATACCAATGATCTCTCCGACAAGGACTTTGCCAAGGAAGGTGAAGTTACGGTTAAGGGCACGGTTGCCGGCACGGATCAGAAGGTGGAGTGCACCATCAAGGTCGTCAAACCGCTTCGTGAGATTCCTGATCACCTGGCTGGTACGGTTGACCCTGTGACGCTCGACGACGGGGCAAAGCCCGAGGCTGTTGTGGCCGCGCTGCCTACTACCGTGAAGGTTGCGATGAAGGACGGATCCGAGATCGACTCGAAGATCGCCTGGACCGCTCCCAAGGAGAACCTCACCATCAAGAATGATGGCACGAGCGTTGTCGTTACGGGCAAAACCGCGGTTGGTAGCTTTGAGGTCAAGGCTACGGTCAACCTGGTGCCGGTCGTCGAGAGCGTCGCTGACATCAAGCTTTCGGTTGCTCGCAACACTGCCGCCGACGACATTGCTCTGCCCACCCAGGTGACGCTTAACATGTCTGATGGCTCGACGAAGGCCGCTGCCGTCACGTGGGATAAGAGACCGCTCACGACAGATGCCTTGGGCAAGCTGGGTGACATCGCACTTGAAGGCGCGGTCGAGGGCTCTTCGGTCAAGGCCAAGTGCACGATTACGGTCGTGAAGAGCGATGCCGAGATTCCGGCGTCCGTTGAGCCTATTGCCGGAATTTCCGTTCCCGAGGGCGCGTCTGCCGATGCGGTGCGCGAGGCACTCAAGGGCGTGAAGGCGACCGTTCGCATGAAGGACGGCAAAACGACGGCGGAGTCCGAGATCACATGGACCGAGGTTCCTGCCGCGGCCGACACGTACGGCAACAGCGTCGTTGCCAAGGGCGTGACGGTGAACGGCAACCTGCCCGTCGAGGTCATTGTTACCTCCACGACGACGATCAACAAGGTTGCCGAGGTGCCGCAGATCAAAATTGAGCGCGATGCCAAGGCCGACACTGTGACGGGGCAGCTGCCCAAGAAGGTTGCCGTGACGTACTCCGATGGCCACACGGACGAGGCCGCGGTCACGTGGAATACGGATGGCCTGGACAAGCATCTTGCCACCGTTGGCGAGTACACGATTGAGGGCTCCGTCGAGGGCACGACGCTCAAAGCGACCTGCAAGCTGGTCGTCGAGACGCCGGCAAGCGAGATTCCCGTGAGGCCTGCGACGTTCGCTCCCGTTGAGGTGTTCGAGGCAAGCTCTGCCGCCGATGTGCTGAAGGCGCTGCCCAAGAAGGTCTCCGTGATGATGAAAGACGACAGCCAGGAAGACTACGATGTCGATTGGGAGAATGTCCCCGCACTGGATTGGGGTGCCGATGATGTGACCGTGGACGGTAAGGTTCGCGGTACGGATCTGACGGTCAGCTGCATGGTACGCGTTAAGCCGCGCCCGGCAGCCAAGGGGCTCGTTATCGTTGACCAAAACGGTAAGGCAACGACTTCCGAGACCGTGCTCAAGGTCGAGCGCGGCAAGGAAATTGACCTTGCTGCCGCGGCGAGCAATGCGGCCGATGGCGCGCTGCTGCGTGGTAACGTGACGTGGACCTCGTCCGACCCGACGATCGCTACGGTCGAGAACGGTAAGGTCAAGGCCCTCAAGAACGGTACCGTCGTCGTTACCGCGACGATGCCCGTTGACGGTGACGCCGCGGCGATTGCGACGCTTGCCGAGGATGGCGCTGCGGAGACGCCGGCGCCTCAGCAGCTCACGGCTTCGGTGACTGTCGAGGTTGTTGAACCTGTTGTTGTACAGGAACCGACCGGCGGCAAGGATAACGGTGCCAAGCCCGATGCCAAGGATCCTTCGGGCAAGAAGAATGGCAAGAAGGCCGCTAAGGGAAGCCTGGCTGAGACGGGCGACAACACTGCCGTGACTGTCGCGGCGCTTGGCGGAACCGGCCTGCTGGCGCTGATTGCCGCAGCGATCGAAAAGCTGCGCCATCGCGCGGAGTAAGGCTGCGAGCTTAGAGCCTTAGGGCTCTAGGACTCAAGAAGGCCTCCCGGTTCTCGTCGGGGAATCGGGAGGCCTTTCGTTTGACTGCAGGGCAGCTAATTTGGGACGGGGTTTTGCCTTGAGCGGACTGCTCGCCACGAAATGGGGCTATCTACTACGTTTTGGCGACTACCCTTGACCACACGGAAAATCGTGAAATCAAAATCGCAGGTAGACGGCTTGCTGGTTTTTAAAAAAGACCCGCATGGTCGACCCATGCGGGTTAAACGTAGTAGATAGCCCGTTTTCGTGGCGCGACGTTAGCGGAATGTGTCAACGGGGCTGTCCCTTTGACACATTGTCTAGTCTAGGCGGACCGGATCGTGGGGGTAGGCGTTGAGAATCTCGACGCCGTTCTCGGCCACCAAGGCCAGGTCCTCGATGCGGACGCCGGTGCGGCCGGGGAGGTAGATGCCCGGTTCGATGGAGAACGTCATGCCCGGCTCCACGACTTGCTCGTTGACCAGCGATACGTCGCCCGGTTCATGGTCCTGCAGACCGATCGAGTGACCCAGGCGATGCGTAAAGTACTTGCCGTAGCCAGCGTTCTCAATCACGTCGCGCGCAGCACGGTCCAGGTCGCACATGCGCACGCCCGGTGCGATGAGCGCCTCGGCAGCCTCGTTGGCGCGGCGCACGATGTCGTAGATGCGTGCCGTCTCCTCGTCCGGCTCGCCCCAAAAGAACGTGCGCGTCATGTCCGAGCAGTAGTTGCGATTGCGTCCGCCAATGTCGAATAGCACCACGTCGCCGCTCTTGAGCGCGGTGTCGTCGGGTTCGTGATGCGGGTCGCCTGCGTTGGCACCAAAGCTCACGATCGGCGGAAAGCTAAAGCCCTCGCAGCCGTGCTTGCGGTACAGACCGAGCATCTGATCGGCAATTTCGCGCTCCGTCACGCCTTCATGGACGAGCTTGATGGCGTCGGCCATCACGGCGTCGTTGGCGGCAGAGGACGCGCGCATAAGCTCCTGCTCGGCGGCATCCTTGCAGGAGCGTGCGGCGGTGACGGCAAAGTCGCCCAGGAAAAACTCGCTCGCGGCGTGGCGCTCCATGAGCGGCATCAAAAAGCCGGAGCGCATAACGGTATCGATGCCGAGGGGCTTGGCAGGATTGACCTCGCGTGCGATGGCGTCGGTCACGACGTCGGTATCGGTGTGATAGGCGACGCGGGCATTGTCGTACTCGGGCAGCTGATGCAGGGCGTTGACCAAGATCACGGGCTCGCTGTCGCGCGCGAGCAGCACGCCACAAAAACGCTCGAACATATCGGCATAAAAGCCGGTCAGATAGTAGATCGACCACGGGTCGTTTACGAGCAGCTGTGCGCCAGGGTGTTGAGCCTCGAGCGCATCGAGCACGCGCGCCACACGCTGGTCATCGACATGTGCCATGAAACATCCTTTCGCTAGGGTGCCACCATGGTATCCCAAGCCCGGCACATAGGGACGCTCCTTTTATGACGGCACTTCGGGACACTCCTTGGCATGGCCAGCCTGGCAAGTGTGCAGGAAAAAGGAGTCATAAGAGGCCCGTCCTAAATGGGCTGGTTTCAAAAGTATGGCGGATTACGGGGCTGGACCTGTATTACTTGACCATGGGTAAAATCGCGAAATTAAAACCGCAGGTAGATGGCTTATCAAAAATCGAAAACTGCCGGTATGGATGGGGGTCTCCGAATCGGCCCCGTAATCCGGCATAGTTTTGAAATGGCGCTAAAGTAGGCACAAGCTGAATACCGATTCCAAGGATAGTTGCGGTGGAATAGTTCCTGGATGCCGGGGTTTTGGCGGAAATCAGGAACTATTTCACCGCAATTGAGGAGGGGTGGGGTGGATGGCGGGGTAGCTAAAAGAGCCCCGTCCCTAATTAGCCACTTAGGCTCGGTCGATGTCCATGCTGGCTATTAGGTTGATGTTGGTGTCTAGGAGGTTGGGGAGGATGATGTCGCCCATATGGATGGGGGCGTTGACGACTAGACCTCGGATGAGGGCCATGGCTTGGGCGTGGAGTGCCAGCGGGATGGCTTCGGCCGTGCGCACGGGGAGCAGGGCTTCGTCGCCGCCGGAGACGGCCACGGTCGTCGTGAGCACGCGCATGGGGCAGGTGAGCTCCTGATGTGCGAACTTATCGCCGCGCGGGCAGTTGTTGCCGGTTACGGAGCGCACTTCCACCACGGCGCCATTGGCGTCGCGCTCCACCTCTACGGTCAGAAGGCACTCGGATGGGCAGGTCGTGCAGTTGAACTGCAGCGTTTCGCTCACGTTATCGCTCATAGTTTATGCCTCCTCGACGGGATCGACGGATAGGACAATCTCGCTGGCACCCAGGTCGAGCGCTTGTTGGATGACCTTTGCCGGCAGTGGGAAGCTTTCCATAACGCTCGGCTTAAACGCGCGGACCTTGCCGGCGAACAGTTCCTCGCCGTTTGCCAAGATCCTCACGCGGGCGGCATCGACTGGTCGGCGCACGCGGAAGTTCAGCTTGGTGAGCGCCACGGCCGTAATGCGTCCTGGCAGCGCGTAGCCCGCGATGCCGGCGGGGGAGACCGTGAACTCGCAGCCTGTGCCCGCAGCGCACGCCTCGGCGCCGCCCAACGCCCACGCCGCCGCTGCCACACCGGCGCGCTCGGACTCGGTCGTCACATTGTCGGCCAGGTCGTGCACGTGCAGCACGTTTCCGCAGGCAAAGATGCCCGGCACGCCCGTCTGCAGGCTCTGATCAACCACGGCGCCGCGCGTGCGCGGGTCAAGCTCTACGCCCGCGGCAACCGAAAGCTCGTTCTCGGGAATCAATCCCACCGAAAGCAGCAGTGTGTCGCACGGAACAATGCGCTCGGTCCCCGGAATGGGCGCCAGGTGCTCGTCGACCTGGCTTACCTCGACGGCTTCCACGCGGTCGTGCCCAATCACGCGCGTGACCGTGGTGGACAGATGTAGCGGAATGCCAAAATCGTCCAGGCAGTTGTTGACGTTGCGGCGCAGGCCGTTGGCGTACGGCATGAGCTCGTACACGCCCTCGACGGAAATCCCCTCGAGCGTGCAGCGACGTGCCATGATCAGCCCGATGTCGCCGGAACCCAAAATGACGGCGCGCGAGCCGGGTTTGAGGTTCTCGATATTGATGTATCGCTGCGCCAAGCCGGCCGTAAACACGCCGGCGGGACGGCTACCGGGAATCTTGATCTCGCTGCGGGTGCGCTCGCGGCAACCCATGGCAAGGACGACCGCGCGCCCGGTGAGCTGCAGCATGCCGGCAGGGCTCATGAGCATGACGGTGTGGACCGCGGCTTCTTCCGTAGGCTCGCCCGAATCAATCCCAATCACCATGCTGTCCAGGAACAGCGCAATGTCGGTTGCGTGCACCTGGTCGATAAAGCGCTGCGCGTACTCGGGACCGGTGAGCTCCTGTTTAAAGTGCGACAGGCCAAAGCCAGGGTGGATGCACTGGCGGAGGATTCCGCCCAGGTGCTGCTCGCGCTCCACGATGGCCACGCGTGCCCCTGCCTTATGCGCGGCCAGCGCGGCCGCCATGCCGGCGGGTCCGCCGCCGATAACGACCACGTCGAAGGCTTGCGTTTGTACGGCTTCTATGACGCCGCAATCAATCGCGCTCGATTTGAATTCCGCCATCCTAACGCACCCCCTTCAGCGGTCCCTCAACCAACCAAGATCCGGTATCCTCCAACAGCACCTCGCTGGGGTCGCAGCCCAGCTCTCGGGCAAGAATCGCCACCACGCGGCTCTGGCAAAAACCACTCTGGCATCGACCCATGCCGGCGCGGCAGCGGCGCTTGACGCCCTCGACCGAGACCGCGCCCGGCTGGCGTCGGATCGCGGCCACGATCTCGGCCTCGGGTACTGTCTCGCAGCGGCAGACAATCTGACCCCACGCGGGATTGGACTCAATGAGCTCCTCCTTGTGCGCCAACGGTGCGCGGTCAAAGTCGTCCGGCGCGCGGCGAATTGGGTTCCAGTCTGCCCGCTCGTGCAGCTCCACGCCCGCCTCACGCATCACAAGCTCCATACGCTCGGCTCCTTGTCCAGCACCACGATGTTGCCCTGGCGCCAGACCATCTGGAACTCCTCGGCGCCCGCCATATGCGAGATGTCGGCGGCGCCGTTGCCCGCGGCGTTGATCAGGTAGCGGCAGCGCACATTGCCAGCGGGGGTCGCCAGCGTAAAGCGCGCGTCGTCGCCCGAGCCCGCGACTTCAATCGCTTCCACCGCCGCGGATCGCATAAACGTCACGCCGTTGGCAACCGCGTTCTCCAGCGCAGCAATGGCTACTTCAAACGGGTCAACGTAACCGGTCGAAGGGCACCACAGCGCGCACGTGGCCTGGGCACTCGCACGCGGTTCCAGCTCGTGGATGCTGTCGGGGTCGATAATCGACAACTCGGGCACGCCGTTGGCAAGGCCATTGCTGCGCAACTGCTCCAGTTGTGCACGGTCCTCATCGTTAAAGCCCAACACCATCGACCCGGTGCGGCAGAACAGAAAGCCCAGCTCCTGCGCCCACGTACCGTACAGCTCGCAGCCACGGGCGTTGACCTGCGACTTTACCGTGCCCGGCGCCGGATCGTAGCCGGCGTGCACCAGGCCGCCGTTGGCCTTCGACGCGCCCAGTGCAATATCGTTAGCCGCCTCGACCACGCAAATGGAAAGGTCAAATCGCGCGAGCTGCCGCGCGATGGCGCATCCGGTGATGCCCGCGCCCACAATTGCGATATCAAACGTTTCTGTCACAGTGCCTCCCAGACGAGTTGACAGGCCGTCAATACGACTATCCTACGGTCCGCACACCCCCAGTGCGGCGGCAATGCGGCGAACAGCCTCGCAACACCCGCCAACGGCAGGCGAGGGGAGACCCAGCAATGTCGACAACCTCGTCTGCCGGCTACCACGTTGAAGTTTTGTCTCGATCTGTAACAGTAAGCTGAGGATTTGGCTTCCAGTTGTTACAGATTGAGATTGAAGTCGGGGAGAGATTCTTCTGTCTCGATCTGTAACAGTAAGAGGGGAAATTTGGTCCCAGTTGTTACAGATTGAGATGTTTGTGTCCGCGTCAGCCCCGTACCTAGCCGTAGTCCCATATAAACAAACCCCGTGGTAAACTTGACCGGACTGTTAATATTCCGAAAGGTACCCGTAATGTCCAAGTACATCTCCGAGCTCATGTCGCCGCAGCTTATGGGCGTCGTCTATGCCTTCGTTGGCTTTATCATCGCCCTGTATGTGCTGTCGGTCGTCTATGTGTTCATCGACGCTCGCCGCCGCGGCGCCAGCGCCTACGTGGCATGGGGCATCATTGCCCTCATTCCGTTTGTGGGCCTCATCGCCTACCTGGTCCTGCGTCCGCACTCCTACGCGGCCGACCGCGAGGAGCAGGAGCTGGACATGGCCCTGCGCGAGCGTCAGCTTGCCCAGTACGGCACCTGCCCGCAGTGCGGCGCCCCCATCGAGAAGGACTTTGTCGTGTGCCCGGTGTGCGATACCCAGGTTCGCAACGTATGCCCCAGCTGTCATCGCCCGCTCGATGCGCACTGGAAGGTCTGCCCCTACTGCCGAACTCGCATCCAGTAACGCATCCATCGCTGGGCCGGCCGCAAGCCACGGGCACCGCGCATCCCGCGCAAGCGCCCCGCAGCCGCCCCCCCACACGATGAAGCATGCGTAGAAAATCGCCCGCCGTGCCATTAAGGTGCGGCGGGCGCTTGTATACCAAGACAACCTGCCTATAATGATGCAAGTTAAAACGCCGAGCGCATCGCACGCACTTGCATCAGGCATCCGAGAGGAGAAAACATACCCATGAAGGCACTCTACAATGACGGTTCGGTGGCCGAGCTCCCGCAGGACGAGGTCACGCACGTCATCCGCCACTCCGCTGCGCACATCATGGCGCAGGCCATCAAACGCCTGTACCCCGAGGCCGACTTTGCCTACGGTCCCGCGACCGACAACGGCTTCTACTACGACGTCGACCTGCCCGAGGGCGTCAAGATCAGCGAGGACGACTTCCCCGCGATCGAGGCCGAGATGAAAAAGATCGTCAAGGAGAACCTCAAGTTCACCGTGTACGAGAAGCCCCGCGCCGAGGCCATCGCCCTTATGCAGGAGCGCGGCGAAAAGTATAAGGTCGAGCACATCGGCGACCTGGACGACGACGCCCGCATCACCTTCTACCAGCAGGGCGACTACATCGACATGTGCGTCGGCCCCCACATCTGCTATACCAAGGCCCTTAAGGCCTTTAAGCTCACCGGCGTCTCGGGCGCCTACTGGAAGGGCGACAAGGACAACAAGATGCTCACCCGCATCAACGGCGTCGCCTTTGCCACCAAGGAAGAGCTCGACGAGCACATGCACATGCTGGAGGAAGCCAAGAAGCGCGACCACCGCAAGATCGGCCGCGAGATGGACCTCTTTATGATGCGCGACGAGGCCCCCGGCTTCCCGTTCTTCCTGCCCAACGGCATGATCCTTAAGAACACGCTGCTGGACTACTGGCGTGAGATCCACCACAAGGCCGGCTACGTGGAGATTTCCACGCCGCTCATCATGAACAAGCAGCTGTGGAAGACCTCGGGCCACTGGGACCACTACAAGGACAACATGTACTCCACCGTTATCGACGACGAAGAGTACTGCATTAAGCCCATGAACTGCCCGGGCGGCGTGCTGGTGTACGCCTCCAAGCCGCACTCCTACCGCGAGCTGCCCATCCGCGCCGGCGAGATTGGCCTGGTGCACCGCCACGAGCTGCGCGGCGCCCTGCACGGCCTGTTCCGCGTGCGCTGCTTTAACCAGGACGACGCCCACCTGTTTGTGCGTCCCGACCAGCTGACCGACGAGATCGTGGGCGTGGTCAACCTCATTGACTCCGTGTACCAGAAGTTTGGTTTTAAGTATCACGTTGAGCTTTCCACCCGCCCCGAGGACTCCATGGGTTCGGACGAGGACTGGGCTCGCGCCGAGGAGGGCCTGCGCGCCGCTCTGGAGCAGCTGGGCATGGACTACGAGGTCAACGAGGGCGACGGCGCCTTCTACGGCCCCAAGATCGACTTCCACCTGGAGGACTCGCTCGGCCGTACCTGGCAGTGCGGTACCGTGCAGCTCGACTTCCAGATGCCGCTCAACTTTGACCTGGAGTACGTGGACGCCGACGGCACCAAGAAGCGCCCCATCATGCTGCATCGCGTGTGCTTTGGCTCCATCGAGCGCTTCATCGGTATTCTGATTGAGCACTTTGCGGGTAAGTTCCCCACCTGGCTGGCTCCCGTGCAGGTCAAGGCGCTTCCTGTCTCTGAGAAGAGCCGCGACTACGCCCACGAGGTGTGCGCCAAGCTGGAGGAGGCCGGCATTCGCGTTGTCTGCGACGACCGCGACGAGAAGATCGGCTACAAGATTCGCGAGGCCCGCAGCATCGACCGCGTGCCCTACATGCTCATCCTGGGCGAGAAGGAGGTCGAGGCCGGCAACATCTCCGTCCGCGATCGCTCCAACGAGACCGTTCAGATGAGCGTTGACGAGTTTGTTGCCAAGGTGACCGAGGAGATCAAGACCCGCGCCTAAGGCAAGCTTCACAACAATTAACAAAGGCGACCGTCCACAAAGGGCGGTCGCCTTTTTTCTTACCAAAATAAGAAAAGCCGCTGGTTGAGCGGCTTTTTTTGTTGCACAAAAAGGTACAGGTTTTTGTAGAGGGGTATGGAGATGTACCTACTAGCAGTACATTTTGCGTAATCTGGGCAAACGCTGATTAATTGCTGGTATAATGTCGTCTATC
>NZ_JBDMHA010000059.1:0-13198 GCF_039752985.1 Collinsella aerofaciens
CAGGTATTGGGACCGCGCGTTGCGGTTGCCACGCTTGGCGAGAAGGGAAGCATTGCCTATGACGGTGAGCGCTTCTATGAGTGTGGGATCGTGCCAGCGGAGAAGGTCGTTAATACCGTGGGTGCCGGCGACTCGTATATCGCCGGGTTTACCAAGGGCGTGATCGATGGCCTTGATATTCCGGCGTGTATGAAGGCGGGCGCTGAGCTGTCGTCCCGAGTGATTGGTTCGTTTGAGCCGTACTAGGGTCAAATGCCTGGAAAGGAGTACGAAATGGTTATCGACATGTTGGTCCATCCTATGCTCTACGGCGAGATCTGTACGCCGGGTGATGAGCCTGATGGATTCGGTTTTTGGTCACGAGAATTTGGTATGGGGCATATGGGCCCCATGGATTGGGATGAGCTTCAAGTCGAGATGGACGTCTGCGATGTGCAGAAGAGCGTGCTCATGCCGCTCGATGTAACCACGGCATGCGGAGGGCACTTTGGCACCAATGAGCAGATTGCCATGCTGGTTGCCGCACATCCCGATCGTCTGTGGGGATTTGCGAGCGTAGACCCGCAGGTGAGCGGTGCCGCAGACGAATTGGAGCGCGCCTTTACCGAGTTGGGGGCAAAGGGGCTTTGCCTGCATCCGGCAAAGCAGGGTTTTGCCCCCGATGATGCTGTGGCCGAGCCGCTTTACGAACTGTGCGAGCGCTATAACAAGCCGGTGGTTTTCCATGCCGGTATGTCTTGGGAGCCGGGCGCAGAGCTCTCACGCAGTAACCCGCTTGCATTTGAGCACACAATCGCAACGCATCCAAATGTGCGTTTTAGTTTGACCCATTTTGGCTGGCCCTGGGTGCGCGAGACCGTGGCGATGCTGCTCAAGTATCCCAACTGCTACGCGGACACCTCTATCACTTACATAGATTCGCCCGAGGAGATGATGCAGCGTCTTTTCACGGTCGATATGGGACCGCTGTGGTATGAGCGCGCGCTATCGCACCAAGTGATGTTCGCCAGCAATACGCCGCGCTTCCGTGCATTCAAACTCAAGCGGGCGCTCGATACCGTGCCCATGCGCGATGATGCGCGAGAAAGGCTCTACTGGGGTAATGCCCTGCGTTTTCTTGAAGGGGATGAGTGAACATGGTGACGCTCGAGACATTGAGCTATCTATCGACTGCTCCGGACCAGTTCATCGATATTACCGAGGACGTCCACGCTGCCATCGAACGCAGCTCGGTGACGAATGGCTTGGCGGCGATTATTTTGTCGCATACGACCTGCGGAATCGTGGTAAACGAGGGGCTGCCCTGCGTGGAGACGGATCTTATGGAGACGCTTGATCGCATCGCCCCACTCGATGCCCCCTATGCGCATGCACACTTCCTGCCGAGCTATGGAGCCACCGGTAACAACTCCTGTGGGCATATCAAGAGCATGATTTGTGGAAACAGTTGCTTCTTTCCCGTCCAAGATGGCCACATCGTGTGCGGAGGTGCCCAGAACATCTATCTTGCGGAGTTTGACGGTCCGCAGAAGCGAAAAGTGTACGTCGAGGTGCTGGGGGAGTAACGTCCCTGCAATGACCCTAAGAAGGAGCACGTTATGTCGTTTCTAACCTCGATGTTCAAGACCGAAAAGCCGGTTATCGGAATGCTGCACCTGCGTCCTCTGCCGGGCGATCCACTGTATTACCCGGGCGGAAGCGTGTCGCAGGTCGTGGAAGCCGCCAAGCGCGATCTTGAAGCGTTGCAGCAGGGCGGTGTCGATGGCATTTTGATTACCAATGAGCTCTCGATGCCCTATGAGCAGCACGTTTCTCCCTCAACCCTTGCATCGATGGGCTATGTAATCGGGGCTCTATCCCATGATCTGTCGACTCCTTGGGGAGCTGAGGCAATTTACGATGGTGATGCTACAATCGAGCTGTGCGCTGCCGTCGACGCGCAGTTCACGCGCTGCAATTTTTGCGGTGCCTGGGCCGGTGATCTCGGGCTGATTAACCGAGATTTCGCGCACACCATGCGTCGCAAGGCGGCGCTGCGCTTGGACGACCTCAAGCTTTTTCACTTCATCACGAGCGAGGGGGAGGTTTATCTCAACGACCGCACGACTGCGGACATTGCCGATTCACTTCTCTTTAATTGCCTACCGGATGCGATGGTCATCGGCGGTTCGGCTGCCGGTCGCGGCGCTTCGGGCGAGCTTGCCGATGAGGTCCGCGAGCGTGTTGGCCAAGTACCTGTGGTGTGTGGCACCGGTTGTCGCGAAAATACCGTGGCTGACGTATTTGCTCACTACGATGGCGCGTTTGTCGGCACGTGCTTAAAGCGCGATGGAAAGCTGGATGCCCCGGTTGATGTTGAGCGGGTAGCTCGTTTTATGGCTGCCGCTCGCACGGCGCGAGGGAAGTAGGCACCTATGGGGTTCTATCTGGGTATTGATATTGGGACAAGTGCCTCTAAAGGCGTTTTAATCGATGGTCGATGCAACATCGTTTGCCAGGCCTCTTGTGGACACGAGACGGACAACCCGCGTGATGGATGGTACCAGCATGATGCGGAGGCAGTTTGGTGGGGCGATTTTTGCCGCTTGTCGCGCGAGCTGGTGGTGCGATCGGGGGTTAATGCGGCGCAGATTGGATGCGTGGGCCTTTCCGCATTGGGTTGCGACTGCGTACCGGTCGATACCGAGTGCAACGCGCTGGCGCCCGCGATTTTATATGGAGTCGATGCACGTTCGAAGCCGCAGATTGACGAGCTTCTTTTCGAATATGGGTCAGATCGCGCACGCGAGCTTTTCGGGCACGATCCCTGTTCGTCAGATATTGCTCCCAAGATCTTGTGGTTTAAGGAGAATATGCCCGAGGTGCACGAACGTGCCGCGAAGTTCCTGACGGCGTCATCGTTTCTGTGCGCGAAGTTGACGGGGCGTTTTACGGTGGACCGTTATTTGGCGGAGGATTTTCTTCCCCTATATGACCGCTACACTTGGAAGGTTGATGCTCGGGAATGTGCTCGTTTCTGCCGGCCTGACCAGATGGCGGAGGTAATGTCGGCTACCGATATTGCCGGGGTGATTACGCAGCGTGCGGCTGAGGCGACGGGGCTCGCGGCAGGGACACCTGTCTTAGTGGGAACGGGCGACTCTGGTGCCGAGGCCATTTCGACGGGTGTATTCCGTCCCGGCGATATGATGGTTCAGTTGGGGAGTACAGCGTATTTCATCTACCTAGCTGATCATATGATCGATGATGCCCGTCTGTGGCCAGGGACGTTTATCATTCCCGGAACTTACGGGATCTGCGCGGGGACCAATACGGCGGGTGCGCTCACATCGTGGCTGCGCCAAGAGCTGTATCGCGACGTCGTAGAGGCCGAGGGCCACGGTGGCCCCGATGCATATTCGGTTATGGCGCATGATGCCGCCGACGTGGCGCCGGGTGCCGATGGGCTCCTGTGTCTGCCGTACTTTGCGGGGGAGCGTACTCCGCTCAATGATCCCGAGGCGCGTGGCGTCTTCTTTGGCTTGACCGGAAGGCATACACGAGCCCATGTGGTTCGCGCCGCCTTGGAAGGCGTCGCGTATACCGTTGCATCCCATGTCGACATTATCGAGCGAGAGCATGGACTGCCAATTGGGCGCATTATGCTTGTCGGAGGTGGAACCAAGAATCCAGTTTGGATGCAAGCTATCGCCGACGTATGCGGGCGCGAGGTCTCGGTTGCCAAGGTTACGGTGGGCGCATGCTTCGGTGATGCCATCATGGCAGCTCTCGCAGGTGGCGCCTATGCATCATGGGATGAACTCGCCCGAGTCCTTGGCGTTGCGCAAACAATCGAGCCCGATATGGCTGCCCACGAGTTATATGCGTCGCGTCGTCATATCTTTGACGAATTGTATGCACGCAACCGTGATCTCATGCACGAATTGGTGTAAAGCTGCCGAATTGTACTGCCTACCAATAGGGACTGCGTTGTGCGATTCGCATGTCCCTTGGCATTTTTTGCCCACAGGGGTTAGCGAAGGTCAAAAACAGAGTGCGCATTTGTTAAAACTGCCGACTCGATGCGCTTTGCGTCACAGTTTTTGAGTGAGGCAATGCGCATCGAGGTCCTTGTGAGCGATTTGATGAGCGACTGCGCGCTTGTTTCTGTGTTTGGTTCGGCCGGCGCATCGGTCTCGAGCAGTAGGCGGTCGAGTGGAATCTGTCGTGCGTATTCGCGACCGCGCTTGGTCGCGAGCATGCGTTCGTTGACGGAAAAATAACAGCCCGCATTACGCGCGCGGACGAGTTCGTCCGAAGTACCGCTAAACCAGTGGAAGATGATAACGGGGGAGTCGGGGTTTGGGATGAGTAGTCCATGCGATTCGAGGACGTCCAGTACGGCTCCTGCCGAACGAACGGCGTGAATTGATATCACGCGCCCGGTAAGAGGATGCTGCACGAGCGCATCGCAGAGCCGGTTAAGTGCCTGTATTTGTAGCGGCTCACTTCCAGCAAAGCGCGCGGAAAAGTCGAGTCCGACTTCGCCGATGTAGCGTTCTTGGGCAGCAACTTCGCAAAGCAGATTGACTTCGACAAAACCGCAGTGACCATCGGCGAGCCACCAGGGGTGAAGCCCAACGCCGGCGATGATGCCTGGTTGGCGACAGGCGCGCTCGTTTGCGGCCGAAAAGTCGCGCGGATTGACGCCGCAGTCAAATAGACCCAAGCCCAGCGCCGTCGCCTCATCGGCAACGGCGTCCGGGTGAGCCATTAAATCAAGATGGCAGTGTGCATCAAATAACCGGGGCTCCATCTCGGTGCGCTCCGCTAGTCCAGACGTTGGCCATCGGAGCGTACGCGCTCAGTGCCGCGGCCGCTGATCTGGCGGATAACCTCGCCGGCAATCATCTGGCCCATGATGGGCGGCATAAAGCTGGCGGTTCCCAGCTCGGTGCGCTCGTGGATGTTGGAAGGGTCGCGGGGCTGTGTCTTAACCGATTCCTCGCAGCTAAACAGTACATGCAGGCTCTTGATTCCACGCTTCTTGCATTCTTTGCGCATGATGCGGCTCATGGGGTCACGTACCGTATCGAAAATGTCGGCAAAGCGGAGGCACTCGGGATGGAGCTTGTTGGCCCCGCCCATGGAGCTAACCAAACGAATGTCGTGGTCCTGAGCATATTTGGCAATGGTGAGCTTGGCCGAGATGGTGTCGATGGCGTCGACGACGTAGTCGAGCTTGCCGTCCGTCTGCTCCAAAACGCTCGCGAAGAAATCATCGATGTTGTCGCTCAGCAGGTATTCGGTGCGCTTGATGACGGTAGCGGTAGGGTTGATGTCGTGAATCATAGCCTCCATGACGTCGACTTTGCGCTTGCCGACGGTGCTGTGAAAGGCGATGGCCTGGCGATTGATATTGCTGGGCGCGATGATGTCCTTATCCAGAATGACGAAATGACCAATGCCGCCGCGGGCAAGTGCCTCGCAGCAATTGGAGCCCACACCTCCGCAGCCGAGCACCAGCACCGTGGCGGCGGCGAGTTTGTCGAGTGCCTCGCGGCCCATGATGATCTCGAGCTTGGTGTCGCGTGTCTCGTTGGGGGTTGCGGCTGTGGTTTCGGTCATAGACATCCTCCGATGGGGAAGCAGGTCGTGTTTTAGCTATCGCCATTATAGGTATTATCGCGATTCCATTTGAGCCCTAGGGGCTTGTTGAAATGAGGCAGAGATTCGCATAAGATGAAGCAGATGGCACCCGTTGCCGCGGGTTGGCCAACTCCCAAACACGTTTGTAGCGTGAGAAGTGGCCGTCTTCGCATTACGCGGGGGCGGCTATTTCATTCGACCTCCAATGTGGATGCCGAGCTCCACAGCCGCGATTACAAGCAACAACAACGTCAGGACATCGTCAATACTCATAGTCCATCTCCTTCTTGGGTAGAGGGAGCTGGCCCATCTGCTTCAACTTCCATTGTAGCTAAATACGAACGAATGTTCTATAGATGTTACTGTTTTAGATAATTAGACAAACATCTAAATATCGAGTATAGTGTGCGCGTCATGAGAGATGATGAGAGGAGGTCTTATGCCGGGAGAGGGTTTTAAGGCGCTGGCCGATCCTACGCGGCGGCGCATTTTGGAACTGCTGCGCGAGGGCAATTGCACGGCCGGAGAGCTTGCCGAGCATTTTGACATCAGTAAGCCGTCACTGAGCCATCACTTGGCGACGCTCAAAAACGCCGGGTTGGTGACCGATGAGCGCCATGGCCAAAACATCGTATACAGCTTAAACACCACCGTCATGCAGGATTTAATTGGCTGGTTTATGGGCTTTACAAACACGGAATGTGATAAGGATGAATAACGAAAACAAGGGCATTCACCCCACGGGGGTATCGTCGCGCGTGTGGATTGCGCTGGTCGCTCTGTGCGTCGCCAATGTCGTAGCGCACCTCATGGTGATGCCGAGCTTGCCTGCGCAGATTCCCACGCACTGGGGAGCGAACGGCGCCGTCGACGGTTGGGGCCCTAGCTGGATGGCCTCCGCGCTCGGCGTGCTGCCTCTGGCACTTCTTGCAATGTTCTACGTGGTGCCACGCATCGACCCTAAGGGCGAGGCGTATCGGACCTCGGGCAAGTTCTATCAGGGTTTTGTAATCGCCTTCACCTTGTTCATGTGTGCCATAAGCTGGTTGGGTGAGCTTACGGTCTGGGGCGTGGTGCCGGCGGTCGGTTCGGTCAACGTGCTGATTTCCGGTGCTATCGGTTTGCTGTTCATCGGCGTAGGCAACTACTTGCCGCGTGTGAAGCAGAACTATACGCTCGGTATCAAGACGCCTTGGGCGCTTGCCGATCCCGAGAACTGGCGCCGTACGCAGCGTTTTGGCGGTGCCTGCTTTATGGTGCTGGGTGTTGGCCTGATTGTGATGGGCGTGGCGGGTAGCGTGCTTTCGAGTGAAGTCGTCGCCGTGGTGATTGCGGTTCTGGCGTTTGGCTCAGCCGGAGCTGCCTACGTCTATTCGTATCTGCTGTGGCGCAAATCGCAGCGAGCCGTTCGCTAAGGTTGCGGAAAACTAGCGTACGCAGTTCATAGTATGTTCCGGGGGACTTTTCCCAGGTAGTATTAGGGGGTATGGGCAACCATGCCCCTTTTTATTAGAACGCGCGAACTGCCTCTCCGCTTTTTCCAAAACGGAGAGGGTGAGAAGATTTCCGCAGCTAGATAAGGAGAAATGACTGTGGCGGAGTTCATTTATCAGATGTATCAGGCTCGTAAGGCCCATGGCGACAAGGTGATCCTTGACGACGTGACCCTGAGCTTCTACCCCGGTGCCAAGATCGGCGTCGTGGGCCCCAACGGTATGGGCAAGTCGACCCTGCTCAAGATCATGGCCGGCATCGAGGAGGTCTCCAACGGCGATGCCAGGCTTACCCCCGGCTACACCGTGGGCATCCTGCAGCAGGAGCCGCCGCTTGACGACGACAAGACCGTCATCGAGAACGTGCGCATGGCGTTTGGCGACATGATCGCCAAGGTCGATCGCTTCAACAAGATCGGCGAGGAGATGTGCGATCCGGACTGCGACATGGACGCCCTCATGGCCGAGATGGGAAAGCTCCAGGACGAGATTGACGCCGCCGACGGCTGGGATATCGATTCCAAGCTCGGCCAGGCCATGGACGCCCTGCAGCTGCCCGATTCCGACATGCCGGTCAACGTGCTCTCTGGCGGCGAGCGCCGTCGCGTGGCCCTGTGCAAGCTGCTGCTCGAGGCTCCCGACCTGCTGCTGCTCGACGAGCCCACGAACCACCTGGACGCCGAGTCGATCCTGTGGCTCGAGCACTTCCTGCACAACTACCAGGGCGCGGTGCTTGCCGTCACACACGATCGCTACTTCCTGGATAACGTTGCCGAGTGGATCTGCGAGGTCGACCGCGGTCACCTTTATCCCTACAAGGGCAACTACTCCACGTATCTGGAGACCAAGGCCGCCCGTATCGAGGCACAGGGCAACCGCGACGCCAAGCTCGCCAAGCGCATGGAGGCCGAGCTCGAGTGGGTGCGCAGCTCGCCCAAGGCCCGTCAGGCCAAGAACAAGGCCCGTCTGGCCCGCTACGAGGAGATGGAGGCTGAGGCGCGCGCAAGCCAGAAGCTCGACTGGACTGACATTCGCATCCCTGTGGGCCCGCGTCTGGGCAACAAGGTGCTCGAGGCCCATCATCTGCACAAAGAGTTCGATGGCCGCGTGCTCATCGACGACCTTTCGTTCACCCTGCCGCGTAACGGCATCGTGGGCGTCATCGGCCCCAACGGTGTGGGCAAGACCACACTGTTCAAGACGATTGTGGGTCTGGAGCCGCTGACTTCGGGCGAGCTCGAGGTGGGCGAGACCGTCAAGATTTCTTACGTCGACCAGAACCGTTCCGGCATCGACCCCGATAAGAACCTATGGGAGGTCGTCTCGGACGGCCTAGACCACATGATGGTCGGCGAGACCGAGGTTCCGAGCCGCGCGTACGTGGCGAGCTTTGGCTTTAAGGGCCAGGACCAGCAGAAGCGCGCTGGCGTACTCTCCGGTGGCGAGCGCAACCGTCTGAACTTGGCGCTTACGCTCAAGCAGGGCGGCAACTTGCTGCTCCTCGACGAGCCCACGAACGACCTCGACGTCGAGACGCTGTCCTCGCTCGAAGCGGCGCTGCTCGAGTTCCCGGGCTGCTCGGTGGTCATTAGCCACGATCGTATGTTCCTGGACCGCGTTGCCACGCACATTCTGGCGTGGGAGGGCACCGACGAGAATCCGGGCAACTGGTATTGGTTCGAGGGCAACTTCGAGGCCTATCAGGCCAACCGCATCGAGCGCCTGGGCGAGGACGCAGCCCAGCCGCATCGTATTCACCGTAAGCTGACGCGTGACTAGATCGTTACGCGGTTTTCCAAACCGCGTAACTGCTCGACGCGGCGCGGGTCGCAAGCACCCCATCTTGCCGTTCAAGCCGTCGCTCGCGTACCGAAGTACGCGTCGCTCCTCTTTCACGGCAACCTGGGGCACTTGCGGCCCGCTCGCTGTTGGTTACGCAACATCAACAAATAAAAACGGCTCAAATCCTGATTTGGATTTGAGCCGTTTGTCGTTACTGCTCGGGTTCTTCGACTTTATCGATGGCCCAGGTGGCTCCGAGACCGCCGGTGGTGTTGCGGCGGATGCGCACGGTGACTTCGTGGCGCTCGCCGGTCTGCGTGTAGCGCAGGGGGAAGCTTGCGCGGTTTCGCGCGGCCTCGATGGTACCGCGCTCGCGGGCGATCCAGTAGTACTCGCCGACAATGCCGAGCGTGTCGGCGCCGTAGGGGAGATAGGTTGACAGCTGGTGCAGAAGCGGGCCGGGGCAGAAGACCTCGGTTGCGAAATCGACGGGGAAGTCCTCGGGGATGGCGGGCGCTGCGGGTGCGGGGGCCGGTGCTGCAGCGGGGACCGGAGCCGGTGCAGGTGCGGGAATTTGGTCGCAAGCAGAGGTGGGTACGGACTCGATGACGGGTGCGAACTCCAGCGTCGTCTTCGGCTTGATTGTGGAATCTGCGGGCTTCACGGTGACGGGCGCGTCTGCAGCTTCAGTTTCAACCTCAACCTGCGTCGCGCTCTCATTCTCGACGCTCGACTTTGCCTCGATGGGCGT
Source organism: Collinsella aerofaciens (assembly GCF_039752985.1). Lineage (GTDB taxonomy): Bacteria > Actinomycetota > Coriobacteriia > Coriobacteriales > Coriobacteriaceae > Collinsella > Collinsella aerofaciens_BT. Next base: position 9,655 of record NZ_JBDMHA010000059.1, read on the forward strand.
GGATGCCATGGTGGTGATGCCGGCATTGGCATTCTCGGGGTCATAGACGACCGTGAGCGAGATGGCGGGCTGCGGCGTCTCGGGTTCCGGCGCCGACTCGGTAGCGTCTTGATCTGTGGGCTCGTCGGACTGATCGTCCTCGGCCTCGTCGCCAAAGACATCGCTGTTTTGGAACGCAGGCGGCTCGGGTTGGTCAGCGGCTTCTTCGGTTGTCGACTTGGGCGCTTCGTTGAGCTCCACAGTGGCTTCCTGCTCGGATATGACTTTGGGATCGGTCGTGGCGGCGATTTCGGTTTCGGCTTCTGCCGTTACCTCAATAGCGACTTCGATCTCTGTCTCGGGCTCGGGTTCCGGCGCGGCTTCAACCATGGCTTCGGGCTCGGGACGCTTAACGTGCTTGGGGCGCACGGCCTTGAGGTCCTTCTCACCGCGCTTTTTCTTTTTGTAGGACTGCTTGGCGCCCTTGGCGGTCTTGGGCTTGTCCTCGCCCTTGGCAAGCGCAGCATCCCAGGCCTCGTTGGCGATGACCGTGGCATACAGGCGGCCGCCTTTAAAGACGGTCAGCTTAATGCAGTCGTCGAGTTCCTCGAGCAACTCGCGCGTGGACTCGAAGCCCAGGTCATAAGCGGTCATGTCGCCAGCGGCGAGCGCCTCCTCGACCTGCGTCATAAACGTTTGCTTGCCACATCCAATCGCATCGCGCAGCAGGCGATACAGATAGATGTGGTTGCCCAGCGAAAGCGTGGGCCTAATTATTGTCTTGCTCATGGCAAATCTCCTCTTTACACATGTAAAGCATCTTACCATCGCATGGCGTTCGCCATGGCGGCGCCCAAGGCAAACGGGCGCGAACCGCTTTCGATTCGCGCCCGTTGTACAGGTCGGTTATCTATGAGAGGCAAACGTGCTTAGTTGCCCGATGCCGTGCCTTGGCTCGAGTTGTCAGATGCCGTGCCGGAAGCGGTTCCGCTCGAGCTGTTGGTGTTGTTACTGTCTGCCGTGCCCGTTCCCGACGTGGTGTCGCTCGTCTGGCCTCCCGTGTTCGGCTGTGAACCGTCAGTCGTTTGGCTTGAGTCGGTCGTGCCGGACGGCGTGCCACTGTTGGCCATAGAGGAATCGGTGCCCTGCGATTGGTTTTGGGTGTTCGAGGACGAATTGGCAGAGGTAGGACTGTCTTGCGTGTCGTCCGTCTGTGCCTGCTGATCCTGCGGCTGAGTGTTGCCATTTGCATCGCTCTCGGTCGTGCGCGACGACAGGATTGGCTCGGGACGCTCGCCCAGACCCTCACCGGCAGTGGTGATAAGGATGGCGCCGGCGCAGGCGATGACCGCGACGATGGCGATGGCGATCGAGAAGACGATGACCTTCTTTTGTGTCTGGCTGCGCTCTGCCGCCGCCTTGGCGCGCAGGCTGTTGGGGGCGACGCGCGCCGTGGTCGCGCGTCCCGCAACCTGGCGCATCTCCTGCGTGGTCGCGGCGCCACCTAGGTGCTCCTCGACATCGGGCTCAACGGGCTCGTAGGCGCCGGCAGGGTAGTCGACAGCGGCATGCGTGCCCTTGATTGCTTCGGCGCTGGCGGAGATAAAGTGGCGATAGACCTGCGAGGACACAACAGTGATGACTGAGCTCACAGCGGCACCAATCACCGAGCCGGCAATGCCGATCTTTGAAGCAAGCGCCACGCTCGTGGCGGCAGCTGCGGCACCGGCGATGATCTGGGGAATGGAAATGTCGTCGAACAGGCCCTTTTTGGGCGCGATGGCCATGGTCTGTCCAATGGAATGGTTCTCGTGTACGCCGTTGTTGAGCGATGCCGGCGTCATGACGCGCGTGCGCGGCGCGTCGGTGTACTTGGTTGTCATACGGGGTCCTCCCGGTGTAAATCTGCTTCGTTTCGTGTAGCCATCAGGGTACCCACCAGATGTGAATCGTACGTGACATTTAACAGATACCATCAACTCATCAATTGCTCACCAAGTTGGTGGGATGCGGTTACACCCGGCGGTTGAACTACAATAGGACTTGCTAATTGTTGTGAATGGCGTCTACGCACGGGAGCATTCTTATGAATCTTCACCTTTCTCAGTCTGATGGCTTTTTGCGTGTGGCGGCGGCGTCGCCGCAGATTCGCGTGGCCGATGTCGAGGGCAATGCCGAGGTTGCGCTGGCGGCTGTTCGCGATGCTGCCGGGCGTGGCGTTCGCGCGTTGGTGTTGCCCGAGCTTAATCTGACTGGCTATACCGCGGCCGATCTGTTCCATAACCGCACACTGCTGCATGCCTGCGAGGCTGCTCTGGTGCATATCCTCGATGAAACCCGTGAGCTGCCGATCGTCTTTACCATCGGTCTTCCCGTTGCGGTTGCCGAGAATATCTACAACTGTGCCGCCGTGTGCTGCGCGGGCGAGCTTTTGGGCCTCACGGCCAAGAAGTATCTGCCCAACTATGGCGAGTTCTATGAGCGTCGCTGGTTTGCTCCGTCGCCTGCGGATCCCGTGTGGGTTGAATTTGCCGGTCAGGGTCCGGTTCCGCTGGGTTCGGGGCTTGTCTACCGCTGCTGTGATGAGGGTGCCGAGGATATGGTGCTGGGCGTTGAAGTCTGCGAGGACCTGTGGGTGCCGGCGCCCCCTTCGACCGAGATGGCGCTTGCCGGTGCGACGGTGATTCTCAACCCGTCGGCCTCGGACGAGATTATCGGTAAGGCAGATTACCGCCGCAGCCTTATCTCCAATCAGAGCGCGCGCCTGTACTGCGCCTATGCCTACGCGGACGCGAGCGAGGGCGAGTCCACGACCGACATGGTCTTTGCGGGTGAGAACCTCGTCTACGAAAACGGCTCCAAGCTCGCCGCGACCAAACTGCTTACCTGCGATATGGCCATCGCCGACGTTGACCTTGACCGCCTGGTTGCCGAGCGCCGTCGCTCGACGACGTGGACGCGCGCGGACGATGCGCCGGAGGCCGTGACCGTCGAGTTCTCGTTTGAGGGCTCGCTCGCCGAAGAGCCTGTCCTGCGCGATGCGCTCGGCATAGACCGTGTCTTCCCCCGCGCGCCCTTCGTGCCTGCCGACCATGGTGACCTGGCTGAGCGCTGCGAGACCATCCTCGACCTGCAGACCGCGGGCCTCAAGACCCGCCTTGCCCATACGGGCACCAAGGCGGCCGTTATCGGCCTTTCGGGCGGTCTCGATTCCACACTGGCGCTGCTTGTGACCGTGCGTGCCTTCGATGCACTGGGGCTGCCGCGCACTGGTATCACAGCCGTGTCCATGCCCGGCTTCGGCACGACGCATCGCACCAAGTCGAATGCCGAGTCGCTCGCTCGCGACCTGGGTGTGAGCTTCCGCGAGGTTTCGATCCACGCGGCTGTGGAGCAGCACTTCAAGGACATTGAGCATGATCCAGCTGTGCAGGACGTGACCTACGAGAACAGCCAGGCGCGCGAGCGTACGCAGATTCTGATGGATCTGGCCAACCAGGCTGGCGGTTTTGTCATTGGCACGGGCGACCTGTCGGAGCTGGCGCTCGGCTGGGCTACCTATAAC
>NZ_JBDMHA010000060.1:0-13182 GCF_039752985.1 Collinsella aerofaciens
CGTCTACACCGAGGACGTCGAGGGCATCCAAGTCCACCGCTACGGCGCGCACATCTTCCACACCTCCATGAAGGACGTCTGGGGCTACGTCAACCGCTTCGCCGAGTTCAACAACTACGTCAACTCGCCGGTAGCCAACTTCCACGGCAACATGTACAACATGCCCTTCAACATGAACACCTTCGCCAAGATGTGGCCGGGCGTCGTCACGCCGGCAGATGCCAAGGCCAAGATCGCCGAGCAGGTGGCCGCCGAGAACATCGGAGAGCCGACAAACCTCGAGGAGCAGGCGCTGTCGCTCGTCGGCCGCGACATCTTCGAGACGCTCGTGAAGGGCTACACCGAGAAGCAGTGGGGCCGCGACTGCAAGGACCTGCCCGCGAGCATCATAAAGCGCCTCCCCTGCCGCTTCACCTACGACAACAACTACTTCAACGACCGCTACCAGGGCATCCCCATGGGCGGCTACACCAAGATGGTCGCCAACATGCTCGAGGGCGTCGAGGTGCGCTGCGGCGTGGAGTACAAGGAGCTGGCCGCCGCCGAGCCCGATATCGCCGCCAGGACGATCTACTGCGGCCCCATCGACTCGTTCTACGACTTTAAGCTGGGCACACTCGAGTACCGCAGCCTGCGCTTCGAGACCGAGACACTCGACGAGCAGGACCACCAGGGCGTGGCCGTGGTCAACTACACCGAGCGCGAGGTCCCCTACACCCGCATCATCGAGCACAAGCACTTCGAGTTCGGCACGCAGGAGAAGACCGTCATCACGCGCGAGTACCCGGCGGATTGGAAGCCCGGCGACGAGCCCTACTACCCCATCAACGACGCCAAGAACGAGGCCCTCTACAAGCAGTACGAGGAGCTGGCGGCGCAGGAGGGCGACGTGGTCTTCGCCGGTCGCCTGGGCGGCTACAAGTACTACGACATGGACAAGGCCATCGCCGCCGCCTTCGAGCTCGTCCGCAACGAGCTGGGCGTGGAGCCGACAGAGGCGTAGGGAGCTCAACGACTCGAGACCGACAACCAAATTCGCAAGAAGCAATAAGCCCGGTGCAGCGATGCTACACCGGGCTTATTGTTGAGGGAGCACTGCACGCCCACATGCCCAAAAAGCAAAGACCCGGCATTATACCGGGTCTTCAAAAACTCTCTGGTGCTCCATGGCGGATTCGAACCGTCGACCTTGGGATTAGAAGTCCCCTGCTCTATCCAACTGAGCTAATGGAGCATAAAGCCGGGCGTCCAAGCGGGTACAAGTTCACACGACCAATAAATTATAACCTACTTGAACTGATCGTGGTACGCCTTGCAGACCTCGTCCACGGGACCATCCATGCGCAGATCACCCTTCTCGATCCACACAGCACGCTGGCAAATACGCTCAACCTGCTCCATGGAGTGAGAAACGAACAAGACCGTGACGTCGCCACTCTCAATAAAGTGCTGAATACGGCGCTCGCATTTCTGCTGGAAAAAGACATCGCCAACAGAAAGCGTCTCATCGACGATGAGAATATCGGGCTCGGTAATCGTAGCGATAGCAAAGGCGATACGCGCGACCATACCCGACGAGAAGTTCTTCAAGGGCATGTCAACGAAGTCTTTAAGCTCGGCGAACTCAATAATCTCGTCAAAACTAGCGTCGATAAACTCCTTGGTATAGCCAAGCAGCGCACCGTTCAGATAGATGTTCTCACGAGCCGTAAGCTCCGGGTCAAAGCCAGCACCAAGCTCAATCAGCGGCGCAATATTGCCGTGAACCTTAACCTCACCTTCGCTGGGCTCCAAAACGCCAGCGATGATCTTGAGCATCGTAGACTTGCCGGAACCGTTAGTACCAACAAGGCCAACGACCTCGCCACGATGCACATCAAATGAAATGTGCTTAAGCGCACGGAATTCCTCAAAGAACAGCTCATGCTTCGCGAGCTTAATAAAATACTCTTTGAGGTTCGTAAGCGACTCGGACGCCATGTTAAAGATCATGGTGACGTCTTTGACCTCAACAGCAAGGGGCTGCTTGCTGTAATCAATAGCAGATTCAGTCATGAGCAGCACTCCTTAGATGTAGAGGATAAACTTGTGCTCGGTCTTGTGAAAGACGGCGTAACCAATAGCAAGAGCAAGAATAGCCCAAACAACACACAGCCCAAAGGTAAGCGCAGAAGGCACGGTATTAAACAGGAAGATATCACGCATAAACTGGAGGTAGTTGTACATGGGATTCACAACCACAAGGACCTGGATCCAATGTGCCATTTGGCTAATGAAGTCGGTTGTCCAGAAAATCGGCGTCAGATACATCCAGGCCGTGATAACAACGGTCCACAGGTGCATAACATCGCGGAAAAAAACCGCCAGCGCAGACAGCATCATGCCCAAGCCCATGCAGAAACACATGAGCAGGAGCAAGCAAACCGGCAGCAGAATTAAATGCCAGGTGGGAAGCACGTGGAACCAAAGCATAACCAAGGCGACGGCAACCAAAGAGAAGGCGAAGTTAACGAGCGAGAACAGCACCTTCTGCACCGGAAAGACCCAACGGTGCACCTTAACCTTCTTAAGCAGAGAGGAAGCCCAAATGATGGACATAAGCGCTTGGTTCGTCGACTCGGACATGACAGAGAACGTCACGTTACCGACGATCAAGTAAAGCGGATACATTTCGGGCGTAATAGAACCATTGCGACCTTGCGCGAAGATTGTCGAAAACACGATCGACATAACAATCATCATCAGCAGCGGGTTAAGCACGGACCATGCCACACCCAGAACACTGCGACGATATTTAATCTTAAAATCTTTGGTGACAAGCTGCTTAAGAATGAACTTGTCCTTTTCAAAATCATTTTTAGCGTGAGAGGCCGGTTTAGCCACCGCTTTCTGACTCTCTACGTTGTCAGCCACGGACCATCTCCTTGTCTCGTAAAACATAACAGTGGAAAGTATAGCCCTCCCACGTTGACGATAACTCACCGCAACAAATCTGGAGAACTAACCCATATCTAATCAAAGGGGCAGACGATAGGTATACTTTCGACCCGTTGATTCATTAAAGGAGGTCCTACATGGACTATTCGAATACCGTCGTCATAATCCCCTGCTACAACGAAGCGCTGACGATTGGCAAAGTTGTCGACGATTTTCATCGAGAGTTACCCGGTGCAACCGTCTTTGTATATGACAACAACTCGTCTGATGGCACTTCGCAAATCGCCAAGCAGCACGGTGCCACGGTGCGCCACGAGCCCAGACAGGGCAAAGGCAACGTGTGCCGCCAAATGTTCCGTGATGTCGACGCCGAATGCTATCTAATGGTTGATGGAGACGACACTTACCCCGCCGAGGCGGCAAAGGCGCTTTGCGAGCCCATCCTTAACGGCGAAGCCGATATGACCGTTGGCGATCGCCTGTCAAACGGCACCTATGCCGAAGAGAACAAGAGGGCCTTCCACGGCTTTGGCAACAATCTTGTTCGCGCCATGATCAAGTGGATTTACGGCTACAGCTTTGACGACGTGATGACCGGCTACCGAGCCATGAGCAGACCCTTCGTCAAGACCTTCCCCGTTTTGAGCGAGGGCTTCCAGATTGAGACCGAGCTCTCCATCCACGCTGTCGATCACCGCTGGCGAATTAAAGACGTGCCGGTGGAGTATCGCGATCGGCCCGCAGGCTCCGAGTCCAAGCTCAACACCGTTAGCGACGGCATCAAGGTCATCGCAATGATTGGAACGCTCTTTAAAGACTATCGTCCGCTCAAGTTCTTTACTCTTATAGCGCTCATCTTCGCCATCATAGGCCTTGCCCTCGGAATTCCAATTGTTGTGGAGTACTTCCAAACCGGCTTAGTCCCCCGCTTCCCCACGGCCATACTTGCGGCCTCATTCATGTTCCTGTGTGGGTTGAGCCTAGCAACGGGACTAATCCTCGACTCAGTTGCAAAAGTCGAAAGAAAACAATGGGAGTTACAAGCCTATAAAACCTATTCAAAATAAGAAGAGGTCCGGACTTAATCCGGACCTCTTCTTATTTCAGACCTAAATACTGTTCCCAAAACTCTCGCGAAGTCATGTACGGCATGGCATCTTTCCATGCCCCCCTGACGCTCTTGCCCTCTTTACGATAGCGCGCCATCAGTTCGTGCTCTCGGCGGCGAATACTCTTGAACCGCGCCCGATCCATCGTGCGGACCGACCCCTTCTCGCGGGTCGGATCAAGAAATACCAGCGTCTTGCAACGCGTCGAATTGCCTTCAAGCGTACAGCTGCCATTCTTAACTGCATAGCCGGGCTTTCCGCGCAACAGCGCATCGGGAAGATAGTGTTTGTCGTAAGGAATAGATCTCCAATACTTCATAAATTTCGAAGGATGGAATTCCAGATTAACATTAGCGAGCACTTGCTCCGTAACCCCAGCCTTGCGAAGAAGCTCTGGATCCATTTCGGAAACAGGAATCAGCTTTTCGTTTAACTTACCCTTACCAATCATCGTCGCGGCGCCATCAAGCTTCTGGAGATACTCAGGGCCGCGCAGATAGTCCTCAAAGCCATCAAGGATAAACTCAGCAGCCTGATAATCCATATCGCGCAAGTTCTGACGTACCCCTCGCTGAATACGAAGGACAAACATTTTCTCATCAGCACAATCATCGAGTGAAATCATGGCAAAGAAGTTGCGGAAGTACTGGTAGCAGTCAACCGAAGCGCGGAAACGCCCCTCAAAGCTTGCATGCCACACGCAAATGCAATTCATGGTCATGTAGACAGGCTTATTGCGCATGCCAAACTCAACGTCGTCGCAGCGGATAAAGAAAGGCATGGGAAGGCCGTTCTTTTCGATAGCCTTCACCGGAATGCAGCTATACCACCAAGCCCCATAGGCCTGATCAACTTCAACGTTCGTGCGTTCATTTTCGAGGATGTCGGACAGCTTGCCAACATTCAAGTCCTCTTTTACGCGACGATAGGCACCAGTGGTCGCCACATACGAGACATCCTCGAACTGACGAGTAGGGTCCTCCATTGAGAGCATGGCGCCGTTAATAAAGGCATCCTTATACTTGCCTTTAGCAAGAGAGAGGAGATTGAACGTGCGGATCAAACTCTCGGGCATAATAGAGACATCGTCATCCATCAAAATGATGTGAGTGTACTGATCAGGAGTTTCAGTAGCCGCCATCATTCCACGTGCGAATCCTCCCGAACCGCCCGTATTGGGATTCGGGAGCACGGTGACTAGCTCATCGGAAAGTGATGCAGAATCGAGCGTCTGTCCATTGTCGACGACAAACATGTGGAAGTGGTCGCGAATCGGACCGTCCTCTTTGGAGATGCCCGCTTTAACGAGTTCAATATTCGGAAGAATGTACTGCTCATTCTTAAATGTAGTAGTAGAAAGAGCAAGATTGATCTGGTTAATTGAGTCCTCAGGAACATCAGTCAGATAAGAGGCGTTCAAGAGGTCTACGGAATAGCCCTCATCACTCTCAATCCTAAAACCGATCAAGTCGTAGCCGGTTGTATCGATATCAATATCGAGAACGCAAGGATCAATTTCATTGCCATCAAAAGGATTCGATTTAAGCTCGACAGGATTCAGCTCGCTAGATCTCACTCCATGAACGACAACCCGGCCCCTGCCAAATAAAGCCATATGCAAGACAACGCCGCCAACAGACGCATACTGATGCCATTTGCCAGCAGATAGGCCATTCACATACGTCAGAAAGTCAACGTGTCCATTGACATGAAGTGAATGTATATCGTCATCATACGAAGCACCACCGGAGAGCACGCGATAGTAGAGTTCGGGAAAATCCTTTGCATGCTTTTCAACTTTAAGTACAACATTCGCAAGTTTAAACTGCATTTTAAATACCTTAATCAAAGCCGTTGTAACTACTAATTACATTCGTCGACAAACTTTGCCATCGCGGAGCGAACATCGGGATCAGACAAAACATCCTTTGCAAAATGATCATGCCCACAGATGTCCATTGGCATGTAAGGCCATCCAGGATAGCAATCATCAGCGACCTTTTCCGCTTTCGCGGGAACCAAAAAAGAGAAGCTGTCAAACGGATGCTTTCTTACGGGAAGGATATCGTTGCGGTCCCAAATTATTTTACGTTTAGGGGCATCAAAAACGTTATCAATCGCGTATGCAAAATCACCACGAGACTCATCGGTTAACAAACCTAGATCATGAGCCTTTTCATTAAACGAATCGAATACGCTCTGGACAAGATCAATCTCCGCAGAAGAAACAACTGTTCTCTGAGCTTCCAAGTCAACATCTCCGCACTGCACGCTAAGCCCACTGTGTGGATGAACCATCCAAGGATTATCTTTCCAAAAACTAAACTCACGTTCATTTTTGTCAAAGAAATCCATAAGCTCAATTCTGAGTTGCCTAAGTTGATCGTTCGCGCGCTTGGAATTCTCGGCCGCCCGGTCGTAAATCGAAATGTCCACAAAACAAGGTATAAGCGAATTAGTTGAACAAAAGCGAACTTGACGACACTTTACAAACCAGTCATATACGAGGGTGATTTGATATTCAGGGTCGTCTATTAAAGCGGCAGTGAGCTTATCCACATCGGACCTAAGCATGCAGATATCAATATCGACGTCCCAAGGAATAAAACCCGATCGAGACAAGGTGCCAACAAGAGAACCATAAGAAAGCCAGTATTGAATATTATTGGCAACACAAATCGCGTCTAGCTTACTCATCAAGGCCGCGTTTGCCTGCTGCATCAATCGAATATCACCCTCGGCGTCGGGTAATGCATCAAAGATTTTGCAACGGAGCTCAAAAGGGGTGAGATCGGGGTACGCACGTCGCGCTAACAATTCAAAGCGAAGCCTCATTTGTTCTGACAGACTTTGTTGGCGTTGCTTGAGCAATTCAATTTCTGGAAATAGCCGAGTATCGAATTTGTAATTGATATTCATATTGATACCGTTATCGGCCTGCTCAATACGGGCGAAAACCTCGTCAAAACGACGGTCCATATCCTCATGCATAGCATGCAACGATCGGGATGAGCCAGGGAGGATCTTTTTAATAGTAGAAAGCAAGGACATGGCTTAACCTTCGCAACGACAAACAATGAACGAAGCACAATTACTCATATGATACAAAAGAATGAGTGGGTCCCACCTTGAAACCCACTCACATGAAGACTACTCCGACGCCTCTTTCAAATACTGTTTCCAGAAATCGATCGAAGTAAAGACATCTCTATACGAAGCGTATTCGGTATAAATCTTATCTTTGTTACGCTTGAATTCCTTCTCGGCTTTACGAAAACGACTCCAAACCTCTTTGAATCGCTTCTTATCCATATGTCTAATGGCACCCTTTTTATTAGGCATATCTACCACAATAAGCGTGTCAACATCCCTGATTTTACCTGCGGGATAAACCCATCCCGCAGCATCAATAACAGCAACCCTACCGTTACGTTTAACGGAGTCGTTAACAAAACGGTGGCCATTAATGGTCAGATAATCCTTAAATGCCTGCAGCCTAGACCTGTCGCCCCCAAGGCTCAAATTGCCAAAAGTCAGTTGCGTCAAGTCGACACCCAATTCTTGTGCCTGAGGGATGAGCTGCTCGATGGGAATCAATTGTTCCCTTTCACGATTTGCCGCCATAAAACGGGATTCAGCGACAGGATGAGAAATCCACTCCGGACCTCTCAAAAAATCTTCAAGACCTTTTACGGCAAGAGCAGCTTCATCGTAATTAAATTTCTTCAAGTCGAGCTCAACTTCACGACGAATCTCATAAAGAAAATCAGAGAGAGGCGCAGCGCCAGTTGTCGCCTGACTGATTAGCGTATTTCGGCTTACCTGATAACGCTCCACGGCAGCACTATACTTAAACTTAAAGGAATTATGCCAAACGCAAATACCATTCATGGACATGAACTTGGGTTTGCAACGAAGCGCATACTCAGCATCATCAGAACGAACAAATAAGGGCAAGGGCAACCCCTCACGTTCAATCGTTGCGGTAGGTATAACGCAATACCACCAGCCAGCATACTGTTGGGCAGTGTCCTCATAAAGGCCAGTTGGGGCCTTATATATCTCGGTCTCAACGACATCATGAAGTGAGGTCATATAGCCTGCAGGCTTAAGGGGAGAAAAAGTTCCCTTAGCAGTAAAGAACCCTAAATCCTCGGTACGCAAATTGGGCTCTTCCAAGCTCATCATAGCACCCGATAAAAAGGCCTCAGCATATTCTTCTTTGAGAAGAGAGAGCAGGTTGAAAGTGCGGATAAAACTCTCGGGAAGAACCTCGACATCATCGTCCATCAGGAGAACATGAGTCGCTTTAGGATTCTGCTCAAGTGACTCAATCATCCCCCGAGCAAAACCACCAGACCCGCCGACATTAGGATTTGGATGAACAGTAACACGCGATGAATCCAGGTTTGCACTATTCAGCGAACGGCCATTATCAATAATGTGTACGTGGAAATGATCAGCAATCTCTTCATCAGAATCAATAATGTTCTTTTGTAAAAGAGATACGTTACGGACAATATAGTCTTCTTTTTTAAACGTAGTAGTTGCAAGCGCTAGCTCAACTGGATGAATATCCAGTTCTTCACAATCGCAATAATAATACGCATTCCGAATATTAACAGGGCCTTCAGTACTGATATTAAAAGCGTGCAGAATCTCTCCCTCACAAAGGGAGAGTTCGATTTCAGCCGTACTCCATTCATCGGATCGTTGCAAACTAACCGCAGAGCCATCAATTGTAGAAGGAATCCAAGAATAATTATTTGCATACGTCTGCTGAAGCGTTAAGGCGGAGCCGCAATACTCGATATGAAGATAAAACGCCTTTGCAGTAGTGTATTTTCGCCACTTATAAATGGATAGCGCATTAAAATATGTTGTGAAATCAACATTGGTCGATTTCATGATTTCAATAGCGTCATTCGAAGTTGGAATAACAAGACCCTCCGTTGCCCTATAGCAAAGCAATGGATACTGCAACATCGCATCAGATCCGTTAAAAATCAAATTTGCAAGTTTAAAATGCATTGAAAACCATCCAAAAAATTCCTGGTGCAACTTGGCAAAATGGCATAAATGCCCATGGCATTGTTTGCATTCTCACTGATTTTAAGAATGCAAACAATGTACTAAAGGCATCTAATCAAAATGAAGTTTTAGCTCTTCCTCCCAGTCGGGCATATGGAACCCAACCGACTCGAGCCTGGAAAGGTCGAGCGCGGAGTGGGTCGGGCGCGGGGCGATGGGGCCCGCGGCGCTCGCGTAGTAGTCGGCGGTCGATACCGGCACGACCCTGTCGCCGTTGCCGTTGGCGACCTCGAAGACGGCGCGGGCGATGTCCGCCCAGCTCTTCACGGCGCCGGAGCCGGTGCAGTCGTAGGTGCCGTAGGGGGCGTGCGTCCCCAGCACGTGGAAGATGGCCTCCGCCATGTCGCGCGTGAAGGTCAGGCGGCCCAGCTGGTCGTCCACGACGGTGACCTGCTCCAACTTGTCCTCCGGGTCGGCTACGCGGTCGGACAGCCCCTTCATGGTCTTCACGAAGTTGTGGCCCTCGCCGATGACCCAGCTGGAGCGCATGATGTAGTGGCGCGGGCAGCCGGCCACGGCGATGTCGCCGGCGGCCTTGGTCTGGCCGTAGACGGACAGCGGGGAGAACGGCTCGTCCTCCGTGTGGACCTCGGCGGTGCCGTCGAAGACGTAGTCGGAGGACACGTGGACGAGCGTGATCCCGTGCCCGGCGCAGGTGCGGGCGAGCAAGGCCGGCCCGGTCGCGTTGGCCTTCCAGGCGATGGCGCGGCCCTCGGGGGTCTCGGCTTTATCCACGGCGGTGTAGGCGCCGCAGTTGATCACGGTGCCGTAGAGCGACCAGTCGTACTTGGAGTAGGCCGCCGGGTCGGACATGTCGAAGGTGTCGATGTCGCAGAAGTCGAAGTCCTTGGCCACGCCGCGCTCCTCGGCGAGCGCGCGCACCGCGCGGCCCAGCTGGCCGTTGCAGCCGGTGACGAGCGTCCTCTTGGGCGCCATGGGGACGACGTCCCTCAGCATCGGGTGGTTGAGGTCGGCCTCGGAGACGGTGGCCTCCTCCAGCGGGATGGGCCACTCGATGGCGAGCTCGGGGTCGGCGAGGTTCACGAAGGTGTAGGTCCTCTTGAGCTCCAGCGACCAGTGGGCGTCCACCAGGTAGGTGTAGGCGGTGCCGTCCTCCAGGGCCTGGAAGGAGTTGCCCACGCCGCGCGGGACGTAGATGGCCTTGGACGGGTCGAGCGTGCAGGTGAACACCTTGCCGAAGGTCTCGCTGCCCTCGCGCAGGTCCACCCAGGCGCCGAAGACCGAGCCGCGGGCCACCGAGATGAACTTATCCCAGGGCTCCGCGTGGATGCCGCGGGTGACGCCCCTCTTCTCGTTGTAGGAGACGTTGTTCTGGACGACGCGGAGGTCCGGGATGCCCAGGGCGGTCATCTTGGCGCGCTGCCAGTTCTCCTTGAACCAGCCGCGCGAGTCGCCGTGGACGGCGAGGTCGACGACCTTGAGGCCCTCGATGCCGGTCTCGGCGACGGAGAGGTCCTTCTCGAATGCGATGTCTGCCATGTGGGAAAAGCTCCTATCGAAGAGGTTGGGAAACCGGGGTCGCCCCGCGGTGCGGTTCACCGGGATGCGGTCTTACTGGCCCTGCGCGCGGTAGCGCGCCTCGGTGGCCTCCTTGGCCGGGCGCCACCAGGACTCGTTGGCGACGTACCAGTCGATCGTCTGCTTGAGCCCCTCGGCGAAGTCGGTGTGGGCCGGCCTCCAGCCGAGCTCGCGCTGGAGCTTGGACGAGTCGATGGCGTAGCGGCGGTCGTGGCCGGGGCGGTCGGCGACCCAGTCGAAGTCCTCGGGGTCGCGCCCCATCGCCTCCAGGATCATGCGCAGGACCGTGATGTTGTTCTTCTCGCCGTCGGCTCCGATGAGGTAGGTCTCCCCCATGCGGCCCTTGGTGAGGATGTCCCAGACGGCCGAGGAGTGGTCCTCGGTGTGGATCCAGTCGCGGACGTTCTCGCCGCGGCCGTAGAGCTTGGGGCGCACGCCGTCGACGATGTTCGTGATCTGGCGCGGGATGAACTTCTCCACGTGCTGGTAGGGGCCGTAGTTGTTGGAGCAGTTGGAGATCGTGGTGCGCAGGCCGTAGGTGCGGGTCCAGGCGCGGACCAGCATGTCGGAGGACGCCTTGGTGCTCGAGTACGGGCTGCTCGGGTGGTACGGCGTCTCCTCGGTGAACTTCGCCGGGTCGTCGAGCGCCAGGTCGCCGTAGACCTCGTCGGTGGAGACGTGGTGGTAGCGGATGCCGTATTTGCGGACGGCCTCCAGCAGGCGGAAGGTGCCCTCCACGTTGGTGCGCAGGAAGGGCTCCGGGTCGGCGATGGAGTTGTCGTTGTGGCTCTCGGCCGCGTAGTGCACGATCGCGTCGTGGCCCGGGACGATGCGGTCCAGCAGCCCGGCGTCGCAGATGTCGCCCACGACGAGCTCCACGCGGTCGGAGGGCAGCCCCGCGATGTTCTCGGGGTTGCCGGCGTAGGTAAGCTTGTCCAGGACGGTCACGTGCACGCCGGGGTGGTTGTTGACCACGTAGTGCACGAAGTTGCTGCCGATGAAGCCGCAGCCGCCCGTGACGATGATGTTCCTGGGCTCGAAGAGCTCTTCAGACATATTTGTATCTCCCATTGGATCGGATTAGTACTCGCGCGGGCTGTTGACGATCTCGCCGGCGGCGACCTTCTTCAGGTGCCGGCCGTAGACCGACTTGCCGTAGGCCTTCGCGGCCCCCTCCAGCTCGGCGGTCGTGATCCAGCCGTTCTCCCAGGCGATCTCCTCGGGGACCGAGACCGGCAGGTCCTGGGAGTGCTCCACGGCGCGGACGAACTCCGCGGCCTCGTGCAGGCTCTCCATGGTGCCGGTGTCCAGCCACGCGTAGCCGCGGCCGAGGGTGACCACGGACAGCGTCCCCTCCTCCAGGTACATCCGGTTGAGGTCGGTGATCTCTAGCTCGCCTCGGGCGGAGGGCTCCACCCCATGGGCCTTGGCGGCCACGTCGCCCGGGTAGAAGTAGAGTCCGGTGACGGCGTAGGAGCTCTTGGGGCGCTCGGGCTTCTCCTCGATGGAGACGGCCCTGCCCTCCCCGTCGAACTCCACGACGCCGAAGCGCTCGGGGTCGTCCACGTGGTAGCCGAAGACCGTGGCGCGGCCCGACTCGGCGTTCTGCACGGCGCGCGTCAGGTGGCGCGACAGGCCGTTGCCGTAGAAGATGTTGTCGCCCAGCACCAGCGCGCACGGCTCGCCGGCGATGAACTCCTCGCCGATGGTGAAGGCCTGCGCCAGGCCGTCCGGACTCGGCTGCTCTGCGTAGGAGAGGTTCACGCCGTAGCGCGAGCCGTCCCCGAGCAGGCGCTCGAAGTTGGGCAGGTCGGTCGGCGTGGAGATGACCAGGATGTCCCGGATGCCCGCCAGCATGAGGGTGGACAGCGGGTAGTAGATCATGGGCTTGTCGTAGACCGGCAGCAGCTGCTTGGAGGTCACGAGCGTGAGCGGGTACAGGCGCGTGCCGGACCCGCCGGCGAGGATGATGCCTTTCATTCAATCACTTCCAAAGTCAGTGAACGGAAAAATAAATCCGTTTAGCAATGTTCCTGATTGAGAGCGACAATTTACGAGCGGTTAAATCAACCGACGATATATTGATACCATCGAGTGAACAGATTGCTCGCACAAAATCAAACTCATCGCGTTTCAATTGCTCTTTTTTATCCTTAAAAAGTGAGTTCGTAGTAGATTCGTTGCACACTCTAAAATAGGAATAAATTGAGTCTAGATAGCAGACATCACTATTAAGTGATAGACGAATCCAATACTCCCAATCAGGGGAGTAACACAGAGAATCATTAAAGGGTCCAACCTTTTGCCAGCAATCTCTACGAAACATGACATTAGAAGGCTCTCCATAGATATTATGAGTTCGAAATGTCTTGCGGGCAAAATCAGAGCCTTTTAAAACCATATCCCGCTTAAAAGGTCTCCTCTTCATTGTAATGGCACCATTCGAGTCAATAACACATGAAGCGCTGAAGCAGAGGGAGCACTTTGGATTAGCATCCAGTGCTGC
>NZ_JBDMHA010000061.1:0-13158 GCF_039752985.1 Collinsella aerofaciens
TGAATAGACATTACTTGAGCACCCAATTATCGAAAGACAAACCATAGCTTGAATATTTATCGCAGAGGTCCTTGACCGTGCCGTCCTCGTAGAGCGCCTTGAGCGACTCGGCTACAGCATCGGCCGACTTGGTGTCGCCCTTCTTAAAGCCAACGGCGTAGTGCTCGCTGGACAGCGGCTCATCAAGCTGCGTATAGGCATCGGGCTTGGCGGCAAGCTGATACTGGGCAATCGAAAGGTCGCACGCCACGGCATCGACCGCGCCGCTCTCGAGCTGCATAAAGGCCGTGTTGTACTCGCCGATCGTGTCGAGCGTGGCAAACGTCGCCGCCAGATCCTTCTGGTCACCCTCGAGCACATCCTGCGCAGCGGAATCGGTCTGGGTAATCACGGTCTTGCCGGCAAGATCGTCCCAGCTCTTGATGCCCGCGTCCTTCTTGACCACGAGCACTTGCTCGTTGAGCATGTACGGCTCAGAGAACGTGTAGTCATCCTCGCGCCCCTCCATGGTAAAGCCGTTCCAGATGCAGTTGATGGCGCCCGAGTTAAGCAGCGTATCCTTGGCGTCCCAGTCGATGGCCTCGTATTTGACCTCCCAGTCCTGCTTATCGGCAACAGCCTTGGCCAGATCGAGATCAAAGCCGGTGTACTCGCCATCGTCGCCCACAAAGCCGTACGGAGGATAGGACTTATCGAAGCCCACCACGAGCTTCTTGGACTCCGCAGCACCCTTCACATCCTTGGCCGCGGCAGAGCCAGCAGCGGAGCCCTTGCCGGCACCACCGCCGCAACCGACAAGACCAAGGCCAAGCACCGTGGCGAGCGAGCCGGCTAGACCAACAAACTGACGACGAGACATATCGGTGCTCATGGTATCCCCCCTTGATGGCACTTTAGTTAAGTAAAGTGATTCGTGTAACGTCCAGAATCATACACTTTAGTGAGATGGAGTACAAGGGAGGGTTTGCCCAGCGTGGGCGGGGAGCGGCGCGTAATTAAGTTTCCTGCTCTACAGTCCTGCGCAAGACGGAAAGCACATTAAGTGCTTTCCTTTGCGTGCGGAACTCGCGATAAACTTAATTACGCGCCGCTCCCCGCCCACGCCGGGCAAACATCGTTGGACTTATCACTGACATGAAATAGGCGCTTGTATATCGTCCGCTAGCTTGGCACGGTACAATGCTTTCAGCTTTCAATTTGTAAATTAGTGGGGTTAATTCATGGCAGAATCTCGTGCGGAGCGTAAGGCTCGTCGTGCTTTGATCGAGGCGGCTGAGGGGTCAGAGGAGAAAAAATCTTCTCAGAAATCCAAGTCGTCTCAGGACGCGAAGGGTAAGTCGGCCAAGGGCAAGGCTAAGGCCAAGCGTCCCGGCTCTCGTCGGAACGAGGATAAGGCATCTCAGACTCGCTCCAAGCGCTCGCATAAAGATCGGGTTTCGTCTGCGCGTAAGGCTGTGGACCCCAAGTCCCCCTGTTCGATCATGAAAGCTTGCGGTGGGTGCACGGCGCTCAATCGTCCTTATAAGAAGCAGCTCGCCGCCAAGCAGGCTGCTATGGAGGAGCTTTTTGCTTCGCTTTGTGAGCGTGAGGGCATTGCTGTAGATCCTATTCGTGGCATGGGTGTCACCCTGGGCGACCCGGGCAAATATCCTGCACCGCGTGGCTTTCGTCATAAGGCTGCCACTCCCTTTGCTCCCGGTAAGGAGGGCGCCGTCCGTTGCGGTTTCTTTGAGCGCGGCACGCACAAGATCGTTGCCGTACCCGAATGCCCCGTCGAGGCACCGGGCGCCCGTCAGATTCTCAACGGCATCGCACGCGAAGCTGAGCGGCTGCATATTCCCGCCTTTAATGAGGACAAGCATCTTGGTTTGCTTCGCTATGCCGTCGTCCGCTGCGGTTGGCGTACCGACCAGGTCATGGTCACGCTCGTGACCGCTCAGCGCGACTTGCCGCATGCGCAGGAGTTCTTTGAGGCTGTCGCCGCACTCGATCCGCGCATCGTCACCGTCGCCCAAAACATCAACGGACGCCCCGGCAACGCCATCCTCGGCGAGGAAACCCGCATCGTGTATGGCGCCGAATGCATGCGCGATCAGCTGCTCGGCTGCGAATTCGACATCTCCCCCACCGCGTTTTATCAGACCAACCCGCAACAGACTGAGCTGCTCTATCAGCTCGCTATCGACGGCATGGATTTGCACCAGGGCGATGTGCTCATGGATGCCTACTGTGGCAGCGGTACCATCGGTCTTTGCGCAGCTAAAGATGCCCAGAACAAGGGTATCGGCATTATGCTGCTCGGCGTTGAGCGCAACCCGGCGGGCATTGCCGACGCACGTCGCAATGCCGAGCTCAACGGCCTCACCCGCAGCGCTTGGTTTATGGCCGACGACGCCACCGACTACATCCTGGATGCCGCCGACAACAACGAACGCGTCGACGTTCTTTCCATCGACCCGCCGCGCGCCGGCTCCACGCCCGAGTTCCTCGAAGCTGCCTGCGCACTTAAGCCGCGCCGCATCACCTATATCAGCTGCAACCCCGTGACCCAAGAGCGCGACCTGCACCAGCTCCTCGACGGAGGCTATCGCCTGCTCAAGATCACGCCAGTCGACATGTTCCCTCACACCGACCACACCGAAACCGTAGCGGTCCTCGAACGCCGCTAACCAACCTCAGTAGATTTTTGGGACAAGAAAGGGGGCGACCCGCCTGGGCCGCCCCCTTCGCTTGGTTTATAAACTCCGCTACATCCCATTGCGCAGATCGCACACGCCGGCTGCCGCCATCTCGCACAGCAGCGTCTCGCGGTCGCGCGTCACGATCAAATCCAGTGGGAAGTGAATCTCGTCGAGCATCTTGCGCGCGTGATCGAGCTTGCCAATGGCCATGCCAATGTGGGCATCGGTCGACACGCCAATGCCCACGCCCAGCTCGGCGCAGCGCTCGGCAATCTTGCGGCATACGGCCCAATGCTCAGTGTCGACACCGTGTTCAAGACTATGGTTGTTGATCTCGATAATCTTGTGCTTGGCCTTAGCTGCCAACAGCACCTCGTCGATATCGAACGGCACGCCCGAACGCCCCGTGTGACCCAGCATGAACACCTTGGGGTGCTCCAGGGCATTGATATACATCTCGGTCGTCTGGGCCAGCGTCGCGCCCTCAGCAATCTGCGGATTATGCACGCTCGCAACCAAATAATCCAAATTACGCGTAACCAAATCGAACAGCGAATGCTGACGGCTGTACGAATCGCCGGCAATATCGAGCGTGACAGGAGTGTCCTCGCCAAACAGGCTTCCGTCCAGCGAAACGATATCGGCCTCGGCACCACGCAGCACCAGCACGCCGCTCCAAATGCGCGGCCAGATATCCTGGTTGATAAAGAACTGGTAACTGCGCAGGTCATTGGGGCAAGCCGTAACCATAGAGCTCAAATGGTCGGCAGATCCGAGCACCTGCAGACCACGCTCTGCCGCCCAGTACACATTCTCCTCAATGGTCGAATATGCATGCGCAGAGAACATCGTATGGGTATGAATGTCACAAGAAAGCAGGTAGGGCATCAGGTCTCCTTATCTGGCACGGCCGTCGCTTATATTCATTGTACGCATAGCCTTCGATAGTCGTAAAACCACTCCATCCCAAAGACACAACGTCCATGACAACGGGGTCCGGCTTAACACCAAACCCCGTTTCACGTAAAACATTGTAGGCAGAGCGCTTTACTTTTAACGATACTCGTCCGCCAACTGTTTCCAAGCGGGTAGCGAATTGACAATCGTTTCGTAGCTCACGCAATAGCCCAGGCGGAACCAACCCGGCATACCAAAGCTGTCCGAGGGAACCGCAAGCAACTCATACTTCTTTGCGCGCTCGCAAAACGCATTCGCATCGGGCTCCAATGCTTTCACCCATAGGTAGAACGCGCCATCCGGCTCAACATAGGTGTAGCCATACTCCGCTAGTGCGTCGGTAAGCGCGGTGCGGTTGCGTGCATAGGCCTCAACGTCACTCGGCTCATCGATGCAGTCGATAATTACGCGCTGAAAGAGCGCCGGCGCGCACACGAAGCCCAGCGTACGGGCGGCACCGGCAACGGCCGGCATCAGACGGGCAGCCTGCGGATTGGTGTTGGGAACCAAGATCCACCCCACGCGCTCACCCGGCAGCGACAGCGACTTGGAATACGAGTAGCACACGATGGTGTGCTCGTAGATCGAGGGCACCCAAGGCACCTCGGCACCGTACACGATCTCGCGGTACGGCTCATCCGAGATGAGCATAATCGGATTCTCGGGATCGCGCTGAGCGTTGGCCTCGCGCAGAACATTGGCCAGTCGCGTCAGCGTGTCGCGCGTATATACGGCACCGGTCGGGTTGTTGGGCGAGTCGATAATGACGGCTGCCGTCTTGTCGGTGATCGCCTTGAATACGTTATCCACGCTCAGCTGGAATGTGTCCTCGTTGGCAAGCGCCTCGACACACGTGCAGCCGGCCTTCTCAATCCAAACGCGATACTCCGGAAAGTACGGGGCGATAACAATAACCTCGTCGCCCGGATTCGTAACGGCGTTGAGCGCGCAGGTGAGCGAAGCCGCGGCACCCACCGTCATAAAGACGTCTTTGCCCTCATAGCTCGTGCCAAAGCGGCGGTTGAGCGATTCGGCCACAGCGGCACGACATTGCGGCAGGCCCGGTGCGGGCGTGTAGCCGTGCAGCTGGTCGCTCGGCAGCTCCAGGGCCTTCTTAATGGACTCCGCCACAGCAGCGGGTGCCGGAACGCTCGGATTGCCCAGCGAAAAATCGAATACGTTTTCCGCACCGATCTGCGCCTTGCGCTCAAGGCCATAGCTAAAAATCTCACGGATGATGGAGCTTTCCGCACCGCGAGCATACATAGTTTCGTTGATCATCTGTTCCCCTTTCGCATAGGCGCTATTGTACGCTTTAGCCGAGCAAAGTGCCGCAGCAATGTTGATTGGGGACAGACTTAAATGCGTGAAAACGCTCATTTAAGTCTGTCCCCAATCAACAGACGGCCCCATATCGCTCAAAAGAAAAAGCCTCCGCAGGTTTCCCCGCGGAGGCTTTCGCCACAAAGACTATTTGTCGGCGTCGGTGTCGGCATCGACGACGGCATGGTCATCGTCAGCATCATCGGATGCGGCTTCGGCATCCTCCTGCATGGCCGCCTGCGCAAAGGCCGCGGCATCAGCCGCCAGCTCCTCCTCGCTCATTCGAGGCACGCGCTTCTTGGTCGGCATGCCGGCCGCCTTGGCATTGCGCTCCTCCTTGGCCGCCAGGATATCGCCCTCGCGCTCAAGGTAGGCATTCCACTCGTTGTCGAGCAGGGCGTTCACGGCGTCGCCCTCGACGGTCTCGCGCTCAAGCAGCACCTTCGCCATCAGATCGAGCTGATCGCGACGGGCGTCCAGGATCTCGACCGCACGACGATGGGCCTCACGCATAATGCGCTGAACCTCGATATCGATGCGGCGCGCCGTCTCCTCGGAGTAATCCTGGTGATCGGCGTAATCGCGACCAAGGAACACCTGATGTTGCGCCTCGCCAAACACTTGCGTGCCCAGCTCCTCGCTCATGCCCAGGCGCGTGACCATCTCGCGCGCCATCTTGGTTGCGCGCTCCAGATCGTTGCTCGCGCCCGACGTAATGTCATCGCACATGAGCTCCTCGGCAACGCGACCGCCCAAGAACACGGCGAGCTCGTCGAGCATCTCGTTCTTGGTCTTGAGGAAGTGGTCCTCCTGCGGAAGCTGCAGCGTGTAACCCAGAGCCTGACCGCGGCTGACGATCGAGATCTTGTGGACCGGATCGGAGTGCTCCAGGATGTGGCCCACCAGGGCGTGACCGCTCTCGTGGTAGGCAATCGTGGTGCGCTCGGCCTCGGTCATCACGCGACCCTTGTGTTGCGGTCCGGCAATCACGCGTTCCATCGACTCCTCGACCTCGTCCATCGAGATCACGGAACGATGGCGGCGAGCAGCCAGCAGCGCAGACTCGTTGAGCAGGTTTGCCAAATCGGCACCGGTAAAGCCAACGGTCATCTGGGCGAGCTTCTCAAACTTCACGTCCTCGTCCATCGGCTTGTTCTCGGCATGCACGCGCAAGATCTGCTCGCGGCCCTTCACATCCGGACGGTCGACCGTAACCTGACGGTCAAAACGACCGGGACGCAGCAGCGCCGGATCCAGAATGTCGGGGCGGTTGGTGGCGGCGATCAGGATGACCGACTCGCTCTCCTCAAAACCGTCCATCTCGACAAGCAGCTGGTTGAGCGTCTGCTCGCGCTCGTCGTGACCGCCGCCCAAGCCAGCTCCGCGCTGACGTCCCACGGCATCGATCTCATCGATGAAGATGATCGACGGGGCCTGGGACTTGGCCTCCTTAAAGAGGTCACGCACGCGGCTGGCGCCGACACCTACGAACATCTCGACAAAGTCGGAACCCGAGATGCTAAAGAACGGCACGCCCGCCTCGCCGGCAACGGCCTTGGCCAGCAGCGTTTTACCGGTACCCGGAGGGCCAACCAGCAACACGCCGCGCGGGATCTTGGCGCCCAGTTTGCGATAGCGATCCGGATCGCTCAAAAAGTCACGGATCTCCTCGAGCTCCTCGACTGCCTCGTCCACGCCGGCAACGTCTTCAAACTTGACCTTGGGGCGTGTGGCCTCGTTGGTCTTGGCGTTGGTCTTGCCAAACTGCATGTTCCTGTTGTTGGCGCCCATCATCTGGCGCATAAAGTAGAACATGATGGCGATCAGGGCGATCGTCGGAAGCACACTCATCGCCAAGTCGCCCCAAAAATCGGGATCGTTGGTGTTGACGATGTACTTGGTATCGGGGTGCTCCGCCATGAGCTCGGCAAGCGAATCGGAGCCGACATAGGTCGAAGAGAAGCTCTTGAGCTCGCTCGTATCGCCCTTGTCCTTTTTTGTCTTCCAGTAATGACCCGTCACGCTTCCGTCTTGAACCGTATAGGTCAGATCTTCGACGCGATCCTGCTTGATGGCGCTGACCATCTCGCTCGTCGCGAGCTTAACGGTATTGCTGGAGCTGGCAAAGCCGGAACCCATATTAAAGAAGGCATAGCCCAGAAGCGCGCAAGCCAAAAGAAAATACAGCCAGCCCGTACGCGTGGGCTTCTTGCCTCCGGGCATCCCCGGGATCTTTGGGTCCCGGGGAGTCTGGGAATTGTTGTCGTTACGGTCGTCGGGCATCTTACGAATAAACCTCCGGTTTCAAAATGCCCAGATACGGAAGGTTGCGATAGCGCTCGGCATAGTCGAGGCCGTAGCCCACCACAAAGGCATCGGGGCAATGGGTTCCAACATACTTGGGCGTGATGGCCGAGACGCGGTCCTCAACGTCCTTCCACAGGAAGGCGGCGACCTCCAGAGAAGCGGGCTTGCGGCTCTCGAGGTTCTTCATCAGATACTTGAGCGTCAGGCCCGAGTCCAGAATGTCCTCGACGATCAGCACGTCGCGACCGCGGATGTCGATATCCAGGTCCTTAATGATACGCACGATACCCGAGGACTTCACACCGTCGCCGTAGCTCGAAACAGCCATGAAATCGATGTTGGTCGGCAGCTCGATCTTACGCATCAGGTCGCCCATAAAGACCACGGCGCCGCGCAGGACCGCAATCAGCACCAGATCCTTACCCGCGTAGTCGCGCGTAATCTCCTCGCCCAGGCGAGAGACGATACCGTCGATATCCTCCTGCGTAAACAGAACCTTCTCGATATCCGGATGTTGAGAAGCCATGACAACCCTTTCTTGTGCTTAATCGCCCACACACCGCCGTATGGACGCGAACTACACATTCTAGCAGCGCACGGGGTATATTTTCCAGCCCGCGCACCATCAGCGCGGGAATACCGTCAACGCCGCACAGAATAGCTGGCGTAGGACGCTATTCCGCATCGACCACACGAAGCAGATATGCCACGCGCGTTGCGGCCGTGCACTTAAAACGCTCGTCCGCGCGAACTCCGGCGACCCACACCACGGCACCTCCCGGCGCCGTCCTCACCATGGGCACGCCGGCGCGCTCGGAAACGGGAATGCGAGCCTCGCCTAGCAAGTCGGATACTTTCTTGCTTCGGCCACTCATCCCTAACGGGCACATCACGTCTCCCGGTGCGGGACCGTCCACCCACAGGCGCGCCAATCGCGCCTCGACAGGGATCTTGCCACGCGAGCCCGCCAGGATCCGCTCACTATCGCTGTCGGCAAAACCCAGGGCAGCCGCGTCTACCAAAGCTGTCACTTCCCCGGCAGCCGCAAGCTCACGGGCGCGACGCACGATATCGCATCCCGGCTCAACGGCCATCGGTTCTGTGACCAGCATACGTCCCCCGCCCAACGGCAAACGACCGGGTACGGTAACCCAGTCCGCGACCAGGCCCTCGCGAGCCGCCGGCGCCTTAAACGCCAGCATGCCAAACTCAATGCGTGCGTCAATCCCCGCCGGAAGCGTGACCGAGCCGGCGCCCTCGGCAACGCAGGAAAGGACTCGCTCCACATGTCGCATCTCTGGACGAGCGTCCGGATCGATGCGCTTAATCGCCAGTCGCACGATGCGCCGCGCGATTACCACCTCGGCCGCAGCAAGGCGTCTGGCATCGAGCACTAGCGCGCCCGCCGCCTCCTTGCGCAGGCAGCTTCGAAACGCCTGCGCCGACAGCTGGGATAGAAACGCGTCTTCGTCACCCAAGATCTCACAGGCGGCGCCAATCGTCTTGCACACGCTCGCATTACGCTGTGCCACCACTGGCATTACCCGATGGCGCACGTAGTTTCGCAGATACGAGATATCCTCATTGCTCTCGTCTTCACGCCACGGCTGACCATGTACCTGTAGATAGCCCACAAGCTCGCCATGAGTTAGGTCGAGCAAGGGACGCACCACGATATTCCTCCGGCGAGGAATGCTCGATAGACCAGCGGGCCCCGAACCCTTAATCGCGTTCATCAAAAACGTTTCCGCGCGATCCGAAGACGTGTGCGCGGTGCAGATACGAGCCGCCGTTCGCGGTGCCCCCGTCTGGGCGCAGAGTTCGCGAACATACCTCCGCGCCGCGGCATAGCGCACCTCGCGGGCCGCGGCCTCAATATTGCCCGACTCCCCATCAAAATAAGCGTGCTCCACACACAGCGGTAAACCATATTGCGCGCAGAGCTCACGCACAAAGGCCTCGTCGCCATCGGACGCCTTGCCGCGCAGATGATGGTTTACATGCAGCACGTGCAGTCGCTCGCGCGCGATGGGAGCTACACCACGCCCATCCTGAATATCCAACTTTGATGTGCACGCCATAAGAAGCAGTGCCGTCGAGTCCGCACCACCTGATACCATGAGCACCACGGGGGCAGCCGTCTGCCGCGTTGCCAGAGCTTTATCATCAGCCCACGATGCAGCATGGTGTCCATAATGCTGAGATACCGTTGGCATTTGCTTCCTCCTCTATTCGTTCGCACCCATTGTATCCTTTGGAATCTTATGTCTCGTCTGCACCTTCATATCCTTGGCAGCGGCTCAAAAGGCAACTGCGCGCTCATCGAAGGCCCCCGGGGGCTCATCATGATTGACGACGGTCTTTCTCGCCGCGAGACATTAAAGCGCATGGCAGAACTGGGGCTCTCGGCAGACAACGTCTCGGCTCTTCTCATTACTCATGAGCATAGCGATCACATCAAGGGTCTCGATGTCTGGTGCAAGCACTGGCACGGCCCCCTCTTTGCCAGCAGGGGCACACTTTCGAGCAAAGAAAATCTTTCGCATCTGCCTGTCGAGGAATTCGATCCCGGTGACACCCTATCCATTACCGGCATCCACGTGCAAACCTACTCAACATCACACGATGTCATCAATCCAGTCGGCTATCGATTCGATGCCCTCGATGATTCCATCGGCATTGCCACCGACACCGGAGAGCTATCGAGCCAAGCCATGAACACCCTCAAAGATTGTCGAGTCCTCGCGCTCGAAAGCAACCACGATGTGACTATGCTGCGCGAGGGAGAATATCCCCGCTTTCTTCAGGAGCGCATCCTGTCTGCAAGGGGACACCTCTCCAACGACCAAGCCGCCGAAGCCGCGCGCGAACTTGTTACCGATCGCACCGAACAGCTCATTGCCATGCATATCAGCCAAGATAACAATCGTCCGAGCCTTACCGTCAAAAGCTATGCCAAAGCTCTAGCCGCAACCCTGGATGACGAGGTCGGTAGCTCCGCCACCCTTCTCCAAGGATCGCGAAAACTCTCGATACGCCCTGCAAGTCAGTATCAACCGACAACCATTGTATAGACCGCTCAATAAAACAAAAGGGGCCGGGAATCAAATCCCAGCCCCTTTATCTTGGCTCAAAAGCTCTGACCATCGGAAACGTTAGTCGATGGAGATCTTCGTAACGTTCTTCTTCTCGACGATCTTGGGAACCGTAACGGTCAGGATGCCGTCAGCATACTTAGCAGAGAGACCCTCGCTCGAAGCGTCCTTCAGATATACGCCACGCGTCGCGCTGTACGAGCTGAACTCCTTCTGCAGGAAGTTCTTGCCCTCGTTCTCCTCGTCTTCCTCGACATTCACGCTAATGGACAGACGGCCCTCATTAAGCTCGACATCGATATCGTCCTTGGCGACGCCGGTCAGATAAGCCTTGACCTCATAGCCATCGCCCTTATCCTCAACGTCAACGGGAAACGCCTTGGAGGCAATAGAGCTGTTCGCCAGGTCACTCATATCATCAAACAGATCGAACAGCGAGCTAGCAGAGGGACGAACGCCAAAAACCGAACGATAAGGAACCATGCTTGCCATGTTTACCACTCCTTTATAGGACTGCCGAGTCATCTTCTAGGTGACTGGGACTTCTTTTGACGTTCTTATATATGCCCACCCGGTGCTCATATATACACCGACTATAAAGTTTTTTGAGTCCAGTACTATAAGCATATCTAAGTGAGTAAGACTCAGGTTTTTGGAAGGTTAAGGTTCTTTGAACCAGAGCTTAAATAACGAGTATGTCCACAGCTACAAATAACAAGGGGCTTACAATGAGCGCGTACACGTTGTTGGTAACGAGCTAAAGGGCATCATGGACGACCAAAACCAGAACAATATGTTTATGCCGACGCAGGGGGAAGATATTTCCACGCAGCCGCCACGGTTCCGTCGCCCCCACATCTCGCAAGAGCCCATTAATGATGCAGAGCCCGAATATGTGACGAGAAATCGATATCAAACGCTCGAGGATGCCCAAACGGGACGTAAGCATATGGGCGTCGCCTCGGGAGACCCTGTATATCTGAAAGACGCACCATTATCTAAAAACAGCGCAGCTAGTGATGAGCCGATGAAAGCATCCGCCACTCATCGACAAAGAGGTCCTCGACCAAAGCAAACCTTGACGCATTCGGCTCGCTATCTCGAAACGCCAAAACAGGGAAAATCAATCTTCGTTTCGACAAGTAAACGACGCAAGCAGCATCGACTGACAATCCTGCTTTTGATCATTGCGGTCATAGCAGTTGCCCTTGTTATTCGATTTATTTTCTTTAAATAAAAGCTCAATACCAAAAACGATAAGATCGTCTGGTGTAAATGAGTCATTTACGCCCGGTAAACGCAAAAAAGGGGGAGGCCGCGAGGCCTCCCCCTTCTCAGTTCAAGCGTACGGCTCGGTGCCGTCCACCGGTCAGCGGCGCCCTGGCCTCCCACGGGCTGACCCCGCAGTACTCTCGGCGCGATGGGGCTTAGCTTCCGGGTTCGGAACGGGACCGGGCGTGCCCCCCATGCTCTGGCCGCTGACCGGTGGGCGGCGCCCACCGTTACGGTGTCCTGGGTCTCACTCTACACGTGCCCTGGGGGCCGCATGGCGCATAGGGGAGGTGACTCGGGGGCATCCTCGTGCCCGGACCGCGCTTCAGAGCGCATGTCCCGCGGGCCGCGAGGTGCGGTTCCGGAAGAGCTCGGGCGATTAGTGCGGCTCGGCTGAGGCTGTCGCCAGCCTTGCACCTGCCGTCTATCGACCAGGTAGTCTACCTGGGCCCTTACCGGAAGGAGAACTAATCCCTGGAACGGCTTCCCGCTTAGATGCCTTCAGCGGTTATCCGCGCCGCACGCGGCTACCCGGCCGTGCCGTTGGTCGACAACCGGTTCACCGGAGGTGCGTCCACCCCGGTCCTCTCGTACTGGGGGCAGCCTCCATCGATTCTCCTGCGCCCACGGAGGATAGGGACCGAACTGTCTCACGACGTTCTGAACCCAGCTCGCGTACCGCTTTAAACGGCGAACAGCCGTACCCTTGGGACCTGCTCCAGCCCCAGGATGCGATGAGCCGACATCGAGGTGCCAAACCTTGCCGTCGATGTGGACTCTTGGGCAAGATCAGCCTGTTATCCCCGGAGTACCTTTTATCCGTTGAGCGACGGCCCACCCACTCGGGGCCGCCGGATCACTAGAGCCTGCTTTCGCACCTGCTCGGCTTGTGGGCCTCGCAGTCAAGCCCGCTTGTACTCTTGCATTCAAAAGGACGGTTGCCGACCGTCCCGAGCGGACCTTCGCGCGCCTCCGTTACCCTTTAGGAGGCGACCGCCCCAGTCAAACTGCCCGCCTGGCACGGTCCCCGAGCCGGTTGACGGCCTCGGGTTAGGACGCCGGTCGCGCGAGGGCAGTATTCCAAGGGCGGCTCCCCGGGGGCTGGCGCCTCCGGATCTGTGCCTCCTGCCTATCCTCTACACGCGGGACCAGCGGCCAATGCCAAGCTGCAGTGAAGGTTCACGGGGTCTTTCCGTCCTTCCGCGGGTAAGTCGCATCTTCACGACCAGTGCAATTTCACCGGGTCCATGGTCGAGACAGCGCCCAAGTCGTTGCGCCTTTCGTGCAGGTCGGAACTTACCCGACAAGGAATTTCGCTACCTTAGGACCGTTATAGTTACGGCCGCCGTTTACCGGGGCTTGGCTTCGGGGCTTCGCCGAATCGGCTAACTCCTCCGCGTGACCTTCCGGCACCGGGCAGGCGTCAGACCCTATACGTCGCCTTGCGGCTTCTGCAGAGTCCTGTGTTTTTGGTAAACAGTCGCTTGGGCCTCTCCACTGCGGCCCGCCTCCGCTCCCCGGGC
>NZ_JBDMHA010000062.1:0-12964 GCF_039752985.1 Collinsella aerofaciens
GGCATCGGTCCGTGCTATCAGGACAAGATGGCCCGCATTGGCCTGCGCATGCAGGACATGCTGGACGAGGCGCTGTTCCGCGACAAGCTGGAGACCGCTCTCGCCCGCGTGAACCCCGAGCTCGAGCTCATCTACAACCTGCCCACCTACACCGTGGACCAGATTTGCGACGAGTACCTGCCGATGGCCGAGCGCCTGCGTCCCTACATCACCGAGACGAGCCTGCTGCTCAACAACATGATCGATGAGGGCAAGAACCTGCTGTTTGAGGGCGCCCAGGCGACGCTGCTCGACATCGACCATGGCACCTATCCGTACGTGACGTCTTCCAACTGCACCGCCGGCGGCGCCATTACCGGTTCCGGCGTCGGCATGAAGAACGTCGACCGCGTGCTGGGCGTCATGAAGGCCTATATCACCCGCGTCGGTTCGGGCCCCATGCCCACCGAGCTTTCCTATGAGTCCGAGGCCGGTCACACGCTGACCGAGGAGGGCTATGAGTACGGCGTGACCACCGGTCGCCGTCGTCGCTGCGGCTGGTTCGACGGCCCCATTGCCAACTACGCCTCGCGCGTCAACGGCCTCACCGATATCGCCATGACCAAGCTCGACGTGCTTTCGGCCTTCGACACCATCAAGGTGTGCGTGGCCTACGACGTCGATGGCGAGCGCTATACCAGCGTGCCCGAGCATCAGGTTCGCTTTGAGCACGCCAAGCCCATCTACGAGGAGCTTCCTGGCTGGAAGTGCGATATCACCGGCTGCCGCAGCTTTGAGGAGCTGCCGCAAGAGGCTCAGGACTACGTGGCGTTTATCGAGGATCTGGCACACACCCGCGTGACGTTCATTGGCGTTGGCGCTGGTCGAGAGCAGATCATCAACCGATTCTGGAAGTAATCGGGACTATTTGGTTATTGCGATATACCCCTTTGCAGCCCGGACGGGCGGCCGAGGGGTATATTTGCTTGCAAAGGGCTCGCGCGGAGCGGGCCGTTAATCCATAGAGGAGGCACCCTTGAAGGCGGACACTCAAACCATCGACATCCTGTTGTTGGGCAGCGGCGGCCGTGAGCATGCTTTGGCAGCTAAGCTCGCAGCATCACCGCGCGCCGGCAAGCTCTACATCGCGCCGGGTAACGGCGGCACCGCGAGCTGCGGCGAGAACGTTGTTCTCGACGACTGCGATCCTGCGGCCGTGGCGGCGTTTGCTCAGAGCCACGGATGCGGACTCGTGGTAATTGGCCCCGAGGCTCCGCTCGTGGCGGGCGTGGCCGACGCCGTGCGCGCGGCGGGTATTCCCTGCTTTGGCCCGGGTGCCGAGGGTGCCCGTATGGAGGGCTCCAAGCTATTCTCCAAGCAGCTCATGGAGCGTGCCGGCATTCCGACGGCCGCCTACGGCTCGTTCACCGACGAGGCTTCGGCTCTCGCCTACGTGCGCGAGCAGGGCGCACCGCTGGTCGTGAAGGCTGACGGCCTGGCCGCAGGCAAGGGCGTCATCGTGGCGACCGAGCTCGAGCAGGCCGAGGAGGCCGTGCGCGAGTGCTTTGGCGGCACCTTCGGCGATGCCGGCAACACCGTGGTCATCGAGGAGATGCTGACCGGCCCCGAGTGCTCGCTGCTGGCCTTTACCGACGGCAAGACCGTGCGCCCCATGGCCACCTCGCAGGACCACAAGCGCGCGCTCGAGGGCGACCTTGGTCCCAACACCGGCGGCATGGGCGTCTACAGCCCGGTGCCCATCGTGACTGACGAGGAGCACGCCACCATGGTGGCGGTCATGGAGCAGACCGTGGCCGAGCTCGCTGCCGAGGGCATCGACTACCGCGGCTGCCTGTACGGCGGCTTTATGCTCACACCCGCCGGCCCCAAGGTGCTGGAGTTCAACGCCCGCTTTGGCGACCCCGAGACGCAGGTCGTGCTTCCGCGCCTTAAGAACGACCTGGTCGAGGTCATGCTGGCTTGTGCCAACTGCGAGCTCGATCAGATTGAGCTCGACTGGCGTGACGAGTGGGCCGTGGCCGTTGTCCTGACGAGCGCGGGCTACCCCGGCAGCTACGAGAAGGGCAAGGTCATCACCGGTATCGCCGATGCCGAGGCCATGGAGAACGTGACCGTGTACCACGCGGGCACTGCCGTGGTGGACGGCCAGCTCGTGACCAATGGCGGCCGCGTGCTTGCCGTGACCGCTCTGGGCGACACGTTCGAGAACGCTCGCAACCTTGCCTACGAGGCCTGCGAGAAGATTGATTTTGAGGGCAAGGCCCTGCGTCACGACATCGGCCTGCGCGCGCTGCGCGGCCGCGACGCCTGGGATGCCTAAAGTCCGAGAGGAATGAGACGGATGGACGAGAAGAACGAAGAGCTCGTGGACGCGCAGATCGTCGAAGAGGACAGCCGCATGTATGGGCACGCCGAGGGCGAGCCTGGTGGCGAGGTCTCTGACGAGCCGGCGCTGGTGCTGGGCGATGACGACCCGCACGATGCCGAGCTGCACGAGAAGATTCTTTCGGAGGAATGCGCCTGGAAGGGCAAGATCCTCGACGTCCACCGTCTTGAGGTTGAGCTGCCCAACGGTCACCGCAGCGCCCGCGATATCGTTCGCCATCCGGGTGCGGCGGCCGTTGTGGCACTGACCGAGAGCGGCAAGATCGTACTGGTACGTCAGTACCGCACCGCCATCGACCGCGTGACGGTCGAGATTCCCGCCGGCAAGCTCGATCCAGGCGAGGACCCGCTCGATTGCGCCAAACGCGAACTGCACGAGGAGACGGGCTTTAGGGCCGGTCGTATTCGCTTTTTGACGTCGATTGTCACGTCCTGCGGTTTTTGCGATGAGATCATCCACATCTACTTGGCTACCAAGCTCGAGTTTGATGCGCCCAACCCCGATGATGACGAGTTTGTCAACGTGGACCTGGTGCCGCTGCACGAGCTGATCGATGCCGTGCTCGACGGCAAGATCGAAGACGCCAAGACCGTCGTAGGCGCCTTGGCCTGCGATAGCATCGCGCACCGCCTTGGGGGCACGGAGCTTTAACGAGTGGGGATAGCCCTGGGACAAGTACTACTGATTGCTTTGTCCCAGGGCCTTACGTTGCTGATATTTCTTTGAGGATCACATGCTGAAGAGGTTTCTTTCGTATTACGAGCCCCAGATGGGGCTTTTTGTTGCTGATACTGTTTGTGCTCTGGTGCTTGCTGCCATTGACCTGGCGTTCCCCATTATCCTGCGCAATTTGACCGGTGGGCTGTTTACCCAGGGCCAGGCTGCCATTATGCAGGCGCTCGGTATGATCGCGGTGGGGCTGGTGCTGATGTATGCCGTTCGCTGCGCCTGCCGCTACTTTGTGAGCTACTGGGGCCACGTGATGGGTGCGCGCATGGAGTCCAAGATGCGCGAGGACCTGTTTGACCAGTACGAGCGCTTTAGCTTTGCGTACTTCGACCGCAACAGTTCGGGCGACATGATGAGCCGCGTGGTCAACGACCTGTTCGATATCTGCGAGGCGGCGCATCACGTACCCGAGTGGATCATCATCTGCGGCATCGAGATTATCGGCTCGTTTGTGATCCTCTTTACCATCGCCCCGGTGCTGGCGCTTGCCATGGCCGTGGTGACGGCGGCGTTTGCGGTCATCATGTTTTGGCAAAACATGCGTATGCGCGAGGTCTTTAGCGACAACCGCAAAAAGATCAGCGGCATCAATGCGCAGCTGCAGGATTCTCTGGCGGGCATGCGCGTGGTCAAGAGCTTTGCCAACGAGGAGACCGAGCGTGCCAAGTTCCGCGCCTCCAACAATCGCTACCTTTTGTCCAAGGAGAACATGTATCACGCCATGGGCGTCTATACCGCGACGTATGGCCTGCTCTCTGGTGTGCTCTATGTGATCGTGGTGCTGCTGGGCGGCTGGCTGGTCGCCCAGGGACAGCTGCAGGCGGTCGATATGGCGACCTTTGCACTCTATATTTCGCTGTTCTGCACGCCGCTCGAGACACTCGTCAATTCGGCCGAAACGTATCAGAAGGCTATCGCCGGCTTTAAACGTATGGACGAGGTGCTCTCGACGGCGCCGGATATCCAGGACAAGCCGGGCGCTACGGATCTGCAGGTGACTGCCGGCGCCGTGGAGTATCACGACGTGTGCTTTAACTACGAGGATGTTGAGCTGGGCGAGGGCTATGCCGACGAGCGTCCCGTTATCGACCATATGGACCTGTCCATCAAGCCCGGGCAGACCATCGCTTTGGTTGGCCCTTCGGGCGGCGGCAAGTCCACGACCTGTTCGCTGCTGCCGCGCTTTTATGACGTGGCTACCGGATCCATTAGCATCGACGGTCAGGACGTGCGCGATGTGACGCAGCAGAGCCTGCGCCGCGCCATCGGCCTGGTGCAGCAGGATGTCTATCTGTTTGACGGCACGATTGGCGAGAACATCGCCTACGGCAAGCCGGGCGCTACGGCAGAAGAGATCGCCGAGGCCGCCCGTCGCGCCAACATCGATGCCTTTATCGAGTCGCTTCCGCAGGGCTACGACACCGTGGTGGGCGAGCGCGGCAGCCGTCTTTCGGGCGGACAGAAGCAGCGCGTTGCCATCGCGCGCGTGTTTCTCAAGAACCCCAAGATCCTGATTTTGGACGAGGCGACGAGTGCTTTGGATAACGAGAGCGAGGAGGCGGTGCAGGAGTCACTCGAAGAGCTGGCACGCGGCCGCACCACGATTATCATCGCCCACCGTCTTTCGACCATTAAGCATGCCGATGAGATTGCGACCGTTGAGCATGGTCGCGTTGTGGAGCGTGGCACGCACGAGGAGCTTCTCGCCCGTGGCGGCACCTATGCCCGTTACTATCGAATGCAGTTCGAAGGTGCGCGTGCGCACGAGCTCGACTGATTGATATGACAGGAAGTTTATGGCTGACAAGAACCCTTTGACTCCGGAAGAAGTGACGGAGTTATTCTCCGAAATCGATGCATCCGGTGTCTTGGATCCCACGCTTGCCAAAAAGCGAACCGAGCGCATGCGTGAGAAGGAGGCTGCGGCCAAGCGCGGTGACAAAGCTGCGCTAGCGCAGCTGCGCAGCGAGGACCGCGCGAGCCAGGCAAAACATATCGACCCGCTGTCCGAGGACGATCCTTCGGGCTCGCAGGTGAGCCATACCATTACAAAGACCGCGATGGCCGTGGTCATCGGTATTTTGGTGCTGATCGTGGGCATGCAGATCGGCTACGGCGTGATGCGTCGTCTGAACACCGCGAACCTCTCCGAGAGCGTTTCGGTCGATACCGTTTCGACCGCGCTGAAGGGCGGCCTTGAGTGGGGCAACGGCTTTACGCAGTTCCCACTCGACTTTACCGTCGATGAAGCCGATGAGCGTACGGGCACGGTCGAGGTGACGGTGTTGGACACATCGTCTGCCAACGAGCTCGAGCTGCTGTCCAACGGGCAGATTCAGGCCGCGGCGCTTGCGACCAACGCGTTGCTCAACGATAAGATCGACCGCGTGGTGTATAACGTTCACGCCTATATCGACGAGGATAGCAACATTCAGCACGATTCCTTCTTTGGCATGTTCCCCGCGCGCGGCCACCAGAGCGCCATTTTGACGTTCGTGTGGACCAAGAGCTCATCCAACGCCACGAGTATCGACTGGAAGATGCGCATCGTGAGTATGGATGACACCATCGCCGAGCGCATTCAGAAGCAGGTGAACTCGGTGTCGTCGTTGATTGAGGACCCGGTGGTGAGCCAGACCAAGATTGACGAGGAAAAGGCCGAGCGCGATCTGGAGCATCGTCTGCATGGCCGCGAGATTTTCCGCGGCGGCAAGCCCGATCGCACACCGTCCAAACTGCTGGAGCAGGATAAGAAAAAGTAAGACGTCATCATCCCGCGTGAGCCACAAGCCTCGCGGGATGATTTTTAATCCCCGTCCTAGAAAAATCATTATGCATAGAAAGTCATAATTATCATTTCGTAAACATTTCGATGAAATTAACGCCATGAGGCATGCTTACGGTTACAATACCGCGAGGCCTAACTACACACCTTTAAGCCGGTCCTGTGAGACCGGGAAGGAGAACTATGGCGAACAACCATACCGCGGGCGCTGCCGCCCGCACCTTCGCGCCCAGCGAGCTTTGCCAGCGTATGCTGGCCAAAACCAGCAAGGGCACCTGTGGTCCCTGCATCCTGTATCTTGAGGATGGGACCATTTTTTATGGACGTGCATGCGGCGCCGAGGGCACCGCGACCGGCGAAGTCTGCTTCAACACCTCGCTCGAGGGCTACTTTGAGGTCATGACCGACCCGAGTTATGCCGGCCAAATCGTAACCATGACCTATCCGCAGATCGGCAACTACGGTATCGACGAGACCGACGTCCAGTCGGCCTTCCCCGGCGACGCCGTGCGCCCTGCGAGCGCTCCGGCTATGCGCGGCATGATCGTTCGCGACATGTGCGCCACGCCTTCTAACTGGCGCTCGGCCGTCAGCGTGCCGGAGTACCTGCGTGCACACGGCATCGTCGCTATCGAGGGCGTCGACACCCGCGCCCTGGTGCGCCACCTGCGCGACAACGGCTCCAAGATGGGCATTATCTCGACCGAGATCTTCGATGTCGACGAGCTTGCCGAGCGTCTGGCCGCAGCGCCCGCGCTGGTAGGCGAGAACCTGGTCAAGACCGTAAGTTGCCCCGCGCCTCACGAGTTTGCCGCCGTCGACCTGCCTGCCACGCATGACTTTGCGCTTTCGACTGCCGCTCCTGCCCGTCACAAAGTGGTCGCCTACGACTGCGGTGTGAAGCGCGGCATTCTGGAGGGGCTGGTCCGCGCCGGCTGCGACCTTACCGTCGTGCCGTGGGATACGCCCGCGAGTGAGGTGCTCGACATGAATCCCGACGGCGTCTTTTTGTCCAATGGCCCCGGCGACCCCGACGCCGTGGTGGAGACCTACGAGCAGGTGCAGCAGCTGATCGGCAAGGTGCCGGTCTTTGGCATTTGCCTGGGCCATCAGATGATCAGCCTGGCCTGCGGCGCCCAGATGGAAAAGCTTAAATTCGGTCACCGCGGTGGCAACCAGCCGGTCATGAACCTGGTAAGCCGTCGCGTGGAGATTACCGCGCAAAACCATGGCTTTGGCCTGCTGTTCCCCAGCCTGGGCAAGCTTGTCCCCGAGCTTTCCGGCGGCGAGACCGAGCATGCGGCCGATGGAGATCTGCGCGTCTGGGTGCGCCGCGGAATCGCGCCGGTCGTGATGAACGAGCGCTTTGGTCGCATTCGCCTGACACATGTGAACCTCAACGACGGCACCGCCGAGGGCATCCAGCTGCTCGACGCACCGTGCTTCTCGGTCCAGTACCACCCCGAGGCCTCGCCTGGCCCCACCGATGCCCACTATCTCTTTACCGCCTTTACGCGACTCATGGACGGCGAGGAGAACTACCTGGACATCGACACCGCGAAGGACCGCCTTGCCGGCTGGAACTTTGCTGAGTCCGAGACCGCTGAGACCGAGGAGAACTAACATGCCTAAACGTACTGACATCAAGCGCATCCTCGTCATTGGCTCGGGCCCCATCGTTATCGGCCAGGCCTGCGAGTTTGACTACTCCGGCGCCCAGGCCTGCAAGGTGCTCAAGGAGGATGGCTTTGAGGTCATCCTGGTCAACTCCAACCCGGCGACCATCATGACCGACCCGGGTCTTGCCGACCGCACCTATGTCGAGCCCATCACCGCCGAATTTATCGAGCGCGTAATCAAGAAAGAGCGCCCGGACGCGCTGCTGCCCACGCTGGGCGGCCAGACCGGTCTGAACGCCGCCGTCGAGCTGGCAAAGGACGGTACGCTCGACAAGTACGGCGTCGAAATGATCGGCTGCGACCTGGCCGCTATCGAGCGCGGCGAGGACCGCAAGCTCTTTAACGAGGCCATGGCCGAGATTGGCCTGGAGGTCGCGCGCTCGGGCTATGCCTACAGCGTGGCCGACGCCGAGGCCATCGCCGAGCGCGTGGGTTATCCCTGCGTACTGCGCCCGAGCTTTACCCTCGGCGGCGCCGGCGGCGGCATCGCTCATACCCACGAGGAGCTCGTCTCCATCGTGAGCCAGGGCTTGGAGCTCTCGCCTGCCCACGAGGTGCTGGTCGAGGAGTCCATCGAGGGCTGGAAAGAGTATGAGATGGAGGTCATGCGTGATCACGCCGGCAACGGCATCATCGTGTGCTCCATCGAGAACCTCGACCCCATGGGCGTGCATACCGGCGACTCCATCACCGTGGCGCCGGCGCAGACGCTCTCCGACCTTGAGTATCAGCGCATGCGCGTGGCCTCGCTCGCCATTCTGGAGAAGATCGGCGTCGAGACCGGTGGCTCCAACGTGCAGTTTGCCGTGAACCCCAACACCGGCCGCCTGATCGTCATCGAGATGAACCCGCGCGTGAGCCGCTCGTCCGCCCTCGCTTCCAAGGCCACGGGTTTCCCCATCGCCAAGGCCGCCGCGCGCCTGGCTGTGGGCTACACGCTCGACGAGATCGTCAACGACATCACCAAGGCTACGCCCGCCTGCTTTGAGCCCACAATCGACTACTGTGTGGTCAAGGTGCCGCGCTTTGCCTTCGAGAAGTTCAAGGGTACCGACCCCACACTCACCACGCGCATGAAGGCCGTGGGCGAGATCATGGCGATCGGTCGCACCTTTGAGGAGGCCTTTGGCAAGGCTATGCGCTCGCTGGAGGATGGCCACCAGGGCATTTGCGCCGGTGGCAAGGAAGGTGCCGACAAACTGAGCGACGATGAGCTCGCTCAAGCCGTGGCAACGCCGACCGAGCACCGCATCTTCTTTGTGGTCGAGGCCCTGCGCCGTGGCTGGGACATCGCTCGCATCCATGCCATCTGCGGTATCGATCCGTGGTACCTCAACCGTATCAATGACATGGTGCAGGTCCAGGAGAGCATCCGCGGCCTGCGTGTGGAGGATATCGACGCCGACGCGATGCGCCTGCTCAAACAGTACGGCACGAGCGACGCCGAGATCGCCGCGCTGACCAGCTCGGACGAGCGCTTTGTTCGCGCTTACCGCAAGGGTCTGGGCGTGGTTCCCAGTATGAAGACGGTCGATACCTGCGCCGCCGAGTTTTCGAGCGCCACGGAATACCACTATAAGACCTACGAGAACATTTACCGCACGAGCCCGGATGCCAAGAAGTGCGTAGCTCCCGACGAGACCACGCCGGCGGACAAGCCCAAGGCGATGATTCTGGGCGCCGGCCCCAACCGTATCGGCCAGGGCATCGAGTTCGACTACTGCTGCGTGCATGCGAGCTACGCGCTGGCGGCCCGCGGCTTTGAGACCATCATGGTCAACTGCAATCCCGAGACCGTTTCGACCGACTACGACACGTCCGACCGCCTTTACTTTGAGCCGCTTACCTACGAGGACGTCATGGACGTTATCGATGTTGAGCGCCCCGACGGCGTCGTGGTGACGCTTGGCGGCCAGACCCCGCTTAAGCTGGCGCGCATGCTCGAGGAGAGTGGCGTCAACATCATGGGCACCAAGCCGGATGCCATCGACTTTGCCGAGGACCGCGAGCGCTTTGCCGCCCTGCTCGACAAGCTGGGCATCATGTACCCGCCGGCGGGTCAGGCCACCTCGTTTGAGGAGGCCGAGGCCGTTGCCGCACACATTGGCTACCCGCTGCTGGTACGTCCGAGCTACGTGCTGGGCGGCCGCGGCATGATGATCGCCTACGATGCCGAGCACCTGCGCGATTACATGGCCGAGGCCGCGCGCATTAGCCCCGACTACCCGGTGTATCTGGACCGCTTCCTGGAGGGTGCGATCGAGTCCGACGTCGACGCCCTGTGCGATGGCGAAGAGGTCTACATCGGCGGCATTCTGGAGCATATCGAGGAGGCCGGTATTCACTCCGGCGACTCCGCGACCTGCATTCCGCCGTTCAGCTTTAGCGAGAGCCTGCAGGCAAAGCTCCGCGAGACCACGCGCCGCATCGCGATGGCGCTGGGCGTACGCGGCCTGGTCAACGTGCAGTACGCCATCAAGGGCGAGACCGTCTACGTGATCGAGGCCAACCCGCGTGCCAGCCGCACCGTGCCGTTTATCTCCAAGGCCACCGGCGTGCCGCTGGCCAAGTGCGCGGCGCGTATCATGGCGGGCGATTCCATCGCCAGCCTGGGCCTGCCGAGCGACGAGCGTCAGCTCGATTGGTTCTGCATGAAGGAAGCCGTTATGCCCTGGGGTCGTTTCCCCGGCGCCGACGTTATCCTGGGGCCCGAGATGAAGTCGACGGGCGAGGTCATGGGTATCGCCAAGAGCTATCCCGAGGCATACGCCAAGACGCAGCTGGCGATCGACTACAAGCTGCCCGATCCCAGCAGCGGCAAGGTGTTCATCAGCGTGTGCGACCGCGACAAGCGCCATATCCTTTCGGTAGCCCGCATCCTGCGGTACCTGGGCTTTGACATCTGCTCCACCGAGGGCACGGCGCGCGTGCTGCGCGGCGGCAACGTGACGTGCGAAGTCGTGGAGAAGATCAGCGGCCCGCACGACGGCGAGCGTCCCAACATCGGCGACCTCATCGCCGATGGCAAGATTGCGGTAATCATCAACACACCGTACGGCCCGGGTTCGCGTGGCGATGGCTACCTGCTACGTACCGAGGCCGTACGCCGCGGTGTGACCTGCGTGACGGCGATGTCTGCGGCCAACACCTACGTGAGTGCCATCGAGGCGGTGCGCGAGGACCAGCAGGGTCACGGCAGCGCCAACGACATGGGCATGGACGTCATCGCCCTGCAGGACCTGCCGCAGCGCACGGTGTAGTTGACCTGGCCGGCCGGGGCGGGAGGGGCCGAGATTTCCCCCTTTCGCTCCGGCTGCAAGCAGAGTCGCTCAGGAGGAAACACGGCCCCTCCCGCCCCGGCCTACGGTGACTCAATTGCACCGTGTGCCGCCGAAGGGGCTTTGAGCGATGACTAGGGCTGAATAGAAAATGAGTGTGGGCCCCGCCGTTCGTTCGAACGGCAGGGCCCACGTTTTGTATGGGGCCTGTCAGTCTCGTCAACCTCCCATTTCAAATCAAATCAGCCAACGTACGTCATAGCAATCCCCGGTAGGTCGAGGGGTGCTTTGCGGGCGGGACAGGCTTTATCTGAACGACTTTGCAAAGCAACCGGAGTGAAGATAAAGCCTGGCCCGCCCGCAAAGCACCACGCAGACCGCAGGGACGGGAGCAGCTATACTACTCTCAGTAGTTAAGGGTCGCGGATCCGCCGCGTCGCCGTTCTCAACAGGAGGTCTTTGTTTATGGCAGATCAAAAGCCGGTTGTCGGGATCATCATGGGCTCCAAGTCCGATCTGGGCGTTATGGAAGGTTGCACCGCCGAGCTCGAGGCGCTCGGTGTGCCCTATGAGCTCGTCATTGCGAGCGCACACCGCACACCGGCGAAGGTCCACGAGTGGGCTTCGACTGCCGTCGATCGCGGTATCAAAGTGATTATCGCCGCCGCCGGCAAGGCCGCTCACCTGGGTGGTGTCGTGGCTGCCTTTACGCCGCTGCCGGTCATCGGCGTGCCTATGAAGACGAGTGACCTGGGCGGCATGGATTCGCTGCTGTCGATGGTGCAGATGCCTTCGGGCGTGCCCGTGGCCTGCGTTGCCATCAACGGCGCCAAGAACGCCGCCATCTACGCCACGCAGATTCTAGGCGCTTGCGACCCCGAGTACCGCAAGGTTATCGAGAAGATGAAGCAGGAGATGGCCGACGCCTAGGCGTTCCGCCGTTTCACCGCAGTATAAGGAGAGCCATGTCCGACTATCAGGGAAAACGATTCAAGGCTTCTCAGATTCCCGATCCGTCGAAGCCGGGTGCTGCCCATGCGGCACAGCAGGGTCGGACATCCTCTCCTCAGCAGCCGCGCGCGCCGCGCCCCGTGACGCCGGCGACGCATCGTCGACAGGACGCGCCAGCCGCATATCGACCTTCATCTTATAGCAACGCTAAGAAGCCGCCCCGGTCTTCACCGCATGCCGCGCCGTCGGATTACACCGAGCCGCCGCGCAAAAAGCGCCGCTCCATTATTCCCATTCTGCTCATCATCATCGGCATCGGCCTGATTGTCGCCGCCGCCGCTATCTTTATCA
Source organism: Collinsella aerofaciens (assembly GCF_039752985.1). Classification (GTDB taxonomy): domain Bacteria; phylum Actinomycetota; class Coriobacteriia; order Coriobacteriales; family Coriobacteriaceae; genus Collinsella; species Collinsella aerofaciens_BT. The sequence goes on from NZ_JBDMHA010000062.1 coordinate 12,160, forward strand.
ATGCTCAGATTGGCTATAAACAGGCAAGCGATTCGTACCAGAAAATCGAGAAGCAATATGTAAGCGATAAGGACGCCAGCGGCGTGCCGATTATCGACTTCGATGCACTTGCCCAGACAAATCCCGAGGTTGTGGGTTGGATTTACGCGCCGGGAACCAACATCAACTATCCCGTGGTGCAGACCAACAACAACTCCAAATACCTCAACACGCTGTTCGACGGTACGGCCAATGCATCCGGGGCCATTTTCCTGGATAGCAATGACACCGCGCCGGGCATGGTGGATCAGCAGACCACGATCTACGGCCACCACATGAATGACGGGTCGATGTTCAACGTGATTTCGGACACCACTGATCAGGCAACGTTCGATAGCATCGAGTTCGTGTATTACATCACACGGGATGCTACGTATAAACTGCGACCACTGGCGACCAAAGTTGTCGAGGACACGTATGCCAAGGCGCGCACGACCAATTTTGAGGGCGACGACGGGCTCAAGAACTACCTGTCCGAGATGCTCGACGGTGCCTCTGCCGTGGCGAGCGATGCCATCGATCGTGCCGCTTCGGCAACCAAGGTCGTAACGCTTGTGACCTGTCGTTCGTTATCGCTGAGCAACACACGTGCCGTCATGGTGCTCACGCCGGTCGAGGAATAGATTATGGGCTACTCAATGACGGTGAAAGGAGAAATGATGCTTGAGAACGGCAAATCGATGCCTTCGGTTGATGCTTGGCTGCGCGAAGCCAAGGCCGATGTTTCGGCGGCTGATTGTGGGATGTACCTGACACACAACGGCGT
>NZ_JBDMHA010000063.1:0-12360 GCF_039752985.1 Collinsella aerofaciens
CATTAAAGGAGAAACGACCCGGCGAGTAGCCGCGCGCCTTCGACTCCGGCGTACTCGCAAACAGCGCGCGAAGATCATCCCACAGGCCGATATAGGTAGCAGGGTTGGAACGCGGCGTGCGGCCAATCGGCGACTGGTCGATATCGATAACCTTATCGATACACTCGATGCCCTCGATTTTCTTATATGGACCCACAGGGCGCGTCGAACGGTGAATGGCATTCGTAAGGGCAGGCGCAATGGTATCGGTAACCAGGGAGCTCTTGCCCGATCCCGACACGCCGGTAACAACCGTAAGCGTACCAAACTCGATTTTGGCAGTAACGTTTTTGAGGTTGTTGGCTCGAGCGCCCGTAATTTTAAGGCAGCCGCGACCGGGCTTGCGCCGTTCATCAGGCACCCGGATCATTCGTTTGCCGGTCAGATAAGCGCCCGTCATCGACTCAGGACACGCCATGATATCGGCAGGCGTTCCCGCCGCGACTACGTGTCCGCCGTTGACGCCGGCGCCGGGCCCCATGTCGATCACGTAATCGGCGGCACGGATTGTATCCTCGTCGTGTTCGACGACGATAACGGTATTGCCGATATCGCGCAGGCGCTCGAGCGTCTTGATCAAGCGCTCGTTGTCACGCTGATGAAGACCGATCGAGGGCTCGTCCAGAATATAGAGCACGCCCATGAGACCCGCGCCGATCTGCGTTGCCAGGCGAATACGCTGCGCCTCGCCACCGGAAAGCGTCGCCGAGGCACGATCGAGCGTCAGATAGTCGAGTCCAACATCGACCAGAAAACGCAAGCGCTCCAGGATTTCCTTGACGATACGGCCGCCGATAAACTGTTGGCGCTCGGTGAGTTCCAGGCCCTCAAAAAACTCGAGCGATTCACGGCACGACAGGCAACAAACCTCGTAAATGGACTTGCCGCCCACGGTGACGGCGAGCATCTCAGGGCGCAAACGAGCGCCGTGGCAGCTCGAGCACGGCTCCTCGCGAATGTACTTCTCCAGGCGCGCCTTGGTGTTCTCGTTCGTCGTCTCGGTATAGCGTTCGTACAGGATGTTGCGAACGCCCGAAAACTTGGTATCCCACTGGCTGCGACGTCCGTCGAGCTTTTGGTAGTCGACCGAGATCTTCGTATCGCCCAGGCCATCCAAGAATGCACGACGCACGCGAGGGGGCAAGTCCTCCCACGGCGTATCGGTGCTCACCTTAAAGTGTTTGCAGACCGCAGCAAAAATCTGCGGATAGTAGTTCGAGTTGCCAAACAGGCTACCAAAGACTCCGTCAGCAATGGACTTCGAGGGGTCCTCGATCAACGCCTCGGCATCAACGGTTTTCTTAAAGCCCAGGCCGTCGCACTCAGGACATGCGCCATAGGGAGCGTTGAACGAAAAATCACGCGGCTGAAGATCGTCAATGGAGTGACCATGCTCCGGGCACGCCAAGGCCAACGAATACTCCAGCAGCTCGCCCTCGGTCCCCTCGGGAGCATCACGATCGGGCAGCATGTACACGTTTACATTGCCGTGAGCCAGCGCGGTCGCCTGCTCAACAGACTCGGCGATACGGCCCAGAGAGTTCTCACGGATCACGATGCGATCGACTACGACCTCGATATCGTGCTTGAACTTCTTGTCCAGATCGATCGGATCGTCGAGCGAGCGCACTTCACCGTCGACACGCACGCGGCTAAAGCCCTCGGCGCGAAGGTCCTCAAACAGTTTGGTGTACTCGCCTTTTCGCCCGCGCACCACCGGTGCCAGCACAAACGCGCGGCGGCCCTCCCCCGCCGCCAAGACCTTGTCGGCAACCTGGTCGGTCGTCTGACGCTCAATGACGCGGCCGCATTCGGGACAGTGCGGGGTGCCCACACGGGCGAACAGCAGGCGCAGATAGTCATAAATCTCGGTTACGGTGCCAACCGTCGAGCGAGGGTTTTTAGACGTCGTCTTTTGGTCGATCGACACCGCCGGCGAAAGGCCGTCGATTGAATCCAAGTCGGGTTTGTCCATCTGGCCCAAGAACTGGCGCGCATAGCTCGAAAGGCTCTCGACGTATCGACGCTGGCCCTCGGCATAGATAGTGTCAAATGCCAGCGAACTCTTGCCCGAGCCAGAAAGACCGGTAATGACCACGAGTTGGTCACGCGGAATGGAAACATCGATATCACGGAGGTTGTGCTCACGAGCGCCGCGAATAACGATAGAAGAATCAGACATGGAAGCTCCTTGCCTCCTATTGCATCGAATCATACTGTCGATGAGTTTAGCGCACTCGACGCGCACAGATGTTCGTAATACAAGATTCGCAGACCTTTAGCTTTGCGTATCGGATGCTTTGTTTCTCGAAATGCCGTGGAAAGGTTACAGTAATCTACTACTGAACTTAATTTGCTGTAACAGAGGAACGTCCATGACCGAAGATATCCCCCTTGAAATCACTTCGAGCGACATGGCCAATCTGCCCATATTCATCGCCGTCCTTATCGTGGCCACCGTCGTCGTGCGCGTGTATTTTTCAATCAAACACAATGAAAAGCCGCCCATTGCCCGCGTCTTTTGGTGCGCGACGCTCCTCATCCCGCTCGGCATGGTAGCTGCATGGATTACGAATCAATTGCTCGTAAATGAGGACAATTCCCTATGGGTCCTTTCTTATTCGGCGCTCGGTGCTGCCGCCGTCATACTTCTTGTCGAGCCCTTGGTTTCGGGACATATCGACCAAACCGATCTTGCGACGGGAACGGTTGCCTGTATTTGCCGTGACATCCTTGTCATCGCCGCTGTTTCAGCGCTCTCGTTCGTTTCACTCGAAATTGCCTGTAACGAAACGTTCTATCGCATTCCCGCCAACTCATTCGGGTTTTCCGTCGGGCTGCTCGCGACGGTTCTGCTCTCCCTTTATTTGCTGGGACAGCGTCATGGAGGCGTCATGCCCCTCGTGCCCGTCGCCTGTTGCATCCTTGGCATTGCCGAGCACTTCGTCATAACGTTTAAAGGCGAAGCCATCCTGCCAAGCGATATCTTGGCCCTCGGCACCGCAATGGAAGTGAGCGAGGGATACGAGTTTACCTTTACCGCCGGAATCGTAACCTCTCTCGCCCTGCTGGAGATTTCCCTGGGGCTTCTTTCGCTTATCCGACCGCGAAAGCTCCGTACGCCCACCCATGTCTTCCCCGCAATCGCCGCTAACCTCTGCGCTTTTCTGCTAGTGACCGTTGTGGAGCTCTCGGGCTTTTCCAGCATCGACTTGGAGCAGGCGCTGGATTTTGGATTTGACCGTTGGCAGCCCATCACCACATATACGTCTCAGGGTTTTATCACTTCGTTCACCGAAATGGCCAACGAGTTGCCCATTGAGAAGCCCGAAGGCTATACGCCCGATGAGGCGCAGAGCATCGAGCAGGAGCTCGCCGCCGCCTACGACAGCACGTATGGCTCGAGCGAGCAGCGCGCGGCTGCCGTTGCCCAGTTCAATGAAATCAAGCCGACGATTGTTGCCGTCATGAACGAGAGTTTTAGCGACCTTTCGTGCTTTGAGCAGCTCCAGGCGGCCGGGTACACCGGCCCCGCATTCTACAACTCGCTTCCCGACACACTTGTTCGCGGCACCATGCTCGCTTCGGTCACCGGTGGCGGAACGGCAAACTCCGAATTCGAATTTTTGACCGGAGCGACAACGGCCTTTGTCGGATTAGGCAAGATCCCCTATCAGCTGTATCAGATGAATGGTGTCAACAGCCTGGCAAAGGACCTTAAAGAGCTTGGGTATACCGCTACCGCTATGCACCCGCAAAACCCCGTCAACTACCATCGAGATAAGATCTATCAGCAGCTGGGCTTTGGAGACTTTCTTTCAATCGGCGATTTCGAAGGTGCGCCCTGTTACCATGCCGGCGTATGCGACTACGCCACCTACGACAAGATACTCGACCTGCTTAGAACCGACGAAGCGCCGCAGTTCATCTTTGACGTCACGATGCAAAATCACGGCGGCTACGACTATGGCACCGTTCCCGCCGAAGAGCTGACAAACTATTGGGTCGAGGGAGCCAGCGAGGGCGCCAATAGCGCGCTCAACACCTATCTCACCTGCATCAACGCATCCGACCGGGACCTCGAGTACTTTATCAACGAGCTCCGCAATATCGGCAGACCGGTTGTTCTTGTCTTTTTTGGCGACCATCAGCCGAGCGCCGCAACGACTCTCAACGACGAGCTGTACCCTCAGGAAGATACGGCAAGCCACGCTTTCCGTGTCTATCAGTCAACCTATTTCGTCTGGGCTAACTATGAAATCGCCGGCAATACCGAGCTCAACGTCTACGACACCGTCGGGGCAAACGAGATTGCAGCCATTACCCTTAATAAGATCGGCGCCCCGCTCACCGACTATCAAAAGGCCCTGCTTGCAACAAGGTCAGATGTGCCCACCATCAATGTCGCCGGCTATCTCGGTGCCGACGGGCTGCGCTACAACTTGGAATCTGAAGACAGCCCATACACCTCGACGATCGACAAGCTGCAGCGCATGCAATACCTCGAGTTCGCCAGCAAAGTTCAGTAAGCCCGCCCATTCGCTTGGGCCCATCGTATTGCAAGCACGCTCGGCCCAAATGCATCGCAAATGACTCCCGCTCGCAAACGAGGGTACAATGACGCTCGTGTCACACCGCGGGGCTCCGGCCCCAACATATACAAAGGAGTCAAACATGGGTTGCGAGCACGCACAGGCAGCCGGCGGGCAAACGTCGCCGTCGCAATTTGAGGAGAATACGCTGTCCGAGGTCAAGCGCGTTATCGCCGTGCTTTCCGGTAAGGGCGGCGTCGGCAAGTCGTTTGTCACCGGTGCCATCGCTACCGAGCTTGCCCGTCACGGCCACAAGGTCGGCGTCCTCGATGCCGACATCACCGGTCCCTCTATCCCCAAGATGTTCGGTATGAGCGGACGCCACGTCCATGCCCTTGGCAACCTTATGCTGCCCGAAATCTCCGAGCACGGCGTCAAGGTTATGAGCTCTAACCTGCTGCTCCAAAACGAAACCGACCCCGTGCTCTGGCGCGGCCCGGTTATCGCGGGTGCCATCAGGCAGTTCTGGAGCGAAACCTCATGGGGCCCCATCGACTACCTGCTGGTCGACATGCCTCCGGGAACGGGCGACGTCGCCCTCACTGTCTTCCAGTCGCTGCCCGTCGATGGCATCGTCATCGTCACGAGCCCGCAGGATCTGGTCTCGATGATCGTCGCCAAGGCGGTCAACATGGCCGAGAAGATGAACGTGCCCATTCTGGGAATCGTCGAAAACATGAGCTATATCGAGTGCCCCGATTGCGGCAAGAAGATCGAAGTCTTTGGCAAGAGCAAGCTCCCCGAGGTCGCCGAGCGTTACAACCTCGAGATTCTAGGGCAGCTTCCCATCAATCCGGCACTCGCCGAGGCTTGCGACAAGGGCGAGGTTGAGACCGCACTGCCCGACGGTATGCTGCCCCAAGCCGTCTCTGCTGTCGAGGCCATTGCCCCGCACGAGACCGCCGAGGCCTAAGTGAACACAAACGCCTCCTATGACGTCTTGGTAATCGGCGGCGGGGCCTCGGGTCTCGCCGCCGCCATTACGGCCGCACGCGCAGGCAAAAGCGTCTGCATCGTTGAGCGCGATGTTGCCTGCGGCCTTAAACTCCTTGCGACCGGCAACGGCCGCTGCAACCTTTCCAACGAATCAATTGATTTCCAGCGGTACAACCACCCCGCATTCGTCGAATCCGTCATGGGTCCCCGGCCCGAGCAAGAGCTCGGCAGTTTCTTCTCCTCGCTGGGCATCATGACGACCTCCGAGGAGGGCCGGCTGTATCCGCGCTCCCTTCGTGCCGAATCGGTGCGCGATGCGCTTCTCAACGCTTGCAATCACCTGGGTATCACCTTGATCTGTGGAGCAAACGTTGCCTCGGCATTCAAAGCCCCCGAGGGCTGGGTACTCCAAATAGACCGTCCCGCGCGAGCACTCAAGGCAAAAAAGCACGACGACCGAAAATCGGAGGTTCGCTCGCTTCGGAAGGCGCTTGCCGACACCCCTCGCAAGAACGAGACGCTGCAGGCAAAGGCCGTAATTATCGCTACGGGCGGCAGCCCCGCCGACATCGCGAAGACGTTCAATCTTTCCCTCACACCGCAGCATCCCGTCCTCTGCCCTGTGTCGGCATCGGTCTTCGGCGACCAGACTGCGCTCAAGACGCTGGATGGCCTGCGCGTCCGCGCCCGTTTGACGCTCACCCGCAATCACGAGGAGCTCTGGCACGAAGACGGCGAAGTGCTCTTCCGAACCTTTGGCATTTCGGGCGTTGCTGCCTTTAACCTCTCCCGTCGCGTTCAGCGCGACGACACGATTCTGCTCGACGTTTTCCCCGACCTCTCCAAAGACGTGTTGCTCAATATGCTCAATCAGCGAGTTGCGTTGCTCGGCGGCTTTTCACCCCGCGACCCCCGCTGGCTCGACGGCATGCTTGCCCCGCAGTTCTCTCACGTTGTCTGCACCGCATTCGAACAGTGCCACCCCGGGTCGTACGACGTCATCCATCTGGTCTCAATCCTCAAGCACTTTAAGATGCTCGTCGAGGGAACGACAGAGGAGCGTTCGGCCCAGGTCACGCGCGGCGGCGTGCCCATCGAGAGCGTCTCAGCTCCCAACCTCTGCGTGAGCAACGCGGCAGACGCCCCACTTTACATCTGTGGCGAGGCGCTCGACATCGATGCCGATTGCGGCGGTTTCAACCTTGCATGGGCTTGGATCTCGGGTATTCGCGCTGCAAGCAGCCTATAGCCGCGCAGTCTATAATCAAAACGCATTCGGGCCGTCTGGGACACCGGGCGGCCTCTTTCTTGCATCTAAGGAGACCTCGATGATCGAAATCACCCAAGTCCACGCGTCACTCGATGAGGCCGGCGACGAAGCCGCCTGCCTTGCTATTGGTAGACGCGCCGTCAAACGAGCCCTGCGATGCGAGGATTCCCAGATTAAAGCCATTGAGCTCCATCGCAAGTCAATCGACGCCCGTAAAAAACGAGATGTCCATTTTATTTTGAGCTTTCGAGTCGAGCTGACAAGCTCCCGACTCGAGCAGGAGGTGGTCGACCGCGTCGCCGAGCGCGACCGCTCGCGCATCCGCATGGTAGACGGCGAGGCTCCTTCATTCCCCAACCCTGTCCCAAATGCACCCAAGGGGCGTCCCGTCGTTGTCGGCGCCGGTTGCGCCGGTCTCTTCGCCGCCCTGACCCTTGCCGAAGCGGGCCTTAAACCCCTGCTCATCGAGCGCGGCGACCCCGCGCTTCGCCGCTCGGAAGCGATTGATCTCTTTCTTAAGGAGCGTATCCTCGACCCCGAAAGCAATATCCAATTTGGCCTGGGCGGCGCAGGGACCTTCTCGGACGGCAAGCTCAACACGGGAACCAAGAATCCTGCCCATCGACTGATTCTTGAGACCTTCGTCAAAGCGGGCTCACCTCGCGACATCCTGTGGGACGCCAAACCGCACATTGGCTCCGACATCCTACCCACCGTCGTCACCAACATTTCTCAGCGCATCGAGCAGCTCGGTGGAACCGTCCGCTATCGAACAAGGCTCGTCAATATTCGAACCGATGAATCTGGCGCCATCACCGGCGTCGATGTCCAACCGCCCCAAGAAACCACAAGCGAGACAATCGCCACAAAGCACCTCATTCTCGCCTGCGGCCATTCCGCCCGCGACGTATTCGAGCTTCTCAAAGAACATGACGTTACCCTCGCGCAAAAGACCTTTGCCATGGGTGTGCGCATCGAGCATCCACAGCATGACATCGACCGTGCCCAATATGGCCCTTCGGCGGGACACCCGGCACTCGGAGCAGCCCCCTACAAGCTTGTCGCCCATCTCCCCAACGGCCGCAGTGTGTTCTCGTTTTGCATGTGCCCCGGCGGACAGGTTGTCGCGGCTTCTTCCGAGCAGGGCCATCTGTGCGTCAACGGTGCCAGCCTCAATGCCCGCGACGGGCGCAACGCAAATGCCGCCCTACTCGTCAACGTCACACCCGACGACCTTCCCGGCGATGATCCGCTCGCAGGCATTGAGCTCCAGCGCGCCTGCGAGCGAGCCGCCTATCGCCTGGGTGGCTCTAACTGGAACGCGCCGGCACAGCTCGTCGGAGATTTCCTTGCGGGGCGCGCCAGCACGGCACCCGGAAAGGTAAAACCAACCTATCCACTTGGCGTGACCTGGACGGCGATCGACGATGCCCTCCCGCAGCATATCGTCGAATCGCTTCGTTTGGGAATTCCCCTGCTCGGTAAGAAACTGCGTGGCTATGACCGCCCCGATGCGGTCCTCACTGGCGTGGAGACGCGTTCGAGCTCCCCGGTTACGGTCATCCGCGATCGAACATGCCACGCCGTGTCGACCCCGGGCCTTTACCCTTGCGGCGAGGGTGCCGGATATGCCGGCGGCATCATGAGTGCCGCCACCGACGGCATCCGTTGCGCTGAGGCGCTGATAGCAGACCTCTAGTGCACGAACTCTCGCGTCCGAACGACACAGGCCCCGAGTTCCACAGGGAACTCGGGGCCTGTTCACTACTTCCTGAATCGTGCACCCTGGCGTTTTCTGCCCGAAGCAAAGGTAGAGCCCTTGCGAGCCTGCGAACGCAAACGCTCAATCGTTTCGTCCTCAGATGCGCCCTCAAGCATCGCCCGAATCTGAACGACGGCATCGCGCAGACGCGCCGCCTCCTCAAAGTCCATGGCGGCGGAAGCGTTACGCATGTCTTCCTCCATGGTCTCGACAATCCGCACGAGCTCGTCATGCGGTAGCCCTTCCAGCTGCTCGGCAAGCGTTTGCTCGGGTGCCACCGTCTCCGGCGCGGCGCCCTCGCCGTTTTCATCGGGCGTATAGAACGCACCGTGACCCAGCGAATCGCCTCTCGAGCGTCCTTTGGAGCCCACAGTTTTTTCGGCCTCGGCAATAAAACTTGAGATGTCGTTGATGGCCTTGCGCACTGTCTTGGGCACAATGCCATGCTCTTCGTTATATGCCATCTGAATCTCGCGACGGCGCTGCGTCTCCTCGATGGCCTCTTTCATCGAATCGGTCACAACGTCCGCATACATGATGACTTCGCCATCGGCGTTACGGGCCGCGCGGCCAATCGTCTGAATCAGCGAACGGCGGTTGCGCAAGAATCCTTCCTTATCGGCATCGAGAATTGCCACCAGTGAGACCTCGGGAAGATCCAAGCCCTCGCGAAGCAGGTTGATGCCAACGAGAACATCGATCTTGCCCTCGCGCAGCGTTCGCAGGATCTCGACACGGTCCATTGTCGCCGTATCAGAATGCATGTAATTGACCTTAATGCCCGCATCAAGCAGATGGTCGGTCAGGTCCTCGGCCATGCGCTTGGTCAACGTGGTCACCAGCACGCGCTCCTTGCGGGCAACGCGCTCGCGAATCTCGTCCTCAAGATCGTCAATCTGACCGCGAACCGGACGCACATCGATCTTGGGATCGAGCAGACCGGTCGGACGAATAATCTGCTCAACGTCGTTCTGGCTAACCCGCAGCTCATAGTCGCCCGGTGTTGCCGAAACGTAGATGAACTGGGGTATCCTTGCCTCAAACTCATCGAAACGAAGCGGGCGGTTATCGAGCGCCGAGGGCAGGCGAAAACCGTGTTCCACCAGCGTCACCTTACGCGAGCGGTCACCTTCGTGCATGCCGCGAATCTGCGGCACCGTCACATGGCTCTCATCGATGATGCAGAGCATATCCTTGGGAAAGTAATCGATTAGGGTAAACGGCGGCTCACCCGGCTTGCGACCGTCCAGATGACGCGAGTAGTTCTCGATGCCGTTGCAAAAGCCCATCGTCTCGAGCATCTCAAGATCATAATCGGTGCGCTGCTGCAGACGCTGCGCCTCGAGCAACTTGTCGGTCGCCTTGAGCTCCGCCACGCGCTTCTCGCACTCTTCGCTGATCGATTTCAGAGCCGCCTTGACCTTCGGCTTCTCGGTCACATAGTGTGATGCCGGCCATACGGGGATGGCCTCGTACTCACGAAGCATCTCACCGGTGACCTCATCGATCTCGGCAATCAGCTCGACCTCGTCGCCAAAGAACTCAAACCGCAACGGATGCTCAGCATAAGGCGGATACACGTCGACAACATCGCCGCGCACGCGGAACGTGCCACGCGCCAGGTCATAGTCATTGCGATCATATTGAATGTCGATAAGCGCATGGATAAAGTCATCGCGCTCGAGCGGCACCTTCTTGTCGACGTTTGGAGCCAGACCCGCATAGTCCTCAGGAGAGCCAATGCCATAGATACACGAGACCGATGCGACAACGATCACATCACGTCGAGAGAGCAGTGACGCGGTCGCCTGATGGCGCAGCATCTCGACCTCTTCGTTAATCGAGGAGTCTTTCTCGATATATGTATCGCTTTGCGGCACATACGCCTCGGGCTGATAGTAGTCGTAATACGAGACAAAGTAGACCACAGCGTTATTGGGAAAGAACTCTTTGAGCTCGCTCGCAAGCTGAGCAGCGAGCGTTTTATTCGGAGCCATGACCAGCGTCGGCTTTCCCAGGGCCTCAATAGTCTTTGCCATCGTGAAGGTCTTGCCCGAACCAGTCACGCCCAGCAAAACCTGATAGCGGTCTCCGTCCCTCACGCCCTGCACAAGCGACTCAATGGCTTTAGGCTGGGAACCGGCAGGCTCATAGGGAGAAACGACCTTAAACGGCACGTCAGAGCCTTCAACGCCAAAGCGCTTAAGTTCACCACCAACGCGTTCTACTTCAAATTCCGCCATGGATACTCCTAACTCATATATCTGCAGTATACGCAGGCGGCAGGCATAGTCCTATACGAACCGATCGGGATAGAGGGTCTTGTAGCGAGCCCAGGCATTATTGACACGAATCAGATACGCCTGCGTCTCGGGAAAGGTAATTGCATTATGAAGCGACGTACCCTGCTGCGCCCATCCGTCGACATTGCCCATGCCGGCGTTATAGGCGGCGATGGCACTATCCGTCGACCCGTTGAAATAGGCGAGAAGATACGAGAGGTATGCGCAGCCAAACTCGATATTCGTAGCCGGATCGTTAAGATTGTCGGCCGAATACTCCCCTCCGTCGACAAGGCCCTTGGCAATCATATCCTGGGCAGTCTCGGGCATCAGCTGCATCAATCCCTGAGCACCCTGATTCGACTCGGCCTCGGGATCCCAATTCGATTCCGACTTAATGACAGCGCACACCAGATACGGATCCAGATTATGCGAAATACTGGATTGCTTTACATACGCCTCGTAGTCAATCGGATACAGCGGCTTAAAGAAAGCGGCAGGGGCACACGAGTAGACGAGCGAAATAAGGCCGAAGACGAACACAACGGCAAGTGGCGCCACGCGATACCACGTAAAGAAACGTGCCTTAGGCATCGGCCTCCTCCTTATCCGGAGTATCTATAAACCCGTGGCATGCAAGCCATGAGTCAAGCTGCTCAAAGAGCGAATTATCGCCTGCGGCATTATCAATCACCGTTGTAGCGAGATTGCACAGCGCAGACTCATCGGGCTGGCAAGCAGAACGAGCATCGAAATCGGATGGCTCCATGCCACGTTGAATAGCGCGCTCGCGACGAACTGACAAAGGGGCGCTGATGACCAGAATTTCATCAGCCAAGCCAAATGCATCCTCAAAACCAGTCGGAGCAGAAACCTCGACCACCGCAAAGGGATAACGGGGAGATGAAACCGTACAACAAACCGGATCGAGAATCCTAAGCGAAAGCTGTTCAATCAGAACGGGATGCACGATGCCATTGAGCCGTGCGACCGAATCAGGAGAAGCGAAAGCTCGAGAAGCGAGGATGCTGCGGCGAATGCCGCCTTCCACATCCAAAATGTCCCAACCGAATTCATCCGCGAGAGTATTGACGATATCAGAGCCCGGCACATACAGAGATTTTGCAAGCTCATCCAGATCGATAAGCATAGCGCCACGAGATTCGAAATAGCGGCAGGCAGTCGATTTACCCGAAGCAATATTGCCTAAGACAAAAACGGTAAACATCAAGTCCTCCCTAACGCCAATGGGAGTTATTATCGCGCAAATACAAAAGAAGGACTCAAAATACAGCCAAACAGTAAGACAAGCTAAACGAAGGCGAGTTCTTGTATTACAACTCTCTATTAAACGCAAAAAAAGGGGGAGGCCGCGAGGCCTCCCCCTTCTTCAAGTCGATTGACGGCTCGGTGCCGTCCACCGGTCAGCGGCGCCCTGGCCTCCCACGGGCTGACCCCGCAGTACTCTCGGCGCGATGG
>NZ_JBDMHA010000064.1:0-11142 GCF_039752985.1 Collinsella aerofaciens
CCTGATAGCGGTCGCGCTTGCTGCGGCGCTTACCGTCCTCGAGTGGCGGCACCAGGCCAAAGTTGACATGCATAGGCTGATAGCCCACGGTGGCAGGATCGGTCGCATAGCCCACGAGCGCACCCAGGGCGCCCACACGCGGCAACTCGACGCCCGCGGCACCGATAGCCTCGGCATAGGTGTTGAGCGCCGCGAGCAGACCTGTCGCCACGGCTTCCATGTACCCCTCGGTGCCGGTGATCTGACCGGCCAGGCGCACGCCGGTACCGGGCACGGCAAAGGTGCTATCGAGCACGTGAGGGGCGTCGACAAAGGTATTGCGGTGCATGACACCGTAGCGGAAGAACTCAGCGTTCTCCAGGCCCGGCACCATATGGAAGACGCGCTTCTGCTCGCCAAAGGTCAAGTTGGTCTGGAAGCCCACCAGGTTATAGGCGGTCTTCTCCTTGTTCTCGGCACGCAGCTGAATCGCTGCCCAGGGGCGACGTCCGGTACGCGGGTCGGTGAGGCCAACGGGCTTCATGGCGCCAAAGCGAATAGCGTCCTTGCCGGTGCGTGCAACCTCCTCGGCAGGCTGGCAGGCCTGGAACAGATCGCCGCCCTCAAAGTCTTTGAGCACCACGCGGTCGGCCGTGGTAAGCGCCTCGATAAAGGCCTCGTACTCCTCCTTGTTGAGCGGAGCGTTGAGATAGTCGCCGCTCCCCTGCTCCTCGTAGCGCGACTGCGAGAACAGCACGTCCATATCGAGCGTGGAGGCATCGACGATCGGCGCCGCCGCATCAAAGAATGCCAGGGCATCGCCACCGACGAGCTTCATAACCTCTTCGCTCAGCGCCGGTGAACACAGCGGGCCCGCGGCAATGACCACGTGACCCTCGGGAATCTGTGTGACCTCACCGTGCACGACCTCGATATTGGGACGGGCGGCAACCTCGGCCTCGACAAGCTCGGAAAACTTGACGCGGTCGACCGCCAAGGCACCACCGGCGGGAACAGCGGCGCGATGGGCGCAATCGAGCAGGACTGAACCCATGCGCTCAAGCTCGGCCTTCAGCAAACCAGCCGCAGAATCCGGACGGGTCGACTTAAACGAATTGGAGCAGACGAGCTCTGCCAGGTGATCGGTATGGTGGGCCGGGGAGCTCACCTGGGGGCGCATCTCGCACAGCTTTACGGCAAACCCGCGGTCTGCCAGCTGGATCGCGCACTCCGAACCCGCCAGACCGCCACCGATAACCGTCACCTGATCGAACTGCATCTGCAAACACCTTTCTAATTGACACGTTTTCCATTGTGACCGAAGGGCGTCTGGGCGTGAAGGGCAAACTTGGAGGGCGCATACCTTCCATCCATCATGCGCTCGATAAGGCCCTCGAGTTCAAGCGAACCCAAGAGTTTGAGTACGCCGACAGCATCGAGTGAGACGAGCGCCGCGATGTCGTCGACCTTGAGCGGAGAGGCGATGAGCGCATGCATCACGGTCTGCTGTGTTGGATTCAGGTCGGCAATGCCGGGAGCATCGGGGCGCGAGTAGCGCAGGGTGCCGTATATGCGAGAGATAGCCATCTCGATGGACTCCTCGTCGACAATGCAGCAGGCACCGTTCGCAATGAGGTAATTCGTGCCACGCGACTCGGGCGATAGGATCGACCCCGGCACGGCAAGAAGTTCGCGCCCCAAATCCATAGCAGCCTCAGCTGTAGAAAACGTCCCGGAAGGCATACCCGCCTCGGATACAAAGAGGGCTTGCGACAGGGCCGCGATCACGCGATTGCGGCGCGGAAAGGCAAACTTGCGCGGACCCATGCCCCACGGAGAGATCGACACGACCGCGCCGCCCGTATCGAGCGTGCGCGTAATAAGCCCCGCGCTCGAACGCGGGTAGACCACGTCGGCGCCCGTCCCCAGCACCACGACGTGTTTGCCGCCGGCGTTGACCGCAGCCCAACCCGAGGCCTGGTCACAACCAACCGCGCCGCCCGAAACTACCGTCACTCCCGCCTCAACCGCCACCTTTGCCGCAAGCTCTGCCACGGCAAGACCATACGGCGAGGCCTTGCGCGCGCCGATGATGGAGAGCGCGGGTGTCGAAAGCACCTCGGGATTGCCGCGCACATAAAGCGTCTGGGGTACATCAGAAAGCTCCAAAACGGTCTCGGGATACAACGCATCACCTGGATGCAGCTCAAAGGTCCCCTCGGCCATCATTGGTCCCTCCTTCCCTGGTACATCGCCGCCTCGAGCACGTGATCCTGCGTCACTTGCTCGCTCTCGGCGACGTCTGCAATCGTGCGCGCAATGCGAACCAGGCGCACGATGCCGCGGCCCGTGAGATGCGTGCGTTTGGACAGACCGAGCACACACTTCTCCGCCGCATCATCGAGCTCAAAGGTCGAAACGACGCCGTCAATGGACCGTGTCTCGTCATCCTCGGCCTCGGCATCCGCATCGTCCATACGGGACTCGCGCCAGGCGCGAAAGGCGCGACCGCGCACAACGTAGTCACGTAACTCGGCCGACGACATACCCTCCGCGCCCTCGATAATCACCTGAGGGTCGGGACGGGTCACATCGATCATCATGTCGATACGGTCGGCCAAAGGACCGCGCAGTTTAGACCGATAGCGCTCGACCATCGCCGCCGAGCAGCGACACGGTACCTCGCGATCGCCCAAAAAGCCGCAGGGGCAGGGATTGCTCGCAGCCAGCAGCTGAAAGCGCGACGGGAAGGAAAAAGCCCCGTCGACGCGTACGATCCTGACGTAGCCGCGTTCGATAGGCTGACGCAGCGTCTGCAGCACACCCGTGGGAAACTCGGCAAGCTCGTCCAAAAATAGCACGCCGCCATGAGCAAGGCTGATCTCACCCGGGTGCACCGGGCGTCCGCCGCCGATAAGGCCTGCGGTCGAAATACTGTGATGGGGACTGCGGAAGGGCCGGTGCCCCGCCAACAAGCCATCAATGTTCTCGTCCAAAACCGAATGGATGCACAGCGCCTCCTGTTGATCCTCGACGGAAAGCTCGGGCAGGATGCCGGTCATACGGCGTGCGAGCATCGTCTTGCCCGATCCCGGGGACCCAATCATGAGCAAGCCGAGTTCTCCTGCCGCCGCAAGCGCCATGCCGCGTTTAGCGACTTCCTGCCCCAGCACGTCTGCATAGTCGAGCTCGGGCTCAAAGGTCGCCTCGACACCCTCGGAATCCAAGTAGTGCCGTGCGGCATCGCCCATGCCGTGAGCAAGCTGAGACAGATGGTCGATAAAGCCGCAATCCACGCCCGCGAGTGGCACATGCTGGTCGGACCTGCCGGCGATAAAAGACAGCCCCATGTCGCGAGCCAATAGCTGAAACGCCACCTCGCCTTTGACAGGAAGCACCGTGCCGTCCAAGCCGAGCTCGCCGGCGATAAGACAACGATCGAGGTTGTCGCGGGGAATCTGACCATCGGCCGCTAGAACCGCGATGGCGATGGGCAGATCAAAGCCGCTACCGGTCTTGCGAATATCGCCGGGCGCCAGATTGACCGTAATGCCCGAGCGCGGGATCTCAAAGCCGGCCGAGCGCATCGCACAGCGAATACGACCACGTGACTCCATCACCTCCATACTCGGGATGCCGAGCATCTGAATGCCCGGAACGCCGCCGGCAAGCGAGACCTCGACCGTGACGTGAATCGCCTCGACACCGCGGATGCAGGCCGCGTGAACGGCAAACGTCTCGAACGCCATCACGACACCTGCCAATCGAACGCGTTGTACTGATGCTCGATCTCGGCGATATGCCCGCCGCGAATGGTGACACCCACTGCATCGAAGCGGATCGCCTTGAGCGGATAGTGCTCCATGAGATAGCAACTTGCGATACGGCGATACCGACGCTGCTTTTGGGCATCCACGGCCTCCTCGGGAAAGACCCGCGTGGTGCAATCCAGGGCGACGCGCCTGGTCTTGACCTCGGCCATCACCACGACATCGTCAAGCTCATCGAGCAGCACCAGATCGGCTTCGCCCTCGGTGCAACGATAACCCTGCTCCAGCAAGGTGTAGCCGCGCTCGTTAAAGTAGTCGATGGTGATCAGCTCGCCCAGCATGCCCAGCTCACGGGGACTGAGTCCCTTGATAAACTCGGGCGTCATCGCCCCGCAGTCGAGCTCGCCGTTTTCCCAACGCTCCTTGAGCTGCTGCGTCTTGCTCTTTTTGCTTGCGGCACTCATGGGGTCTCCTTTCCCGCACACTGCATTGCCCCGATGATGAGGGCACCTTTCATGCGGGTAAGTACAGGAAGCAAACCAAAAGCTGACCAAATGCCGTCAAAAAACGGGCCGTACGCAGCAATGGTGTTGCATACGGCCCGCTACCAGCAGGTTTATAAAACCCCAGAGGTCCCTGTCTCCACAATTGGCCTAGAAAAGGCGCTCAGTCTGCAGAAAGTTTCCGCAAAAGCTCACGCGGTGCAGCGGACAAAGTCCATGTTTGCGAATGGCCTCGATATGCTCGGGGCTTGCATAGCCCTTCGACTCGGCCAGATGGTACTCGGGGTACTCGGCGTCGTACTCGACCATCATCTCGTCACGCGTGACCTTGGCCATGATGGACGCCGCGGCGATGCAGGCGATCTTGGCATCGCCCTTCACCACATCGCGCTCGTTAGGAACGGCGCCCAAGGGGTTGCCATCCATAAGCACGCAATCGGGCTCGAGCCCTGTATCGGCCACGGCGCCTGCAACGGCGGTACGGATAGCACGGGCCATGCCCATCTCATCGATATCCTTAGGCGCGATATGGCAAAAACCGATCGCCGTCGCCACCTCGGCAATCTTCACTGAGAGCAACTCGCGGCGCGCCGGCGTGAGCTTTTTGGAATCGTTGATGCCCCAGACGCGCGGCTCCATAGGAAGGCAGACAGCGCATACCGTCAAAGGACCGGCCACCGATCCGCGACCCACCTCGTCGACACCAACGACCACCCCATCGCCGCCAAGCTCATGCATAAGCTCGTACATGTCATTGACGCGCTCGCGCTCGGCAAGCTCTTTGGCATGGCGTTTGAGGGCGCGTTCGCAAGCCTTGATCACCTGCTGGCGCGGATCCTCGCGATAATGCTCCACGAGGGCGGGAATCTCCTCAAACGTAGCGCTCGCCAGCTCGCCAGCAACTTGCGATGCCGAAACCGAGCTCGTCATATTGGCCATACCAGGCCCTCCTTGCATGCAAATCGGATAAAAAGAAGGGCCACCCGAAGGTGACCCTTACGTCCAAACGAGTGGACAGACGCTGCGATCTTCTTAGCGCTTCTCGGGGATGCGAGCAGCCTTGCCCACCTTGTCGCGGAGGTAGTACAGCTTGGCGCGACGGACGCGACCATGACGAACGACCTCGAGCTTGGCGATCTTGGGGCTGTGAAGCGGGAAGGTACGCTCAACACCGACACCGAAGGACATCTTGCGGACGGTGAAGGTCTCGCGGGCACCGGCGCCGGCCATGCGGATGACGTCGCCCTGGAAGACCTGGATGCGCTCGCGGTCGCCTTCCTTAATGCGGTAGTGAACCTTGACGTTGTCGGCGACGCGAACCTGAGGAATGTCCTCGCGGATCTGCTGACGCTCGATTGCGCGGATGTAATCCATGTGCAATTCCTTACTCTTCTAGAGGTGCCGTACCACCATGGCCGGCACGTAGTTGAACAAACGTATTCGAGTATACACGCGCGGGTTTCTGCTGCAAGAACAATTTTTTACGCAGACAAAAAGACAAAACCCGCACATGATAACCGCCCGCCTCACGAATGAGGCGGGCGGCATGAAGGGGGCTACGCTAGGCGTCTAAACCCAAAACGTTAGGCGGAACGCTTGGCCTCGAGCTTGGCCTGGGCGGCAGCCAGGCGTGCGAGGGGCACGCGGTAGGGCGAGCAGGACACATAGTCCACATCGGCCACGTTAAACAGGCCCTTGATGGACTTGGGGTCGCCGCCGTGCTCGCCGCACACGCCAAAGTGCATATCAGGGTTGGTGGCGCGGCCCTTCTCGACAGCCATGCGCACCAGTTCGAGTACTGCCGTGTCAATGGTCTCGAAGGGATTGTCCTTCAAGATCTTCTTATGCATGTACAGCGGGATGAACTTGGCCTCGGCGTCGTCACGCGAGAAACCGAAGGTCGTCTGCGTGAGGTCGTTGGTGCCAAAGCAGAAGAAGTCTGCGTGATGGGCGATCTCGTCAGCGACCATGCAGGCGCGCGGCAGCTCGAGCATCGTGCCCACGGGAATGTTGAGCTCGACGCCCTCCTCGGCGGATACCTCGGCGATCACGCGCTCGATAACCTCGCGGGTCTGGACATGCTCAGCCGTGATGGAAACGAGCGGAACCATGATCTCGGGATGCGGGTCGACGCCCTCCTTGATAAGGCGGGCAGTGGCCGTGGCGACGGCGCGGACCTGCATGAGCGGCAGATCGCTAAAGACGACGGACAGGCGCACACCACGCAGGCCGAGCATCGGGTTGGACTCGACCATGCCGTCGATACGACGCAGGCGGGCGCGCAGGACGGCAAGCTCTTCCTCGCTGGCGTCAGCGGCTTCCTTCTTGGTGATGGCGACCTCGAGCTCGCGAGGATTATCCAGGAACTCATGAAGCGGCGGATCGAGCAGGCGGACGACCACATCGCGACCGGACATGGTCTTGAACATCGCCAGGAAGTCCTCGGTCTGAACCTTGAGCAGGTCGGCCAGGGCCCGCTGCTTCACGGCCTCATCGTCAGACAGGATAAAGCTCTGGATGATGTTCTTGCGGTCGCCCAGGAACATGTGCTCGGTGCGGCACAGGCCAATAGCCTCGGCGCCAAACTCGAGGGCGAGCATGGCATCCTCGGGATTGTCGGCGTTGACACGCACATGGTTGGCATGGCCGCTGGTCTCGACCAGGCGAATCTCGTCGGCCCAGGACAGGATGGTGTCCAGGTCGCCGGTGAGCTCGGCGGAGACCAGGTCGACGGGACCGTCGACGACGATACCCTGGGTACCGTCGATGGAGATAACGTCGCCTTCGTGCAGCACGCGGTCGCTGCCCTCGATGCGCACGACCTTCTCGGCGGCGTCGATGTGGAAGCGCTCAACGCCGCAGACGCAAGGCGTGCCCATACCGCGGGCGATAACGGCGGCATGGCTCGTCTTGCCACCGTGGCTGGTAAGGATACCTTCGGCGGCGACCATGCCTTTCAGGTCGTCGGGGTTGGTCTCCCAGCGGACCAGGATAACCTTGTGACCCTCGTTGGCGCGTGCGACGGCGTCGTCACTCGAGAACACGACCTCGCCCACGGCGGCACCAGGGCTGGCATTAAGACCGCTGGCCAGAGCCTCATACTTCTTGGAGGCGTCGAGCTGCGGGTGCAGGAGCTGGTCGAGCTGCGCGGGATCGATGCGGCTCACGGCCTCCTCGCGGGTGATCAGGCCTTCCTCGACCATTTCGATGGCGATGCGCAGGGCGGCGGTGGCGGTGCGCTTGCCCACGCGGGTCTGGAGCATCCAGAGCTTGCCCTGCTCAATGGTGAACTCGATATCGCACATATCGCGGTAATGATCCTCGAGCGTCAGGAACACGCGCTCGAGCTCCTCACCTGCGGACTCGAGGCCCGGGGTGGTCTTGAGGTCGGCGATGGGCTCGGTGTTGCGGATACCGGCGACGACGTCCTCGCCCTGGGCATTAACCAAAAAGTCACCGTAGAACTCCTTGGTGCCGTCGGCCGGATTACGCGTAAAGGCGACGCCCGTCGCAGAGGTCTCGCCCTTGTTGCCAAAGGCCATGGCCTGCACGTTGACGGCGGTGCCGAGGTCGTCGGAAATGCCATGCTGCTTGCGGTAGATGCAGGCACGCTCGTTCATCCAGCTGCCAAAGACGGCCTGGATTGCAAGGCGTAGCTGAAGCTCCGGATCGTGCGGGAAAACGGGCTTGCCATCGGCGACCTCGAGCTCGGGATACAGGGAGGCATCGACGTTATCAGAGAAGATGCCCTTGAAGGTCTCGACAAGCTCCTGAAGGTCCTCGGCCGAAAGCTCGGAATCGACGCGAACGCCAGCGACCAGGCGGGCCCGGGTCAGGGCGTTTTCGAACAGGTCGGCGTCAACGCCCATGACGACATTGGAAAACATCTGGATAAAGCGGCGGTAGCTATCCCAGGCAAAACGCGGGTTCTGCGTCTGCGCGATGAGGCCCTGGACGGAATCGTCATTGAGGCCCAAGTTGAGGACCGTGTCCATCATACCGGGCATGGAGAACGGAGCGCCCGAGCGAACCGACACGAGCAGCGGATCGGAGGCGTCGCCGAGCTTCTTGCCGCAGCGGGCCTCGAGGTCCGCCTCGGCAGCAACGATCTCATCGAGTGCGCCCCCGGGCCACACGTTGCCGGCACCGGAGTACTCGACGCAAGTCTGGCAGGTAATGGTAAAGCCACCGGGAACCGGCAGGCCGATGCGGCTCATCTCGGCAAGGTTTGCGCCCTTGCCGCCAAGCACGAAGTTCATGGACTTGTCGCCCTCAGTGACACAGGTGCCCTGGGCGTCGGTTCCAAAACGGTAAACCCTCTTGCAATCGCTCACGATACTTCCCCTTCCATGCACTAACGCGCACGACCGTGGTAACGAATCGACCCACCGGATGCGGGCCGTGAGGGAACTATACGGCGCGTTTTGGGCAGGCTTGAGCAGAGGGTGCGCGGTTTGGTAAACGTGCTAAAACTGGCGGTAAACGGTAGATAAAGGTGGTTACCTTATGAAGATACCACTGCAAGAGAAATGCAGGTCAGATGCAAGTTTCTTGCTAAATCGCTTTACCGTTATCGTGCATTCTTTTTAGTTAGTTATTTTAGATGGGGCATTTTTAGCCACCCCAATAAGCTAGCTTTGTTGGGCTCGACGGGCGGCGCGGCGGGCGCGGGCTTCTTGGATTTCCTCCAAGTGGCTAATGATCTCGGCAGCGCTTTCCTCGATGGCTTTGCCGTCGGTACGCACTACAAAGCAGCCCAAGCGTTTCATGAGCGCGCGGGCTTCATCAAGCTCGCTGCGCACGCTCTCAGGCTCGGCATAGGAGCCGGCAACGGCACGAGCGTAGTCATCGCCCAAGCGGCTATCGCGAATTTCGGAAATCACATCGACGGTCGAAATCAGGCCGAACAGGCGCATCGGGTCGACCTCGTAAATCGACTTAGGCGGCTCCATGCCATGCGCCAGTGGGACATTGGCGACCTTGTAGCCCTGATAGGCTAAATACATCGACAGCGGCGTCTTGGATGTACGCGACACACCCAGCAGCACGATATCAGCACCCGACAGATCGTCACAACCACGACCGTCATCGTGCTCAACGAAATACTCCATGGCCTCGATACGATGGAAATAGCGATCATCGGTCTTGTGAATCACGCCCGCAACGCCCTTGGGCGGCACACCGATAAGCGACGACAGCACGGCAAGCGTCGGGCCAATCAGGTCGACCGAGCGAATGTGCAGCATACCCAGGTAATCGAGCACGCGGGCGCGAAGCGCCGGATCGACAATGGTGTGGAACACGGCAATATCGCGATGGTCCGCATCGACGCGCGGACCCACAAACGACTTGACCTGCTCCACCGAGTTCACCTTGGGCAGGCGCAAGAGACGAAAAGCCCCTTCATCAAATTGCCCGGACGCCGCAAGCACCACCTCACAAGCGGTATCGCCGAGCGAGTCGGAGATAACGATAACGGTGGGACGAGCGGTGACCGGGCAATCCATGCGGGGCTCCTTTTGCGCTTACGCGCAGGCTGGCTTACTTTTTGCGGGCAAGCTCACCGATGTTGGCGATGCCGGAGAAAACGGCCTCGAAGCGGTTGAGCAGCTTAAGGCGATTATCGCGAAGCTGCTCGTCCTTGTCCATGACCATAACCTCATCGAAGAAACGGTCGATGGGCGCGCGCAGGGCGGCGAGGGCAGCAAATGCGGCCGGGTAGTCCTCGGCAGCAAGGGCGGCATCGACAGCGGTCTGAGCGGCCTCGGAGGCATCGGCAAGCGCGAGCTCGGCCTCGCCCATCAGGCTGCAGTCGTACTCCACGCCCAGCTCGGGCTTGGAGATATGCGCGGCGCGAGCATAGGCGGTCGCAAGGTTGTCGAACGTCTCGGCGTCGTTCTTGCGGGCCTCGTCGAGCGCGGCGCAGCGGGCGAAGAAGACGGACGGGGCGATGATGTGCACCGCGGAGACGGCGGCAACGGTATCGGCCGGGATCTTTTCGTCGCGGGCCATGCTCACAAGGCGGCCATGGAAGAAGTCGCGAACCTGTTGGGCGACCTCGGCGGCGTCGAACTCAATGCCCTGCTCGCTGTAGAGCTCGAGGGCGAAATCGATGAGCGACGTGGGGTCAATCGGCAGGCGGTCGCGCAGGATGTTGATGATGCCGATAGCGGCACGACGCAGCGCATAGGGGTCCGAAGAGCCGGTCGGGGGCTCGCCGATGGAAAAGATACCGGCGATGGTATCGAGCTTGTCGGCGCAGGCCACGATGCAGCCAGCGGTGCCCTCGGGCAGCTCGTCACCGGCAAAGCGAGGACGATAGTGATCGCGAATAGCATGGGCGACCTCGTCGTTCTCCCCCATCGCGGTCGCGTAATAACCGCCCATCACGCCCTGCTGGCTCGTGAACTCGACGACGGCGTTGGACACCAGGTCGGCCTTGCACAGGTGCGCGGCGCGAGCGGCATCGGCGGCAAGATGGGCGCCCAGGTGAGCCTCGCGGGCGATAGCGAGCGCGAGCTGCTCAATGCGCTCGGACTTGGCGAGCACGCTACCGAGCTTCTCCTGGAAGGCAACCTTGGCCAAACGCTCACGGAACTCGTCGAGGGAGATCTTCAGGTCCTCCTCGTAGAAGAACTTAGCGTCGTCCAGACGGGCGCGCACGACGCGCTCGTTGCCGTCGATCACGCGCTCGGCGTTCTCGGGCTTGCTGTTGGAGACGACCACGAACTCACGCGTGAGCTTACCCTCGCCGTCATAGATCGGGAAGTAGCGCTGATTGGTGAGCATGGACTCGCAGATGATCTCGTGCGGGACCTTGAGGAACTCCTCGTCGAAGGTACCGACGAGCACCGTCGGCCACTCGCAGAGGTTGATGACCTCTTCGAAGA
>NZ_JBDMHA010000065.1:0-11054 GCF_039752985.1 Collinsella aerofaciens
GACCGTGCACTGTGCGAGCATAGAGGGATAGCTCTTCAAATGTCCCTCGACAACAAAGGTTCCTTCCTTTTGGTACTGATCAGCCGAGATCTCATTCCACTCAACAGGGCATGTATAAGATTGACCATTTGAATAATTGACCGAAATGCTGGACGGAAGCGCGGGAGCAATACCAGCTGCAGTCCATACCCATGAGCCATTACTGGTTGAACGGGGAACGTACACCTTGAGCACACCACTCACTTTGTACGGCTCCGCGAGCGTGATCCAGTTGTTGTTCACGCTAACGCCGGTAATCTGTCCGGTGATGGGGACTTCGGATTCCTCCGTCGCCGTATCAAATGCCGTCTGCGACTTTTCGTCCCAATCAACATACGCCGAGGTCTCGGTGCCATCCGACAGCTTTACCTTAACGCTCGAAGATTGGATCTGGCCGTAGTAATCGGCACCGACATATTTTTCCAGAATCGGGTTGGCGTCGATCGACTCGACCGTAATGCCACTTTCGTTGCTCGTCTCTGTGACATCAGGGGCGTTTACTGCCGCCGGATCTACCACTGCCGGGTCCGCCGTAACAGCTTCGACAACCACGCGCTGCTTGACCGTCTGCGTGGTGCCGTCGACGGTACCCTCAAACTCATACGAGCCGGCAGGCAGCTGCGCCAAGGTTGCCGGAGCATCGGCGCCGTTCAGCTTCCAGATGACGTTTTCCTGCTTGGTGGTACCGCTCTCGTAGGTTGCCGTTACAGTTTGGGGCAGCGTGACGTCGGATCCCTCGGCAACATGTAGCTCGTTCAGGCTGGCAAAAGAGGCGATCTTGTCTTCACTCTGGTCTTGCGAGGTTGCCTGACCGGTGTCCGCAGACGTGGCAGCCGCACCCGTCGCATCGCTTTGCTCGGCAACGACTTGGGTAGTATCACCCTGCATCATCTCGGCGAACGCCTGCGGCGGCACCGAGCCGACCGTCATCGTCAGAGCCAAACCCGCGGTAATGGCCGCGTTGACATGCCTTCTGTTCATGTTTCCTCCCGACACGCTCAACGGACCAAACAGCACTGGTCCGATTGGCAAGTTAAGTTGAGCGTATCCTTCGCCGATGGAGGTTTGCAATATGCTACAGGTTAAGCGGCATAAATGGCTTCGTAAACGGGCACCCCAGGGCAGCTAATTTGAGTTGCGGTGATATACAGACTGTTTGAGGCTTCTGGCTTGTAAAACAGTCCGTATTTCACCGCAACTGCTGAGGGGATGGGTTAACGGAGCAGGCCGGCTACTTCGCCGGCTAGGGTGATGGTGCCGGCGGCTACGAAGGGCTCGCCTGCGGCATCGAAGGCCGCGAGGGCCTCGGACACGCTCGGGTATACGCCCACGAGCTTATCGGCATCAACGAGGGCAGCGAGCTCCTCTGCCGGCAGGGCACGGTCGGAATCGGTCTGGGTTACGACCACGTGCGGGAACGCCGGAACCAGCACATCGACAATGCCCGCCACGTCCTTATCGGCCAGCGCGGCACACAGCAGCGTGGGGCGATTCTCAACGCACGGATCGATCTCGTCCAGCGCGCTCACAAAGTTCTCGCAGCTCTGAGGGTTATGGCAGGCGTCGATCAGCTTGAGCGGATCGGTTCCCAGCACATCAAATCGACCCGGCGTGGGGCAGCCCATAAGCGACGCATCGAGCTTGTCATGGTCGAGCTCGCGGCCCAGATAGCCCTCGCACAGCATAATCGCGCACGCGGCATTCTGCGGCTGATAGGCCGGCTTGACCATGCTCGATGTATAGATCGCGCGCGGCGTAGTGCAGCTAAACTCCACGGTATCGCCCACGTGCTCCGGCACCTTGGTAGTGGCATGGTTCACCACGAGCGGTACTACGCCGCACTCGCGACAACGGGCATCCATCACGCGCTGAACACTCGCCTCGTGCGTGCCCTCGCCCAGCACAACCAGGCGTCCGGGCTTAATGACCGCAGCCTTCTCCCCCGCAATGGCCTCGAGCGTATCGCCCAAAATACGTGTGTGATCGAGCCCAATGCCCGTAATGGCAACGGCGACGGGATCGGTCGCACTCGTGGCGTCCCAGCGCCCGCCCATGCCAACCTCGAGCACGGCAACATCCACCGCGGCCTCGGCAAACACCACAAGTGCGGCAGCCGTCAGCAGGTCAAACGGCGTGATGGTATAGGCACGCTCCCCCGCCGCAACACGACGGGCATTCACGCGGCGCCCCGCCTCAACGGCAGCAGAAACGCCTCGAGCAAACGCCTCGTCACTCACAACGCACCCGTCAACCTCCATGCGCTCGGGATAGCGCACCAACTGCGGAGACGTATACAGCGCGGTTTTGAGCCCCTCACCACGAAGAATGGCAGCCGAAAAACGCGTAGTCGAAGTCTTGCCATTGGTACCGGCAACCTGGATGCAATCGAAATACTCGTCCGGACGCCCCAGCTCATCGAGCATATCGACAACCGTCTCAAGCAGAGGACCAGCATCCCCAGAAATCCGCCCCGTATCGGCAGCCAGCCCAACAGCCTCACCAAACGAAAGCAACTCAAACGAGAAAGGAACGACATACGACCCAGAACGCTTAGCCATAACCCAAAGTCCCCTCAACATAAAAAGAGGCCCGTAATAAACAACGAGCCCCTCCCATTCAAAATATCAGCCAAACACCGCTTGCAGCAGAATCAAGGCCACAACCAAGTGGCCCTACCAGGCAGCGGACGCCACCGTAACCGCTATGGGAGCGGTTTGGGGCTTTGCTCGATACAAGTTCCGCACGAGCCGAAGGCCACTTAATGTGGCCTTCGTGCGAGCAGGACTGTTCGCAGTAGCGAGCAATGCCCCAAACCGCGCCCCACAGTCCACCTTACGAGAAGTCAGCAACCTGAGCAGTCAGTGCCGCCAGGATCTCCTTGAGCTCTGCTGCACGGTCCCTCTTCTTCTGGACCACAGCGGGCGCGGCCTTGGCCACGAAGCCCTCGTTAGCGAGCGTCTTCTCGCAACCGGCGAGCTCCTTCTGGGCCGCGGCGATCTCCTTCTCCAGGCGTGCCTTCTCGGCCGAAAGATCGACCTTGCCCTCGAGCACCACAAAGACCTCGACGCCGCTGTCGACCACGGCAATGCTCGCGGCCGGCTTCTCAACGTCGGTACCCATGACCAGCGAGGCGGTGTTCGCCAGCGGCTCAATGGTCGAGCGCAGGCTCTCGAGCTTCTCGATATCCTCAGCACCGGCGCGCACGACCACGTCGAGCTCTGACTTGGGGCTCAGGCGATAACGCGAACGCGTGGCGCGGGCAGCGGAAACGACGGTGCGGCACAGCTCAAATGCGCGCTCGGCGGGCTCATCGACGTACTTGACGTAGTCGGCGGGCTCCGGCCACTTGGCGATCATGAGCGCCTCGGCGCGGTCCACGTTGCCCTCGGCATCCAGGTCGAGCACGCTCGCCGGCATATTGTCCCAGATCTCCTCGGTGACAAACGGCATGAGCGGGTGCATCAGGCGAATGGAGGTGTCGAGCACAAAGATCAGGTTGCGCTGAGCCTGCAGACGGCCCTCGCCCTTCAGACGGGCCTTGGTGACCTCGACGTACCAGTCGCAGACCTCGTTCCAGAAGAACTGCTGCACGCCGCGGGCCATGTCGCCAAAGGTGTAGTTCTCGATACCCTCGGTGACCATCTTCACGGCCTTGGCAAGGCGGCTGAACATCCAGGCGTCGGCCGGCGTCTCCACGACGGGCTCGCCAGGCGTGTAGCCCTCCATGTTCATGAGCAGGAAGCGGCTGGCGTTCCAGATCTTGGTCACAAAGCTCTTGGCCTGGTCGGTGCGCGGGCTGTCGATGAGCTTCTTGGTCTTCTTATCGATGTTCGCGTCAAACTTGACGTCCTGGTTGTTGGTGCACAGCGTCAGCAGGTTGTAGCGCATGGCGTCGGCGCCGTACATACCGATGAGGTCCATGGGGTCAACGCCGTTACCCTTGGACTTGGACATGCGGCTGCCGTCCTTGGCAAGGATCGTCGGGTAGATGACGACGTCCTTAAACGGCACCTCGTCCAGGAAGTACAGCGAGCTCATAACCATGCGAGCAACCCACAGCGCGATGATGTCGCGCGCGGTGACGAGCGCCGTCGTGGGATGATGCCCCTCGAGCAGCTCCGGCTTTTGCGGCCAGCCCTGCGTGGCGAAGGTCCACAGCTGCGAGCTGAACCAAGTGTCCAGCACGTTCTCGTCCTGATGCACGTGATGGCCGCCGCACTTGGGGCACACGTCGGTGTCCTCGGTAAGGGCGTCCTCCCAGCCGCAGTCCTCGCAGTAGAACACGGGAATGCGGTGGCCCCACCACAGCTGGCGGCTGATGCACCAATCCTTGAGGTTCTCCATCCAGGTGGTGTAGGTCTGCGTCCAGCGCGAGGGGTGGAAGGTGACCTTGCCGGATTTGACGGCGTCAAGCGCCGGCCCCTTGAGCTTATCGACGGCCACAAACCACTGCTCGGACAGCCACGGCTCAAGCGCGGCGTCGCAACGGTAGCAGTGCATGACGGAGTGGTCGTGGTCCTCGACGTGATCGAGCAGATCATGCTCCTCAAACCACTTAATGACGGCCTCGCGGCACTCCTCACGAGTCATACCGGTGAACTCGCCATAGCCCTCGACGACCACCGCGTGCTCGTCGAAGATATTGATCTGCGGCAGGTCGTGGGCCTGACCCATGGCGTAGTCGTTGGGGTCGTGGGCCGGGGTGACCTTGACAAAGCCGGAGCCAAAGTTGGCGTCGACGTGCCAATCTTCAAAGATGGGGATCTCGCGGTCGACGATGGGAAGCTTGACGGTCTTACCCACGAAGGCGGCCTTCTCGGGATCCTTCGGGGAGACGGCAACGCCCGTGTCGCCGAGCATGGTCTCGGGGCGCGTGGTGGCGACGACGATGTAATCCTGGCCGTTGACCGGCTCGGTCAGCGGGTAACGCAGGTGCCAAAGGTGGCCCTTCTCGTCCTTGTACTCGGCCTCGTCGTCCGAGATGGCGGTGGTGCAGTTGGGGCACCAGTTGACGATGCGCTTGCCGCGGTAGATCAGGCCGTCGTGGTACCAGTCGCAGAAGACCTTGCGCACGGCTTGCGCGTAGTCCTCGTCCATAGTGAAGCGCTCGTTGTCGAAGTCGACAGAGCAGCCCATACGCTTGATCTGCTCGACGATGATGCCGCCGTACTCGTGGGTCCAATCCCAGCAAGCGTCGACAAACTTGTCGCGGCCGATCTCCAGGCGGCTGATGCCCTCACTCTTGAGCTTCTTGTCGACCTTAGTCTGCGTGGCGATACCGGCGTGGTCGGTACCCAGCACCCAGCGCGTGGACTTGCCGCGCATGCGGGCCATGCGGATGATGGCGTCCTGGATGGAGTCGTCGGTGGCGTGGCCCATATGGAGCTTGCCGGTCACGTTGGGAGGCGGAATGGTGACGGTGCAGTCGCCCACGCCCTCACGGCGCTTGTAGTAGCCGCCGTCGAGCCACTTCTGCAGGATCGCCGGCTCGTTGGTCGACGGATCGTAGTTCTTGGGCATCTCTTCCATATATCTCTCCCTGTCCCGCCGGCGTGTCCGCCTGCTTGGTTTTCGCTCGGTCAGGTCCTGGCTCGCACGAAAAGCACATTAAGTGCTCTTCGGCTCGTGCGGAATCTACGAAAACCAAGCAGGCGGACACGCCTTAGGTATCGATTACTTCAGTCTGTAATGACTTCGCTGAGGCTTAAACAAACACACAGAATAACACAGGTAGTTGGGGTTATTGCGTATATATAAAATAGCCTCCGACCACGGATGGTCAGAGGCTATTTGCAAGCACGTTTTTGGCTGGTTTACCCGTAGATGCGTTGGGGCTGCTCTTCGCCCTTTACGGAGGCTTCGGTCACGATGACCTTGGAAACACCCTCCTCGCTGGGGAGGTCGAACATCGTCTGCTGCAGCACGTCCTCGCAGATGGAGCGCAGGCCGCGGGCGCCGGTCTTGCGGGCAAGCGCCATGCGGGCGATCTCGTGCAGGGCGGCATCCTCAAACTCAAGCTCAACGTCCTCGAGCTGGAACATCTTGCGGTACTGACGCACCACGGCGTTCTTGGGCTCGGTCAGGATCGACACCAGGTCGTCCTCGTCGAGCGCCTGCGTCTGGGTGACGACGGGCGTACGTCCCACAAACTCGGGAATCATGCCAAAGGCGTTGAGGTCCTGCGGGAGCACCTGGCGCAGCAGGTCGTTCTCGTCGACCGAGGTAGGGCCGGCGATCTCGGAGTTAAAGCCCACGCCCTTGTTGCCCACGCGATCGGCGATGATCTTGTCCAGACCCACAAAGGCACCACCGCAGATAAACAGGATGTTGGTCGTGTCGATCTGCAGCAGCTCCTGCTGGGGATGCTTGCGGCCGCCGGTGGGCGGAACGCTTGCCACCGTGCCCTCAAGAATCTTAAGCAGCGCCTGCTGAACGCCCTCGCCCGAAACATCGCGGGTGATGGAGAGGTTCTCGGCCTTGCGGGCGATCTTGTCGATCTCGTCCACGTAGATAATGCCAACCTGCGCGCGCTCAATATCGCCATCGGCGGCATTGATGAGCTTGAGCAGGATGTTCTCCACGTCCTCGCCCACGTAACCGGCCTCGGTGAGCGCGGTGGCGTCGGCGATGGCAAACGGCACCTCGAGGATGCGCGCGAGCGTCTGCGCCAGAAGCGTCTTACCGGTACCGGTGGGGCCGAGCAGCAGAATGTTGGACTTGGCGAGCTCCACCTCATCCATATCATCGTCGAGCTGCGAGTCCAAACCGTCGTCAAAGGCCGAAAGCGCAGCACCGCCCTCGATCACGCGGCGGTAATGGTTGTACACGGCAACCGACATGGCGCGCTTGGCGTCCTCCTGGCCCATGACATAGGCCGAAAGCTCGTCATAAATCTCGTGCGGCGTCGGCACATGCGTAATGACCTGACGGGCGTCGTCCTCGAGCTCAAAGCCCTCGGCCTCGGGGTCCACGGCGGGCTGAGATGCAGCCTGCCCGTGATCGTTGAGAAAGCCCGGCAGCTTGCCGTTGCGGGCAGCGTCCATAAAGTCCGAAGCCAGCGACTCCTCCAAGATCTCGGAGCAGGCGGCGACGCACTCGTCGCAGATAAAGATGTTGGTCGGACCCTTTACAAGGCGGCGAACCTGCCCCTGCTCTTTTCCGCAGAAGGAGCAGCGGATGGGGTTGCCGTTCTCGTCAAAGTTGTCCTGCATGTTACCGGCCATCCTAGGCGTCCTTCGCGGCAAGGTCGCGCGAGGTGACGATACGGTCGATCAGGCCGTAGTCGAGGGCCTCGGCAGCGGTCAGGTAGTTGTCGCGCTCGGTGTCGGCCTGGACCTTCTCGATGGGCTGGCCAGAGGCGTCGGACAGGATCTGGTTGAGCTCGCGGCGGGTCTTCTTGATCTCCTCGGCCACGATCTCGATCTCGGTCTGCTGGCCCTGGGCACCGCCGCTGGGCTGGTGAATCATAACCTTGGAGTGCGGCAGGCAGAAGCGCTTGCCCTTGGCGCCGGCCGAAAGCAGCACGGCGGCCATAGACGCGGCCATGCCCACACAGATGGTAGAAACCTGCGGCTTGATGAAGTTCATGGTGTCCAGAATCGCCAGGCCGGAGTAGACCTCGCCGCCGGGCGAATTGATGTAGAGCGAGATATCCTTCTCGGCATCCTGGCTCTCAAGATGCAGCAGCTGGGCAACGACCAGGTTGGCACTGACGGAGTTGATCTCCTCGCCCAAGAAGATGATGCGGTCGTTGAGCAGGCGCGAATAGATATCGTAGCTGCGCTCGCCGCGCGGCGTCTGCTCGATAACGTATGGCACGAGGGCGGAATCGAACTTAGCGATCATACGCATCTCCATTTCTCTCTTGCGGACCAAATTGGTTCTAGATAAACGTACGGCGCCCGCATGCTATGCATTGGCTGGCACCGTACGAAGCTACCGGATAACCGGTGTATAACTTTACCCCATCACGGGCGCACGCATGCGCTCGCGGGCAAGGTGGCGAGAATTATTCGGCGTCCTTGGCGGTCTCGTCGACCTCGGTCACCTTGGCGTTCTCGACCAGGTGGTCGACGGCCTTGGAGCGACGGATGGACTCGCGGACGGCAGGCATGCGGCCATCGGCGATGAACTCGGCCTTTGAAGCCTCGACGTCCTTGACGCCGGCCTTCTCGAACTCGGCGTTAATATCATCCTCGGTGACCTCAATCTTGAGCTCACGAGCGAGGGCGTCGAGAGCCAGGGACTCACGGGCAACGTCGTTGGCCTGCTTGTGCAGGTCGCCGATGAACTGCTCCATGGTCAGGCCGGAAGCGGGCAGCCAGGTGTCCAGCGTCATGCCGCGGGCAGCGAGGTTGGACAGGAAGTTCTGGCCAAGCTCCTCAAAGACGGACTGCTCGTAGTCGGCGTCCATCTCGTCGAGCTGCAGACGCTCGGCGAGAGCGGAGACGCAACGGTTCTCCTTCTCGGCCGGGAGGCGGGAAGCCTTGTCCTGCTCGATCTCGATCTTGATGGCGTCGCGCATGGCGTCGATGCTGTCAAAGCCAAAGTCGGACTTGACGAGCTCGTCGGTGAGCTCGGGGGTGTTGCGAACCTTGATGCCCTTGACGGTGACCTCGACGGTGTGGGTCTCGGCCTCCTCGCCCTCCTCGACCTCGTCGGTCCAGGTGACGGTCTTGACGTCGTCAACGTTGGCGCCGATCAGGGCCTCGTTGAACTCCTTGGGGTTGCTGTCGCTACCGGCGATGAGCATGCGGCCCTCGGCGGCAAAGTTGTCGGCGTTCTCGACGGCCTTGAGGTCGACGGTGACGTAGTCCTCGGCCTCGACGGCGCGACCCTCGACGTCCTCGAAAGTGGCACGGTAGTTGAGGAGCATCTCGACCTGGTTGTTGATCTCGGACTCGGTGACCTCCGCAGGGGGCATCTCGATCTCGACAGCGTCGAAGGAGGAGAGCTCAGCGGCAGGACGCAGGGAGAACTCGACGGTGTAGGTGTAGTCCTCGTGATCCTTGGCGAGGTCGAGGTCCTTGTAGTCACCGTTCTTGGTGGGGACGATGTCCAGCTCGTTGAGGACGGCGGGCTCGTTGGCGGCGATCAGGTCATTGGTGGCCTGGGCGAGGGTAGCCTCGGCGCCAAGAGCAGAGTCGATGACCGGACGGGGGGCCTTACCGGCGCGGAAACCCGGGAAGCGGTACTTCTTGGCGGTGTCCTTGTAGGCCTTCTTGATCGCGGCGTCGACGTCGGCGGCCGGGATGGTGACCGTAGCGGTGAGCTTGGCGTCCTTGACGTCAGAAGCGGTGATGTTCAACACGTTCCTCCTCATACTGCCCAGCTTATCTGAGGTGCTGGTACCTTTATGCAACAAGCGTCGCGAGGGCATAAGCCGACGCG
Organism: Collinsella aerofaciens; assembly: GCF_039752985.1. GTDB lineage: Bacteria > Actinomycetota > Coriobacteriia > Coriobacteriales > Coriobacteriaceae > Collinsella > Collinsella aerofaciens_BT. The sequence continues at coordinate 9,430 of NZ_JBDMHA010000065.1, forward strand.
GGTGCGTTGGTGCGGGCGAAAGGACTCGAACCTTCACGGGAATCCCACCAGAACCTAAATCTGGCGCGTCTACCAATTCCGCCACGCCCGCATGAGCGCACAGACTAGGAATGATAGCAGATACGAGCGGCAAGCGCACGCACACCTTTTACAGGCTCACGACCTCACCACGAGTGCAAAAGGCGGGGCGAGTTGCCCCGCCCCGCAAATTACGACTTGTTCGCAGACCCGCTACTCCCCCAGCAGGGCCTTCTCGGGCGTGATCGGCAGTGAGCGCACCTGGTGGCCGGTGGCGTGTGCCACGGCCGAGGCCACGGCGGCGAGCGGCGTGTTGATGACGACCTCGCCGATCGACTTGGCACCAAACGGACCCGTCGGCTCGTAGCTCGGCTCAAAGGCCACGCGTATGCTGCCGATATCCAGGCGCGTGGGTAGCTTGTAGCTCATAAAGTTGCCGGTGCGCAGACGGCCGCGGTCATCGTGCTCGACAATCTCGTAGAGCGCGTGGCCGATACCCTGGGCAATGCCGCCCTCGGCCTGGACGCGCGCAAGCGCCTCGTTGATCACGGTGCCGCAGTCCACAGCCGCCGCGTAGTCCACAACAGTCACCTTGCCGGTGGCCTTGTCGACCTCGACCTCGGCAATGCCGGCCATAAACGGCGGGGGCGAAACGGGCAGGCAGGCAGAGGCATGCGAGGTCAGCGCGTCGCCGCCCGCGATGTTCTTGACGCACAGGTTGGCAAAGTCGCGCAGCGTGAGGTAGCGGTTCTGCTCGCGCGCGGCACGCTCGTCGGACAGACGCACGTACTGACCATCGAAGACCACATCGGCGGCGTCCACGTCCCACATCTGGGCGGCTTTGGAGCAAATCTTCTCACGCAGCTCGGTCGCGGCGTTCTTGGCGGCAAGGCCCGTCACGTACGTACCCGAGCTCGCGTACGAGCCGGCGTCGAACGGCGACACGTCGGTGTCCACGCCGCGCACCACGATCATCGAACTCTCCACGCCCAGTTCCTCGGCGGCAATCTGCGCCAGGATCGTGTCGACGCCCATGCCGTTATCGGTGGCTCCGGTGCCGATGGTAATGAAGCCGTCCTCTTCCAGGCGCATGTCGATGCCGGCGATGTCCACGTTGGAAATGCCTGAGCCCTGCATGGTGAGCGCGCAGCCCAGGGCGCGCACGCGGTCGCCCAGGTCCACGGCTAGCGGCTTGTCGCGCCAACCGATCATGTCCATCGCGCGCAGCAGGCAGCGGTCGAGCGCACAGGCGTTGAGCTTCTCGTTGTAGTACTGCGGCATGGTCTCGCCCTCGCGCACAATGTTCTTAAGGCGCAGGTCGGCGGGGTCCATGTGCAGCATGTCGGCGAGCTCGTTGACGGCGCTCTCCACGGCAAACTGGCCTTGGGTGGCACCGTAGCCGCGATACGCGCCGCCGCGGTTGGTGTTGGTGTAGACGGCGTCCCAGCTAAAGCGGCTCGCCTTTACGTGGTTGTAGATGGGCAGGCTCTTGTGGCCCGACAGGCCGATCGTCGTGGTAGCGTGCTCGCCATACGCACCGGCGTTGGACAACGTATGCAGATCGATGGCCGTGATGGTGCCGTCGTTCATGGCGCCCAGCTTAACGG
>NZ_JBDMHA010000066.1:0-10913 GCF_039752985.1 Collinsella aerofaciens
AGGTTTTAGGGCATGTCCCAAAATCTACTTGAGGAGGAAGTCGGAGAGGGGAATGGTACGGGCCTCGCGATGCTCGGAATCGGCGATGTGGTCGGCAGGATATCCACAGACGAGCATGTGATAGGGATAGACGCCCTTGGGCAGATTGAACTGCTCCTGCGCCACCTCAGGCTTAAAATGGCCTACCCAGCACGTTCCCAGGCCCTGCTCGGTGGCCTCCATCATCATCTGATCGCAGACGATCGAAGTATCGATGGCACTCGAGTTCATCTGATCATACGGGCGCACCCAGGCATCATCGGTAACGCTGCAAATAAGGAAGATAAGCGGAGCGCCAAAGATAGACCCATCACGAGCAAACCGAGGCTGACAAGCAGCTGCCTTCTCCAGAAGCTCAGGCGTATCCAACACCATCACACGGGCTGGATGGTTATTACAAGCAGAAGGAGCAATGCGTCCAGCCTCAACAATGGCATCCACCACAGCCTGCTCCACAGCCCGAGCCTCAAATTCACGACAAGAATACCGACCCCGAGCCAGATCCAAATACCCCATAACCAAACCCTCCAAAGTCAGCAAATCAATCCAAGGTAAACCAAAGGGTACCCAAACCCCCATCCACCCAAACGCCCACCGAATACCAAAGTGTTCAATTGGGTATTAAAGGCCCCCTCGGCCAACCCCCCATTGCGCTCTAACTATCAGCCAAAGTTCCAATGGTGGTACGTAAGGCGAAGGGCCGGCCACGGTTTACTTTCGAACGACTCTGCAAAGCAGCCGGAGTGAGAAAGCAAACCGTGGCCGGCCCTTCGCCGCCGGGACACGTACCCCCAATTAACTGTTCTTCATGACAATCGAATCCACAACATCGGCCACATTCTCACAGCAGTCAGCGCAGTACTCCAGGAAGGCGTACACGTCACGCCAGGCGATGACCTCGAGCGGGTCCTTGCCGTTAACGTGCAGGTTGCGCATGGCGTTGATATAGAGCTCGTCGGCTTCGGACTCGATGGTGTTGATCTGGATGACGAGTTCGCGCAGGGTCTTGGACTTGCGGTAGTTGGGCAGCTCGACCATCAGGTCTTTCATGGCGCGGCAGGCGTCAGTCACCTTGTGGGCGATGACGATGGCGTCGGGATGGATGCTCTGGATGTTGGTGAAGTAGACGCGCTGCACGACGCCCTCAATACGGTCGAGCACGGTGTCGAGCGCGCAGCTCATCAGATCCAGATCCTCGCGCTCGAGCGGGGTGATAAAGGCGGTGAGCAGGGCGTCTTCGAGCTCGTGGTGCTTCTTGTCTGCCGCATGCTCAATCGCATGCATCTTATTGAGCATGTCGTGAATCTGCGCGGGATCGAAGTTCTCAAAAATCTTGGTGAGCAGCTCTGCGGCCTGGACGGCGAGGTCGGCGCAAGCGACGTAGTTGTCAAAGTAGAACGAATCGGGTTTCTTTGCCATGGGTGGGTCCTTTCGAGGCGAAGACGGGTGGGCGAAGTGTTGCGGTCCGGATGGACGTTCGGTTTGATTAGAGGAACATCATGAACAGCTTGGCCATGACAAAGCTGATGAGTCCGCAGGCGGGGAAGGTGAAGAACCAGGTGAACATCATGTCCTTGACGACTCCGAAGTTGATGGCCGAGAGGCGCTTGACGGCACCGACGCCCATGATGGCGCAGGTCTTGATGTGTGTGGAGGACACGGGGATGCCGGTAAGGGTGGCAAGCAGCAGGTTCGCGGCGCCCGCGAGGTCGGCGGAGAAGCCCTGATACTTCTCGAGCTTAACCATGCTCTGGCCGACGGACTTGATGATGCGCTCACCGCCCACGCTGGTACCGATACCCATAGTGGCCGAGCACAGCAGCATAATCCAGATGGGGATGCCGGCATCGCCGACGCTGGTCTGGCCGTTTGCGAAGGCCACGCCTAAAAAGAGCACGCCGATGAACTTCTGTCCATCCTGCGCGCCGTGCATAAAGCTCATGGCCGCGGCGCTCGCGATCTGAGCGTATTTAAAGAAGACATTGGCACGTCGCCTGTTGGCGGCGGCGAAAAGAATCGAGACGAGTTTGCACAGGACCCAGCCCATGACAAAGCCCAGGCCGATGGAGAGCGCCAGGCCGTAGATGACCTTCATCCACTCGTGGACGTTGACGCTGCTCGCGCCGCCGAGGGCGATAGCGGCACCGGTCAGGCCGGCGATAAGGCTGTGGCTTTGCGAGGTGGGGATGCCAAAACGCGACGCTGTGGCACCGTAGACGACGATGGAGAACAGCGCCGCGCACAGACAGGCGAGCGCCATGGTGCTGTTTCCGCCAAAGTCGACGATATGTGAGATGGTGTTGGCGACGCTCGCATTAAAGTGCGTCATGATGAGCACGCCGAGGAAGTTGAATGCGGCGCTCATGAGAATGGCGGCGCGGGCGGGCATGCAACGCGTAGTGACGCAGGTCGCGATGGCGTTGGGCGCGTCGGTCCATCCATTGACGAAGATGGCGCCCAACGCGAGGATCACGGTGACGGCAAGGACTGGGTTCGACACAATTTGGCCGAGGAAGGTTGAGAACGTTACGTCCATATATGGGCTTTCTCGAAGTTTGCAGACACGTTACAAAAACATGATAAATCGTATCACCTCCTGCGGGTCTCTTTACCGAGTTCTGATGGGAGAAGTGAACTTTTTGGCACTAAAATTGAATATTAGCCCTGTTGACCGCGGGTGTTCTTTTTGCTAACACGCCATGCGGACACGTGCGATTACTACGACACTCCAAAACCACAGTCTGTTCGCTTTACAACATGCAAACATGCGTTCGATAATAGGAGGCATGGAATATCGACAGACAGACGGCAAAACTCGGCGCGTACACAAGCAGTATGTGGACGTCGTGGCTCGCATCCTCGCGGGCGGACAAGTCGTGCCGGTCACCGTCTGCTGGGTCGACGGCCGTTGTTTTACGATCGACGAAATTATCTCGACCACCGGGTTTGGCCTGATGGTCCACGGCATCCGTACGGCAACATATAAGGTGCGTTTTGGCGGGCACGCGACCGAGTTGTATCTGGAGGACCAGACGCGCGAGCGGGCAGACGGCTCGCAGACACACGTGATGCGTTGGTGGGTCTGGGCCTTTGATCGTACGCTTGAGGGCGAGCGCCGTAGGTAAGGACGTGCGGCATTCGGGTACAATGGCAGGAATCTTGTTACCTACGGCGCTGTCGTGCGCTTTTTGAAAGGACGAAGTATGAACGATATCCAGGGCTATCAGAACGGCCCCGTCGAGAGCGGCGCAAGCCGCGCCAAGGAGATGTCGCCGCGCGCGTACAATCTCGCCATGTCTGCCCTGATCTTCTTGGGCTTTTGCGCCATGGGCGCCGGCGCCTACTTTACGAGCACCATGTCGTTTGCGCGCATGATGATGAGCGGCGCCGCCTTGCCGCTGGTCTTTGGCTCGTTTATTTTGACCATCGTCGGCATGGTCATGATGTCGGCCGCCGCCAGCAAGCAGTCCGTGGGCCTGTCCCTTGTGGGCTACGTAATCTTTGCGAGTACCTTTGGCCTGACCGCGTCGTTTGGCCTTGCCAACTATGACCTGCCCACCATCAACACCGCTTTTATCGCCACGGCCGCCATCACCTTTGTCTTTGGCGCGCTTGGCGTGACCTTCCCCAAGTTTTTCCAGCGTGTGTATGGCATCGGTTTTGGTATTCTGCTCGCCACTATTCTGGTTGAGATCGTGCTGATGTTCATGGGCGTTTCGCAGTCCATCACCGACCTGATCGTGATTGTGGTGTTCGCTGGCTTTATTGGCTACGACACCTATGTTGCCACGACGGTGCCGCCTACGCTGCCCAACGCCGTGCTCATGGCCTCTAACCTGTTCGTGGATATTATCAACGTGTTCCTGCGCATTCTGAACATCCTCGGCCGTCGCGACTAGTGGCGAATTGCGGCGGTGCTTGCCGTGCGTGCAAATCGATGCGAAAGGCGGTCCTTCGGGGCCGTCTTTTTTGTACGCGGCGGGGTATCATGGATGGGAAAAGCCGATAGCGGCAGAGACCGAGAAAGGTGACCACTTATGGCAGACGTCGACAACAGGAACCGTAACCGCAGGTCCAACCGAGCGGGTCAGCCCAATCCCAAGCGCGAGGCCCGTGCCAAGGCCGCCGAGCGTCACGTGGCAACTGTGTCCGAAGCGTGCGCCAAGGATATCGAGCGTTCGCTTGCCGGTGTTCGCGAGTTTGACGGTATGCCTGCCGGCTTTGTCTCGGCGATGAAGGCCAAGGTTCAGAGTGCTGTGGCCACCGAAGAACAGGTTGCCGAGGACGTCGAGGGCGCGGAGGCTGCCGAGGTCGAGGCGGCACCCGAGAGCGAGGCAGCGCCCGAGACCGAGGCAGCTCCTGAGCCCGTCGAGGAGCCTGCCGAGGAAATCGCCGAAGCTGAGTCCGCGCCTGCTGAGGAGCCTGCTGCGTCTCTGCCTGAGGTCACCGTGCTCGATGCCTCCGCCACGCAGGCCATCTTGGACAACGGTCGTGGCTATGCGCAGTTCTGCGACATGGCCGTGCTCGCCTTTGCCTCGTTCACCAACCCGGGCGGTGGCTATATTCAGGGTTATCTGGGCCAGGAGGCCACACTGTGCGCCGATTCGTATCTGTACAACGTTCTCGATAAGCAGCGCAAATGGTACGGCGAGAACCGTCGCCGCAACATCAACTGCGAGCTCTATCGTAACCGCGCCCTAGTGGTGCCTGCGGTGCGCTTCGACCGCAACCACGTGCATGCATACGCCGACGTGATCGTGGCCGCCGCGCCCAACGTTAAGCGCGCCCGCCAGGAGTATCGCGTGAGCGACGATGCTCTGCTGGATGCCCTGCGCGACCGCATTCGCTTTGTGCTTGCCATCTGCGACGAGCTGGGTCGCGAGAAGCTCGTGCTGGGTGCTTGGGGCTGCGACAACAACGGCTTTGACGCAGAGGCCGTGGCCGAGCTCTTCCGCAAGGAGCTCGCGTCGGGCGACTTTAAGGTCAAGCAAGTCTTCTTTGCCGTGCCTTCTACGCGCTGGGATGAGGATTTTGCCAAGTTCGAGCACGTGCTGGCAAACTTCCCCGAGCGCAACGAGGGGTCCTATGCTCAGGTTGCCGCTCGCGCTGCGGCAGCTCGCGCCGCCGAGCAGGCCCAGGCTGCTACCGAGGATGATGAGGACGAGGACGATTGGCGCAAGTACCTGTAACCGGTACGTGTTGACAGATAGGTCGAGCCGGCGGGAGAGGCTGCTCCCGCCGGCTTTTTACTAAAAGGAAGGGCTTACGATGAAAAACGTTCTATGCTTTGGCGACAGCAACACCTATGGTTACGATCCGGCGGGCATGCGCGACGGCACCGCGGTGCGCTATGCGCGGGATGTGCGCTGGTGTGGCGTGGCCCAACGTGACTTAGGCGAGGGCTGGCATGTAATTGAAGAAGGCCTCAACGGCCGCACGACGGTACGCGACGACATGTGCCATCTGGACACCAATCTTAACGGCATTCGCGCGCTTCCGATGATGCTCGAGGCCCATAAGCCGCTGGACGCCATTGTGATCATGCTGGGCACCAACGACTGCAAGACGGTCTTTAACGTGACGGCTGCCGATATCGCTCGTGGCGCCATGGCGCTGATTCGCGCCGTCCGCGCGTTTCCGTGGACCGACGCTGCGCCTTGTCCGCGCATTCTGCTGATGGCGCCTATCAAGATTAAGCCGCAGATCGCCGACGTATATATGACCGATTTTGACGAGCATTCCGTAGAAGCCTCGGAACATTTTGGTGAGTACTACGCGCATGTGGCTGAGCAGTTTGGCTGCGACTTTTTGAATGCCGCCGACTTTGCCGAGCCGGGCGATATCGATTATCTGCACATGATGCCCGAAAGCCACGAGAGCCTGGGCCACGCCGTGGCAGCCAAGCTCCAAGAGATGCTTGGTGAGTAGCGCGACCCAAAGCAGTACAGAAGTTCCCCTTGCGACGGCTTGTTTCGTTGGTTTGTTTTGATCTGTAACAGTTGTAAGGCCGAAAACGGGCTAGATGTTACAGATTAAGATTATTTAGGTCGATATCGGTCGTTTGTCTCGATCTGTAACATCTAGGGTCGATTTCGCCGAGTTGCTGTTACAGATTGAGATTTTCGTTTCAGCGGAATTTGAATGTCTCGATTTGTAACAGGTGGGCCGAAAAATGGACTCTAACTGTTACAGATCGAGATGTTTGTGGGAACCACCGCAAGGGTGCCTGTCCCCTTTGCGGTGGCTTGGGCTGCGAATCTTAATACTGCCACATGTGGTTGACGGGGCCGGAGCCTTTGCCCATGTCAAAGCCGGCGGCCAGAGCGCCTGTCAGGTAGGCCTTGCCGGCGTTGACGGCATTGGCAAGATCCATACCCTGGGCCAGCGCGCAGGCAATGGCGGACGAGAGCGTGCAGCCGGTGCCGTGTGTGTTATTGGTATCGATACGCTTGTGGCGGAACCACGTGGTGAGTGGGTCTCCCAGATGGTTGCCCTCGTCATCGAGTGGCGCGGGTTCGGCCAGTACATCGTTGGCCTCGTTGACAAGATGCCCACCCTTAACGAGGGATGCGCAACCAAAGCGGCGGGTGAGGAGCATGGCAGCATTTTGCTGCGTGCGCTCGGAGTCGACCTCATAGTCGAGCAGTGCCATGGCCTCGGGAATATTGGGCGTGATAACCGTCGCTAGCGGGAACAGGCGGCGGGTGAGCGCCTCGGCGGCATCTTCGGCAATCAGCCGCGCGCCCGAGGTGGCGACCATGACGGGGTCGACGACCACGTTCGTTGCGTTCCAGGCGCTCAAGCGGTCGGCGATGACTTCGATAATCTCGACAGAAGAAACCATGCCGATCTTGACGGCGCTGGGGCGGATATCGTCAAAAACGGCGTCTATTTGCGCGGCTACGATATCTGGCGAGATATCCTGCACGGCGGTAACGCCCAGGGTGTTCTGTGCGGTGATGGCGGTGATGGCCGTCTCGGCATACAGGCGGTGCGCCGTGATGGTCTTGATGTCGGCCTGAATGCCGGCGCCACCGCTGGAATCGGATCCTGCGATGGATAGAACGGCAGGTACCTTACTGCGATCCATGTTCGCTCCCTTGTTCGGTCGGAATCAAATGGGTCTATAAGCCAGCATTATAAAGATGCCCGGGCCGACTCTATGTCGAACCCGGGCGGGCGATGCAATCTTTACGCAAATGCAAGCAAATGTTCACACGTCAACAATTGACAGGCACCAGCTCGCCGACAGAAGCGGCCGCGGCGACAGGCTAGTCCTCCATGCCGAGGTCGATCGTGGTGCCCTCGAAGATCTTGTTGACGGTGCGGACGGCGCACATCTTGCCACACATGGTGCAAGTGCCCTCGGTGGCGGCGGGGGACTCCTCGTAGCGCTTCTTGCCCGTAACCGGATCGAGCGCGCACTCCCACATGGCGTCCCAGTCAAGCTTGCGGCGTGCCTGGCCCATCTTGTCGTCCATGTCGCGGGCGTGGGGCACCTTTTTGGCGATGTCGGCGGCGTGTGCGGCGATCTTGGTGGCCATGAGGCCGTCGAGCACATCCTGGGCGTTGGGCAGGCATAGGTGCTCTGCCGGTGTCACGTAGCACAGGAAGTCGGCACCGGAGCTGGCGGAGATGGCGCCGCCGATGGCAGCGGTGATGTGGTCGTAACCCACGCTGATATCGGTCACCAGCGGCCCGAGCACATAGAACGGAGCATTGTGGCACAGGCGCTTCTGCAGTTTCATGTTGGCGGCGATCTCGTCGAGCGCCATGTGACCCGGGCCCTCGACCATGACCTGGACGCCGGCGGCCCAAGCGCGCTTGCACAGCTTGCCCAGCTCGATCATCTCAGCGGTCTCGGTGGCGTCGTTGGAGTCGTAGAGGCAGCCCGGGCGGCAGGAGTCGCCGAGCGAAATCGTCACGTCGTATTCGTGGCAAATCCCGAGCAACTCGTCGTAGAACTCATAGAACGGGTTCTCGTTACCGGTGACCTCCATCCAGCCAAACAGCAGTGAGCCGCCGCGGCTCACGATGTTCATCAGGCGGCCGGTCTCCTTAAAGGTCTTGGTGACCGACTTGTTGATGCCGCAGTGAATGGTCATAAAGTCCACGCCGTCCTCGGCATGCGCGCGCACGACTTCGAACAGGTCGTCCTTGGTGAGCTTGACCAGCGGCTTTTCCATGTAGCCGATGGCGTCGTACATGGGGACGGTGCCTACCATGAGCGGCGTCTCGTCGATGAGCTGCTGGCGGAACTGGCGCGTCTTGCCCGAGTTGGAGAGGTCCATGATGGCGTCGGCGCCAAAGTCCTCGGCGATCTTGACCTTCTTCCATTCCTCGGCGGCATCGGCCTTGTCGCCCGAGATACCCAGGTTCACGTTGACCTTGGTGGACAGGCCCTCGCCGACGCCAAAGGCGCGCATGCCTTTTTTGATGTGCACGATGTTGGCGGGAATGGCGATGCGGCCGTCGGCCACGCGCTCGCGGATGTACTCGGGGTCGCGATGCTCGCGCTCGGCGACTTCCTTCATCTGCGGCGTGATCTGCCCGGCACGGGCGAAGTCGATTTGCGTGACGAGCTTGGGCTCGGTCTGTGTGCTCATTGGCACGGCTCCCTTCGTTGGCATTACCCATATCAGGTTTGCGGGTCAGGGCGGGCGCGCCCAGTCTCAGCCTGCCGTCTTGTCCTGCAAGCTCCCCGTTTATGTAATGGGCTCAAGTATAGCCTGAATGGGTACGATTGGGCCAACGAGCGTGCCTGTGGGGAGGCGAACATGGAAGACAAGCATCTATATCGAGAGACGCAATGGGATGTATCGGCCGAGGAAAGCCGTGCGCACCATGGCCTTGTCGCGATCGGTTTTGCGGTGCTTGCCGTGCTGGTGATTGCCTTTTGTATCTGGACGTTTGGTGGTCGCGGCGGCGCTGCATGGGAGTTTGAGGCCGACGAGGGCCTGCCGATTATGACCATGAAAGTTTCTGGTGGCAACACGGTTGCCGCACCGGGCGACTATTGGTATCCGCGCGACGAGTTTGTGCAGCTGCAGTTGAGCGGCGGGTCTATTCCGGGCGAAGAAATCGAACGCGTGACGTTTGATGAGGCACTCAAAACACTCATGGTGAAGCTCAAAGATCAGGGCGATGTGCCCACGACCATGGATATCGCTCTGACGGAGTGGCGTCTGGAACCTCCGTCGGGCGTTACGGTATCCGACGTAGAGCACGTTAAGATTACCTACCAAAATGGCTCGACGAGCGAGATTGCAAAGGCCGATGGCTTGGCGGAGTAACGGGGTGTTTGGAAACGGCGGGCCTATAGTGCCTGCGCGTTCATGAAAACCAGGGTGTTTTTGTCTGAAAGCTCGGGGATGTGCCGATAGCCGATGTTGAATGCGGTAAGTTCGCTTGCATCCTCGAGCTTGTTTTCTGCCATCCAGCGCACCATGGAGCCGCGCGCCTTTTTGCTGGCGGTCGAGCGCTGGATGGGCTTGCCGTTGCGGACACCTTCGCCAAAGAGACAAGTGACGGCCGTGACGTCGGCGGCAAGGTGGGGCAGAACGGCTTTGGCGTATTCCACGCTGGCGAGGTTGACGATCGTGGTGTTTGAGCCTGTCGGAACGATAGTCCGTGCGAGCTTATCGCCCCAAAACGCATAGAGGTCACAGACATCGTCGACGGCGAGCTTCGCGCCCATCTCCAGCCGATACGGTTCGACGGCATGAAAGGGGCGAACGCATCCGTAAAGGCCCGAGAGGATCCACAGGTGGCTTTGCAGCCATGCGAGCTGTGCGGAATCCATCACCTCAGGCGCCATGCTCTGGTACTGAATGCCGTGGTAGGACATGACGGCGGGAGAGACGTTACGGGCGATATCGGGATTGTCGAGGTCGTCGTTTTTCAGGATGGGCTCGAACTCATGCAGAGTGTCGAGGCAAGACCCCAGCAGTTTGTCGCTTACGTTCCAAAGCGCCTGCAAGCCGCCGCTGCCTTCATTTCGCTCGATATCTAGCAGCGCGCGGTGGAGGCGAGCCGTCTCGTGCGCAAAGGGTGGAATGCCCAGGACTTCAAAAGCGTCTTGGGCCGCGCGCATCTGCTTTGCGGGCGAAATGATGACCTGCAGCATGGATTCTCCTCTGCCAAAAAGAAGTTGCGGTGGAATAGTTCTTGTTTTGCCTGTTTAAAGGGCTATTTAGGAACTATTTCACCGCAACTGATGAGGGGCTAGTTAGGCACGCTCAATGAAGGCCTTGTAGCCGCGGTAGGCCTCGTAGATATCGGCCTTGTTGGCGACCTCCCACAGGGCGTGCATGGACAGGACGGCAACGCCGGAGTCGATGACGTTCATACCGTACTTGGCCATGATGTAGGCGATGGTGCCGCCGCCGCCTGCATTGACGCGGCCGAGCTCGCAGGTCTGGAAGTCCACGCCGGCCTCGTCCATGATGTCGCGGACGAGGGCCACGTACTCGGCGTCGGCGTCGTTGGAGCCGCCCTTGCCGCGGCTGCCCGTGTACTTGTTAAAGCACAGGCCGCGACCCATAAAGGCTGCGTTCTTGGTCTCGAACTTGCCGGCGTAGCCCGGGTCGAAGCCGGCGGACACGTCAGAGGAGAGCATACGGCTGTGGGCGAGTGCACGGCGCAGAACCAGTGGGCTATCCTCGCCGGCGAGCGTCATGATCTCGGCGACGGTGTTCTCGAAGAAGCGGCTCGTCATGCCGGTGGCACCCACGGAGCCGATCTCCTCCTTGTCGACGATGAGCGTGATGCTCGTGCGCTCCACGTTTGCGACGTCGATCTGGGCAAGCATAGAGGGGTAAGCGCAGACGCGATCGTCGTGGCCATAGCCCAGAATCATGGAGCGGTCCAGGCCC
>NZ_JBDMHA010000067.1:0-10772 GCF_039752985.1 Collinsella aerofaciens
CGACGGGCGTACCCGCGCCGACAATCTTGGCGCCCATCTCGTTGAGCATGTTGGCGAGATCGACGATCTCGGGCTCGCGGGCGGCATTGTCGATAACCGTGGTGCCCTGCGCGCGCACGGATGCCATGATGAGGTTCTCGGTCGCACCGACGCTGGCGAACTCGAGCGTGACGGTGGTACCGCGCAGACCTTGGGGCGCATTAGCGTTGATGTAGCCGTGGGCGGTATCGAACTCAACGCCCAGGGCCTCAAGACCAAGAATGTGCATATCGATCTTGCGAGCACCCAGGTTGCAGCCGCCCGGCATGGCGATCTTGGCGCGATGGAAGCGACCCAGCAGGGGTCCCATCACGGCGGTGGAAGCACGCATCTTGGCAACGAGCTCGTAGGGGGCCTCCCAAGAATCGACCTGAGAGGTATCAATCTCGAGCGTGTGCTCGTCAAGGACATCGATTGTGGCGCCCATACCCTTGAGCACCTTGCCCATCACGTGGACATCGGAAATATCGGGCACGTTCTGCAGCGTCGTCTTGCCCGGCGCCAGAAGCGTTGCCGCCATGAGTTTGAGCGCGGAGTTCTTGGCGCCCGAAACGGGCACAGAGCCTCCGATGGCGTGGCCACCCTCAACGCGGATAATATCCAAGGTCTACCCTTTCAAAAAGCATGCCCGGGATGGCTGGGCCATCCCGGGCATGATGTGTTCGCAAATGGTCGAACGCTAAATCGTTTGACTATTGGGCAAGCTTGAGCTTACACCATGCGATTTCATTATAGAGGTAGGCGCGGCGTGCATCATCCTCCGACAAATTACCCAGCTTCTCTTCAAAACCTTGAATATCAGCTTTAAGCTTGTCGGCATCGACGGTCGCCAAATCGCAAGCGCGCTCGGCGAGAACGGTCACGACATCGTCCGCAACCTGGGCATAGCCGCCGGCCACGGCAAACGTGTGGTCGACAGTGCCCATGGCCTTATCGGAAACGCGAACGTAACCGCGGTCGATCGTGCAGATCTCGCTGGAGTGAGCAGGCAGAACGCCAAACTCGCCATCCGTGGACGGAATCGACACAAACGCAGCGTCGCCCTCATAGGCGCAGCTCACGGGGCACACGATGCGGATACGCATAACCTACTTCTCCCCCATCTTGCGGGCGCGCTCGCGCACGTCCTCAATCGTGGAAGCATAGCGGAAAGCCTGCTCGGGCAGGTCATCGGCCTTGCCGTCGACAATCTCGGCGAAGGAGCGGACGGTATCCTCGACGCGGACGTAGACACCGGGGTTGCCGGTGAACTTCTCGGCGACGTGGAAGGACTGCGAGAGGAACTGCTGGATCTTACGGGCACGGTTGACCGTAAGGCGCTGCTCCTCGGACAGCTCGTCCATACCCAGGATGGCGATGATGTCCTGAAGGTCGGAGTACTCCTGCAGGAGCTCCTGGACCTTGACGGCGACACGGTAGTGCTCCTCGCCGACGATCGAGGGATCGAGAGCGTCGGAGGAAGACGCGAGCGGGTCGATAGCCGGGAACAGGCCGAGCGACGAAATACTACGCGAAAGAACCGTGGTGGCATCGAGGTGCGTAAACGTCGTGGCAGGCGCCGGGTCGGTCAGGTCGTCTGCGGGGACGTAGACAGCCTGGACGGAGGTAATGGAGCCCGTCTTGGTCGAGGTAATGCGCTCCTGGAGGTCGCCCATCTCGGTTGCCAGCGTGGGCTGGTAACCAACGGCGGACGGCATACGGCCCAGCAGTGCGGAAACCTCGGAACCTGCCTGGGAGAAGCGGAAGATGTTGTCAATGAACAGCAGGACGTCCTGGCCACGATCACGGAAATACTCAGCGGTGGTAAGGCCGGCCAGACCGATGCGCAGACGCGCTCCGGGCGGCTCGTTCATCTGACCATAGACCAAGCAGGTCTTGTCGATAACGCCAGACTCGCTCATCTCGAGGAACAGGTCGGTGCCCTCGCGGGTACGCTCGCCGACGCCGGTGAACACCGAGGTGCCGCCGTGCTCCTGGGCGAGGTTGTTGATGAGCTCCTGAATCAGAACGGTCTTTCCGACGCCGGCGCCGCCGAACAGGCCTGTCTTGCCGCCACGGATGTAGGGCTCGAGCAGGTCGACGGCCTTGATGCCGGTCTCGAAGATCTCGGTCTTGGTGGTGAGCTCGTCGAAACGGGGCGCTGCATGGTGGATGGGGTAGAACTCCTCCACCTCGGGCATGGGCTTGCCGTCGACGGGCTTGCCCATGACATTCCAAATGCGGCCGAGCGTCTTGGGGCCGACCGGCATCTTCATGGGCTCACCGGTATCGGTGGCGATGAGGCCGCGCTGCAGGCCGTCGGTCGAGGACATGGCGACCGTGCGGACGACGCCGCCCGGAAGCTGGCTCTCGACCTCGAGGATCGTGCTCAGATGACCGATCGGGGTCTCGGCCTCGACCGTGAGCGCGTTGTAGATCGGGGGCACCGCGCCGTCAAACTTGACGTCGACGACAGGGCCGATGATACGAACGATGCGACCATCACCGGCAGTCGTCTTCTTGGTGGCTTCCTCGACCGCAAGCTTTACGGTGTTATTAGCCATTACTGTTCCTCCAATGCTGAGGCTCCGCCGACGATCTCGTTAATCTCGGTCGTGATCGAAGCCTGACGCACGCGACTATACGTGCGGGTAAGGGTCGAGATGATCGCGGTGGCGTTTTCCGTCGCGGAGTGCATGGCCTTGCGGCGTGCACCCTGCTCGGCAGCCGCCGAATCGATCAGGGCCTGGTAGATGACCGTCAGGATATACGACGGTACAAGCTTGCCGAGAACATGCTCGGGAGAGGGCACGAACTCGAACGTGGACGAGATGCGCTTAGGGGCGTCGGTCTCGTTCTTACGCGGACCGTGGGCCATAGCGATCATCTCGGGATCGAGCGGCAGCAAGTGCTCGACGCGAAGCTCCTGATCCACGCGGTTCTTGGCGTGGTGGTAGACAAGCTCGACACGGTCAAGCTCACCGGCACGATACGCATCGCAGATATGAGAGGAAATCATGCGAGCCTGATTGAAATCGGGCTCGGAGGAATTGCCCTCAAAGTGCATGATGACGTTCGCGCGGTCGCGGAAATACGTGGCCGGCTTGCGTCCGCACGCAATGATCTCGCACTCGATGCTATTGTTCGCCCAAGAAGCGGCGAGCTTTTCGGCCGTGCGCTCCACCGTCGTATTGAAACCGCCGGCAAGGCCGCGGTCCGAAGCAATGACGACAATCAGGCCGCGCTTTACCGTCTCATGCCTCTGCAGCATGGGGTCGGTACCCGAGCAGGAGGCGTCGCCGGCAACCGTCAACATGACGTCGGTCAGCGCCTCCTTATAGGGCTCGGCCTGCTTGGAGCGATCGAGGGCACGACGAATCTTGGCCGTAGAGACCATTTCCATCGTGCGCGTGATCTGCTTGGTCGTGGTAACCGAGGAGATTCGCTTCTTAATGTCGCGAAGGTTGGCCATAGGGCTTAGTTCTCCTCTGATCCAGTCGTATCGGCATGGTGCTTTGCCATGAACTGCTGCTTAAAGTCGCCGATGACGCGCAGGAGCTCAGCCTTGGTGTCATCGTCGATCTTCTTGGCGCGAACCTTGTCGAGCAACGAGCCAAAACCGTTGTCCATGTACTCGATGAGCTCGGCACGGAAGGGAAGCACGTCGGCGATCTCGAGATCGTCGAGGAAGCCCTCGTTGCCGGCAAACAGCGTAACGATCTGCTCGGAAACCTCAAACGGCTTGTAGCGCGGCTGCTTAAGGAGCTCGGTCATGCGAGCGCCGTGGGTAAGCTGCTTCTGCGTAGCCTCGTCAAGGTCGGAGCCGAACTGCGTAAAGCCGGCGAGCTCCTGATATGAAGCGAGGTCCAGGCGAAGGTTGCCGGCAACCTGCTTCATGGCCTTGGTCTGAGCGTCACCACCGACGCGGGACACGGAGATACCCACGTCGACTGCCGGGCGCTGGCCCTGGAAGAAGAGCTCGGACTGCAGGTAAATCTGACCATCGGTAATGGAAATGACGTTTGTCGGAATGTAGGCCGAAACGTCGCCATCCTGGGTCTCGATAATCGGCAGGGCCGTCATGGAGCCGTAACCGTTCTTCTTGGACATCTTGACGGCACGCTCGAGCAGACGAGAGTGCAGGTAGAAGATGTCGCCAGGATAAGCCTCGCGTCCGGGCGGACGATGCAGCGTCAGCGACATCTGACGGTAGGCCACAGCCTGCTTGGACAGGTCGTCGTAGATGACGAGCACGTGGCCGCCGGGGTTGGTCTCGCTGGCGGGCTTGCCGTCCTCGCCGTTGTACATGAAGAACTCGCCAATAGCGGCACCGGCCATAGGCGCGATGTACTGCATAGGGGCGGAATCGGCAGCAGTGGCCGAAACGATGATGGTGTAGTCGAGCGCACCGTGCTGAGCGAGGGTCTCACGGATGTTGGCAACCGTGGAGGCCTTCTGGCCGATGGCGACATAGATGCAGACCATGCCCTTGCCGCGCTGGTTGAGGATAGCGTCGATGGCGATGGCGGTCTTACCGGTCTTACGGTCGCCGATGATGAGCTCACGCTGACCGCGGCCAATAGGCACCATGGAGTCGATAGCGAGCAGACCGGTCTGAACCGGCTCGCACACCGGGGTACGGTCGATGACGCCGGGGGCCTTGAACTCGATGGGACGACGGTGCGTGGCGACAATGTCACCCAAACCGTCGATGGGCTGGCCGAGCGGATTGACGACGCGGCCGAGCATTGCACGGCTCACGGGAATATCCATAATGCGGCCAGTGGTGCGGCACTCGTCGCCTTCCTTGATGGAGTCGACGGCACCAAACAGAACGGCGCCGACCTCGTCACGGTCAAGGTTCTGGGCGAGGCCGAATACGGTCTCACCGGTATCGGAGCTCTTGAACTCCAGAAGCTCGCCTGCCATGGCACTCTTGAGGCCGGAGACGCGCGCGATGCCGTCGCCTACCTCGTCGACCGTTGAAACCTCATGCGTATCGACCGTCGCGGAGAGGCTCGTGAGCTGCTCCTGCAGTTTCTTGGCGATATCCTGGGCATTGAGGGTTTCGGACATTAGGCTTCACCTCCGTACGAATTAGCAGAGTTTGCGAGGGTCTCCTGCGCGATGCGCAGCTGCGTCTTGACGGAGATGTCACGACGCTCGCCGCGGGCCTCGAGCACCAGGCCGCCCACGATAGACGGGTCGACCTGCTCGATAAGGAATACCTTGCGGCCGAAGTCCTGCTCGCATTTCTTAGTGATGGTTTGACGCAGCTCGTCGTCGAGCGGGATCGCCGTGGTGACGGTCACGCCCACTACATCCTCGTCTTCCTCGGCAACATACTTAAAGGCAGCTGCCACCTTGGGAAGAAGGTCGAGCTGGTCGCGCTTGGACATGGTGTCGAGCACGGCGATGATCTCGGGGCTGGCAGAAGCCAAGCGCTCGACCATCTCGAGGTCCTCGAACACATGGTTCTCGGCCTTGGCGGCTTCCAAAAGGGAACGCGCGTAGGTCTCGAGCACCTTGTCCTGATAGCGGCTAGTCGGCATTCAGGCTACCTGCTTCCTGGATGTAGCGCTCGATGAGCTTCTTCTGCTCGGCATCGTCCTCGAGTGCCTCGCCCACGATCTTGGTGGCGACGGCAACGGACAGGTCGGCGATGGAGCTCGCGGCACCGGCGTAGATGGACTTGCGCTCGTCCTCGACGGTCGTATGGGCCTTGGCGATGATCTCCTCGGCCTCCTTGTGAGCAGCCTCGATGATACGGGCGCGCTCGGACTCGGCGTCCTTACGGGCCTCGAGAACGATGTCGGCAGCCTGACGACGGGCGTCGGTGACGATCGAGTCGGACTCAGCGCGCTTGGCGATAGCCTCCTGCTTGGTCTTCTCGGCCTCGTCGAGGCTCTCCTCGATCTTCTTGCCGCGCTCCTCCATGGTTTTCATGATGCCCGGCAGGGCGACCTTGGCCAGCACGATCCAGATGATCAGGAAGGCGATAAGTGCCGGGATGAACTCCGCCATCTTAGGGATGAGGATGTCCGCACCGGCAGCGCCGTCCTCGGCGAACGCGGAAACCGGCATGAGCAGCGCGGCCGCGGACGCGGAGAGTGCGATCGCGCTCTTCTGGGATGAAAGATTCATACTTGACGCTCCGTGCTATTTAACGATCAGCGCGACAACGAAGCCGATCAGAGCCAGAGCCTCGCCGAAGGCGGAGCCCATGATGAAGACGGTGAACACGCGGCCCTGGACCTCAGGCTGACGGGCCATAGCACCCGTAGCACCCAGAGCAGACAGGCCGATAGCAAGACCAGCGCCGATAACACCGAGACCGTAACCGATAACTCCCACGATTCCTCCTTTGTCGTGCGTGTCTTATTTCACGCAGGATAACCTTATTTATAACTGCCGGGCTCCATGGGTACGGGCACCAGCGGTTTAACGAATTGCCTTACCTTTAAGGCGCGAACGGAAGACTACTCCTCCTCCGCAACCTCCTCTGCCTCGGAGACATACACGGCGGTAAGGACCGTGAAGACATAAGCCTGGATGGCGCCGACTACAAGCTCGATCGCATAGATCAGGATGAGGATGGCAAGCCAGGCCAGCGAAGGCAGGGCGCCGACGGCGTGAGCCGCGGAAACCTGCTGAAGCAGCGGCTGCATGAACATGCTCGCCATGATGGCGAACGAGCCCATGACCACGTGTCCTGCGAACATGTTGCAGAACAGACGGACGGCAAGCGTGATGAGGCGCAGGAAGGTCGAGAAAAGCTCGACGACCCACACAAGCACGTTCATCGGGAAGCTCACGCCCTGCGGGGCGAGGCTCTTGATGTAGCCGATCACGCCGTGAGCCTTGCATCCGTAGTAGATGAAGTACACGAAGGCGAAGATGGCGAGCGCGGCGGTGGAGCCGATTGCGCCGGTGCCGGGCTTCATTCCCGGAATCAGGCCAATCATGTTATTGATCAGGATGAACAGGAAAAGCGAGCACAGGAACGGGAAGTGCTTCTTCCAGTTCTCACCCACGACGCCCTTGCCGATATCGTTCTCGACGTACTCGATGATGTACTCGAAACCGTTGACGAAGAAGCCCTTGGGAACCAGGGTCTGCTTCTTCTTGAACACGGCCAGGACGATCAGGAGCACGATCGTGGAGACGATCAGCCAAAACGAGTACTGCGTGATGCCGCAGCTCAGATCGCCCACGACAGGGGTGGAGCTGAACTCGCTGACCAGATGATTAATCTCATCAGGCAGCTTTTCAAAAATTTCCACGACTTACCTTTCGACCTCATGAGGATCTCGCAGCACCTTGGCGACGCGAACCGCGCAGGCGGCCATAAAGGCCACGAAGCCGATCGCCTCGCCCAGGAGGAACATGCGAAACGCCTCTCCGAACAACGCAAACACAACCAAGGTAAAGACGAGCAGGGCGATTGCCGAGACCGCCAGGCTCACCATACCCTTGAGCATGTCCGCATTCTGTTTATCGTCAAGAACCGGCTTGAGCGTAAAAACAAAGGGAAGAAAGGCGACCGCGCCCGCGATGGCGCCTGCAACGATAGCGAGCAGATCGGCTATCTGAAACACTGGCGTCCTCACTTTCTTTTTTTAACGCTTCCCAGAACAGTTCCCGCCAAACATTGGTGACTATTGTACGAGCCAATCGCTAAAGTACAACCGAAAAAGCATCGGTTAATACGCACCTGTTCGTTTTCTTAAGACCTTCTTTATGCCGCAGGTAGGTAATACGTTTTTCTCGAACCCCTCTGGGCTAAACGTCCGTTAACAGGAGTGCGCGCGGTCGCCTTTTGTTCGACCGCGCGCACCGTTTCTTCGTATTTGCAGCCGCGGCCGTCTTAGCCCAGCGACTAGAGCGTGCCGAAGATGCGGTCGCCGGCGTCGCCGAGGCCGGGAACGATGTAGGCGGCCTCGTTGAGATGGTCGTCGATAGCGCAGGTATAGATATGCACGTCGGGATCCTTCTCGGTCAGTGACTTGAGGCCCTCGGGGGCCGCGACGATGCACAGCATGCGAATGTCCTTGACGCCGCGCTCGCGCAGATAGCTGATGGCCATCTCGGCCGAGCCGCCCGTGGCGAGCATAGGGTCGACGACCAGACAGATACGCTGGTCGATATCCTTGGGCATCTTGCAGTAATACTCGTGAGGTTCATGGGTAACCTCGTCGCGCTCCATGCCGATGTGGCCCACGCGAGCGGAGGGCACCAGGTCGAGGATACCGTCGACCATGCCAAGGCCCGCACGCAGGATGGGCACGATGGCGAGCTTCTTGCCGGCAAGCTGTTTGAACGTGGCAGTAGTGATGGGGGTCTCGACCTCGACGTCTTCCATAGGCAGGTCGCGCATGGCCTCGTAGCCGTCAAAAAGCGCGAGTTCGCGCACGAGCTGACGGAACTGGTTGGTGCCGGTGTTTTTGTCGCGCAGGATCGACAGCTTGTGCTGGACGAGCGGATGATCGACAAGCGTCACACGGGACGCATCGTAGGTGACGGTCATGGGTTGATTGCCCCTTTCGTTGCAGCCGCAAAACGGCCTTGCTGACAAGGCGCGCAGCAATGTTGCCGCCGCACGCCATGCATAAGTTTAGCGGTTTGTTGTATCGAGCAGCCCATCGCAGCCCTACTGTGCGGTACTGAGCGAGCGCTTGACTGCATCACGCCAGCCCGCAAGGTTTTGCTCGCGACGCTCGGCGGACATATGGGGAAGGAAGGTCCTAACGATCTGGGCATTTTGCTCCAGCTCTTCAAGGTCTTCCCAATAGCCGACGGCAAGACCCGCCAAGTACGCGGCACCGATTGCCGTGGTCTCCACCGTCTCGCATTGCAGCACGGGGATATCCAGCAGGTCGGCCTGGAATTGCATGATGAACTCGTTGCGCGAGGCACCGCCATCGACAGACAGGCGCTCAATCGAAAGCCCCACGTCCTGCTCCATGGCGCGCAGCACGTCGTAGCTCTGATATGCCATGGATTCGCAGGCGGCACGTACGATGGTCGCACGGCTCGAGGCGCCGGTCAGACCGCACACGATACCGCGGGCATGCGGGTCCCACCAGGGAGCACCCAAACCTGCAAAGGCGGGAACGAAGTAGCAGCCCTCGTTGTCGCTAATCGAAGCGGCGAGTTGTGCCGACTCGCTCACACTCGAGATGATGCCCATGTTGTTGCGAAGCCAGTTCATCGTTGAACCGGCGGCAAAAATAGAGCCCTCGAGCGCATAGCTGACTTTGCCGTCCGCAGCGATACCGATGGTGGAGACCAGGCCATTCTTGGATTCGACGATCTCGTCACCGGTGTTCATGAGCATAAAGCAGCCCGTGCCATAGGTGTTTTTGGTCTGGCCGGGATAGAAGCAGCAGTGGCCGAACAGCGATGCCTGCTGGTCGCCCGCCACGCCCATGATGGGCGGCATGTTGGTCATGATGTCGCTCGCGACGCGGCCGTAGTCGCCCGAGCTCCAGCGAACCTCGGGCATCATGGAACGTGGAACGTCAAAGAGCGCCAGCAGGTCGTCGTCCCAATCGAGCGTATGGATATTAAAGAGTGCCGTGCGGCTGGCATTGGTGTAGTCGGTGGCAAAGACCTGGCCGCCGGTGAGGTTGTAGATGAGCCAGGTGTCGATGGTGCCAAACATGAGGTCGCCCGCCGCCGCGCTCTCGCGTGCGCCGTCGACGTTGTCGAGAATCCACTGCACCTTGGAGGCCGAGAAATACGGGTCAAGCGTAAGTCCCGTGCGGGAGCGCACCAGCTCCTCGCAACCCTGTTCAACCAACGCGTCGATCGCCGGCGCGGTACGACGGCACTGCCATACGATGGCGTTATAGATGGG
This sequence comes from Collinsella aerofaciens, assembly GCF_039752985.1. GTDB lineage: Bacteria > Actinomycetota > Coriobacteriia > Coriobacteriales > Coriobacteriaceae > Collinsella > Collinsella aerofaciens_BT. The sequence goes on from NZ_JBDMHA010000067.1 coordinate 9,878, forward strand.
CTGGCCGCTCACGCGGTCCCAGACCACCGTGGTCTCGCGCTGGTTGGAGATGCCGATGGCGGCGATGCGATCGGAATGGATGCCGCTCTTAAACTGAACCTCCATCATCACGCCGATCTGGCTGGCAAGCACCTCCGTGGGATCCTGCTCCACCCAGCCGGGGCGCGGGAAGCTGGTTTTGACGCTACGACGCGCCTGGGCAACGATGCAGCCGTATTCGTCGACAATGGCCGCGAGTACCGAGGTAGTGCCGCAGTCGAGCGCCATGATGTAGGAACCGCCAAAGTTAAACGAGGCATCTTCCATGCCCAGGCTGCCCAGATTCAACGACATCGCTTACACCCTTCTATTGCATCGGGTCGGACAGGACCCGCTCGATCTCTGATGCGGGAAGTGCGCCTTGGCGCAGGATCTGGAGCCCGCCGTGCTGGAACGACACGATGGTCGAGGCGTAGCGACACGGGGTCTCACCGGCGTCGACGGCAACATCGACCCCCTCCAGGATGCGGCCCTCGACGGCGGCAAAGCTTGCCGGCGAAGGCGCGCCGTGCGTGTTGGCGCTCGTGCAGGCAAGGGGACTGCCGCAGGCGCGGATGAGCGCTTGGACCACGGGAGAGGCCGAAGCGCGCAGGGCCACGGTGTCGTCGGCAGCGCGCATAAAGGTCGGCACGCAGGGGGCTGCCTTGACCACGATAGTCAGGGCTCCCGGCCAGCATCGTCGCGCGAGTACGCGGGCATCTTCCGGGATATCCACGCCATAGCGGTCGAGTGCTTCGACGCCATCGACCAGCCAAGCGACGGTTTGCGTGAGCTCACGTTGCTTGAGAGTGAAGATACGGCGATAGCCGGTGCCGAGCGCAGGAACTGCGGCGCCATTGACGGCAGCCTGCGGATC